>NZ_JBAUJB010000357.1:0-4702 GCF_049683355.1 Mycobacterium sp.
GGGCAGGCCCGGGAGCGCCGGCTGCGGGCGCTGGGACTGGCCCGGGACGCGGCCACCCCGTCACGGGCCTACGCCGCCGCCGAGGAGCTGGTGGCCACCGCGGAGGCCGAGGCCAAGGCGCTGACCGGGGACCGCAACGAGTCCGAGGCAGAGGAGCTGCGCACGGCGTTGGGCGCCGGAGGCACCGGAAAGGGCACAGCCGGGACGATGCGCGGCGCCACCGGCGCGATCAAGGACCTCGAGCGGCGCCAGAAGTCACGTCAGACCCGAGCATCGCGCGATGCGCTCGACCGGGCGCTGATCGACCTCGCCACGTACTTCCGTGACGCCCTGCTGGTGTCGTCGGGGGCGGCGACGGTGGCGCCCTACCATCCGGACATGGCCGAGAAGGTCGCCGCGATGGCAGCCCACGCGCCCCCGGACAAGCTGCTGCGCTGCATCGAGGCGGTGCTGGAATGCCGCGAGGCGCTGGCGGTGAACGTCAAACCGAAGTTCGCGGTCGACGCCATGGTCGGCACCGTCGGTCAGGCGCTGCGCGGCTGACTTGGGAGGCCGGCGAACCCTGCCGTAGACTCAGGCCGCCCGACGGCACGCCGCCTTAGCTCAGTCGGTAGAGCGTCTCACTCGTAATGAGAAGGTCGGGGGTTCGATTCCCCCAGGCGGCTCCACAGGCGCAGGGAGGCAACCCGCGCTCAAATCCACACCAACGCTGCTCTTTCCCGGAAAATTCAGGTTTACCCAGTTCACGCTTTATACGTCTTTATAAATCAGCCATTAATCAAGAAAGTTATAAAAAAGTATAAGTTCTGTGGCCGCCCAGCAGCGCAGCCGTAGGCCCTCGCCGGCCAGCTAGCCCTGCGCCGCCCCGACCCGACATGGCGAGCAGCAGCGCCTCGGCCGGGCCGCGGACCTGGGCGCCGTGACCAGCTGACCAGTCCATGTCTGTCGCGACCAACCTCAGGCCACGAGTCCGGTGCGCACCACCGATGACCGGGCTGATGCGTGCGTAATCGAGCGACACCAGCAGCGACTCCTCTGGGATTGCTCGGTTCAGTCCCAGAGGTCGGCGAATATCCTGCTGATGGACCAGGCATTCGATGAGCGCCACGCGACCGCCGTAAAGGCCGCCGGCACCAGAGGGGTCTGCGTCGCGCCGCATCAGGCTGACCAATGTCTGGGCAGGCACGTGTGCATAGGCTTCCAGGGCTGACGCGTTGAGACGGTCCACCGAGTCCCGGGCGCGGAACACGTTCCCGGCGCGCGAGTCTGGGGACGGAGCTCATTCCCCCTGCAGCACCTCCGGAGCCACCTTGCACGCGGAGTTGGCGGCCGGGAACCCGGCGTAACCGCTGGAGTGGTAGATCACCTCGGCGATCTCGTCTTCGGTCAACCCGTTGTTGCGGGCGATCTGGACGTGGAACTGTCGTTCATCGGTGGCGCGCAACGCGATCAGGATCCCCAGCGTCACCAGGCTGCGGTCGCGACGGCTCAGGCCGTCACGGCCCCACAACCGGCCGAACACGTTCTCGACGCCGATCTCGAGCAACTCGTCGCCGAACCCGCCGTCTCCGATGCGGTCGGCATCGTCGGGCAGGACGCCCGGCAACAACTCACGGAAAACCTGGTAACCCGTCGCACGCGTATCGGTCATCTGGACAGCGTCGCATCGCTATCGGGGTGTCACAAAGCCGACCGGCCCCGCGGCCACACACACCGACAGCGCCGCGGTGACCGCCCGCACGGTGATGGCATCACCGGCGCCGGGCAGTCGCACGTACACCCGGTTGAGGCCGGGGCGGACCGGCACCTTGACCTCGTCGCCCTGTGACAGCGACAGCATCATCGAGCCGTCGCTGTTGGCCAGATAGTTGATCTCGACGGTCCAGTCGGCCGGCAGCAGCGGCCCGTCCAGCGGCAGCTGCGCCGGGAAGTCGGGTTGCACCAGATACCCGCACTGCGGCGCCGGGCCGGGTCGAATGGAGCGCACCCAACTCACGTTCGCCTCGACGAGGCGGCCTTCGGCATCGAGCATGCGTAACTCGGTTGTGGCAGGCGAGAACTCGGGCCGGTCGTCGAGGAGTGCGAACATGTGGCTGGCCAGGTTCTCCGGCCACGCCACCCGTTGCAGCACCAGCGGGTCGACCTCCTGGTCGAGCATCGGCGCGTCCGAGGAGGCGTGTGCCTGCGCCAGCGCGGTCCGGGCGTTCTGCAGGTAGGACTGTGCGGGGTTGTCGCGCCAACTGGTCAGAAACGTCGCCGTCGAGTACAGCGAGCTCGCGACGAAGGCCATCGCGAGCACGACCGTCGCGGCTGATCTGGCGACCGAGGCATCAAGCCGTCCCGAGCGGGCCCGGTTGGGTGCACACAGTCCGACGGCGGCCAGCAACGCCAGCACGACGACGAGGTCGGGCAGGTAACGCAGTGTCTGGGCCAACTCCAGCGCGGTGAAACGCGACGACCTCATCAGATAGATCGGCACCTGGCAGGCCACCGCGTATCCGAGGGCCGCCAGCCACACCGGTGCGAGGCGCTGCTTTCGGATAAAGGTCACTGCGACCACGCCGGCCAGCACCACCCAGCCCAGGATCATCACCGCCGTCGACGGGGTGGCCCACGGTGACGCCGGCGCCCACCGCTGCCAGTCCCACGGCCCGCCGACCAGTCCCGGCACGATGCCGTGGGTGACCGACCGCCACAACAGATCCCACGTCATCGCCAGGTCGAAGCTCCAGCGTTGCTGGTCGACCACCAGCAGATACACCCCGATCCAGGCGGCCGTCAGCGCCAGGCACGCCGTCCACAGCCGCGCCCCCCGGTGCCAGACCTGTCGCACGGTGCCGGCGCCGGTGACGTAGCAGTAGAGCGCGGTGACGGTGAACGCGACGAACGGGATGATCGCCGACTTCTCGAAGAACAGCAGCCCGCCGAAGTACGCCAGCGCGCCGGTGAGCGCATACCGTCGGTTGCCGGTGCGCACCAGCAGGATCGCATCCGCGCACACCCAGGCCAGCGCGGCCAGCATCGGCAGCGAGTTCAACGCCGCCGCCCACCACGCGAAGCCGGGCACGGCCAGCGGCGTGAACAGCGCGAACGTCAAGGGCGCCAACAAAACCGGGCGCCAGCCCAGGATCACGTGCAATGCCCGCAGCAGCGCCAACGACGCGAGCGCCGCCAGGATCAGCAGGCTGATCGCGGGACCCACCCAGTCCAGGGGGGACAGCCGGGTGATGGCACCGGCGACGAGGAAGGCCCCCGGCATGACGTGGCCGTCGTGGTCGTCGAACAGATACTCCGGCGAAAGCAGGCCCTGGGTGCCTGCGCGGCCGACCAGGATCAGGTCGTCCCAGTAGAAGTATCCGCCGAACGCCAGCGCGGCCCGAACGAGAAGGTGCAGCGCGATCAGCGCGAGCGCGGTGCGGGCGACCCAGGACCTCACGAGCGCGGGTAGGCGTCTCCGGCGCTGCTGCGGGCCTTCCACGCCGAGGAGACCATCTGTTCGAGGGAATGCCGCATCTGCCAGCCCAGGTCCCGCGCGGCGAGCTCACCGGCCGCCACGATTCGGGCCGGGTCACCCGGCCGGCGGGGCAGGATCTGCGGTTCGAAGTCGACGCCGGTGACGGTCCGCACCGCGGTCATGATCTCCCGCACCGACGTGCCGGCGCCGCTGCCCAGGTTGTACACCGGCTCGACCGCCAGCCCGTCGTCGAGTCGCCGGGCTGCCGCCACGTGGGCCGCGGCCAGGTCGGAGACGTGGATGTAGTCGCGCACGCAGGTGCCGTCGGGGGTCGGATAGTCGTCGCCGTTGATGCTCGGTGTCGCCCCGCGGTAGAGCATGTCGAACACCTTCGGGAACAGGTTGTGCGGGCTGGCGTCGAACAACTGCTGCGAGCCCGATCCGACGACGTTGAAGTACCGCAGGCTGGTGTGCCGCAGCCCGGTGGCGCGGCCGGCGTCGCGCAGCAGCCACTCACCGATCAGTTTCGTTTCCCCGTAGGGCGATTCAGGGGTGGTCGGGGTGGTCTCGTCTACGATCTCGACATCGGGCGTGCCGAAGGTCGCGGCGCTCGACGAGAACACGATCCGGCCTACGCCTGCGGCCTCCATCGCCTGCAGCAGGTTGACCGTGGTCGTCACGTTCTGCTCGTAGGTGTGCAGCGGACGCTTGACCGACTCGCCCGCGTACTTGTAGCCCGCGATGTGGATGACACCGCGAACCGCGAAGCGCTGCAGGGTGTCCTGGATCAGGTCCCGGTCCAGCAGGGTGCCGCGGACGAAGCTGGCCGACTCCGGGACGAACTGCTCGAATCCGGTGGACAGGTCGTCGATCACCACCACCGGGAGGTCGGCGTCGAGCAGGGCGCGGACGACGTGGGAACCGATGTACCCAGCGCCACCGGTCACCAGCCAGCCCATGTCGTCTCCTCTTCTCTCGGTCGCCGTCCTGCGGGCAGCGTATTCGTCGGCTACCCGGCGGTGTGCAGCCGGGCGAGTGCGGCCAGGTGCACCGCCATCCCCAGCAGCGGCCCGCACAGCAGCGCGATCACAGTGCGCAGCTCGAGTTCCAACGGCAGCAGCAACAGCAGCGTGGAGGCCACCGTGGCGCTCAGCCAGCCGACCGCGTATGCCCGGTGCAGCGCGGCGGCCACCGTCGCCGCGCCGGTCAGTGTCAACAGCGCGATCGCCACGGCCGCGGCCGTGAACC
>NZ_JBAUJB010000358.1:0-22326 GCF_049683355.1 Mycobacterium sp.
CTGCCCAGGGCAGCTCCCTGGGCGGGCAGGTCGCGGGCACCCAGCCGGCGTGGGTGGTCGCCGGGTGGGTCCTTGTGGTCGCTGCGCTGGCAATCCCGGTGGGGCCGCAGCTCTGGCAGGGCCCGCTGGTGGTGCTGGTCGCACTGGCGTGCAGCGCCGCGCTGGTGGCGCACTGTGTACGCAGGTTCGGCGGTATCACCGGCGACGTGCTGGGTGCCGCTGTGGAGGTGACGACGACGGTTGCCGCCGTCGGATTGGCGATCGGCTCCTAGCTAGGAGAGGGTGGCCATCCACCCGTGGGTGTCGGCGAAGGTGCCCCGCTGGATACCGGTCAGCGTGTCGCGCAGCGCCATGGTGATCTCGCCGGGCTCACCGTCGGCGATCGCGAACTCGCCTTCGGTGTGCTTGACGTGCGACACCGGGGTGATGACGGCCGCGGTACCGCACGCGAACACCTCGGTGATCTCACCGGCGGCGGCCTTCTTCTGCCACTCGTCGACGTCGATCTTGCGTTCCTCGACCGCGAAGCCCGCGTCGGTTGCCAACTGCAGCAACGAGTCCCGGGTGATACCGGGCAACAGCGAACCGGACAGCTCCGGGGTGACCAGCCGGGCGGTGCCGCCACTGCCGAACACGAAGAACAGGTTCATGCCGCCCATCTCTTCGACGTAGCGGCGTTCGGTGGCGTCCAGCCACACCACCTGGTCACAACCCTGCTCGGCGGCTTCGGCCTGCGCCAGCAGGGAGGCGGCGTAGTTCCCGCCGAACTTCGCCGCACCGGTGCCGCCGGGGCTGGCACGCACGTACTCGGTGGACAACCACACGCTGACCGGCTTGATACCCCGCGGGAAGTAGGCACCCGCAGGGGAGCCGATCACCAGGTAGCGGTATTCGTTGGCCGGCCGGACCCCCAGCCCGGGCTCGGTGGCGAAGATGAACGGCCGTAGATACAGCGACTCCTCCCCGCCGGCGGGCGGCACCCAAGCTGCGTCGACGGCGATCAACTGCCGCAGCGACTCGATGAACAGCTCCTCCGGCAGCTCCGGGATGGCCAGCCGGCGCGCCGACCTACGCAACCGGGCGGCGTTGGCTTCGGGCCGGAAGGAGACGATGGACCCATCGGCCCAGCGGTAGGCCTTCAGCCCCTCGAAGACCTCCTGCGCGTAGTGCAGCACGATCGCCGACGGGTCCAGCGAGATGGGTCCGTACGGGAGCACCTGCGGGTCGTGCCACCCCCGGTCGGCGCTGTAGGCGACCGACACCATGTGATCGGTGTGGAACTTCCCGAAACCCGGGTTGGCCAGGATCTCGGCACGTACCTCGTCGCTCGCCGGATTCGCGATGCGATCGACGGTGAACTCGAGGCCTTCAGTCATGAAAGCGATTGTATAACCGGGGGCCAGCGGTTTTAGCGGGTCCGGGTGTCGACGAACGGCGGCTTGACCACTTCGCATTCGATCATGCGTCCGCGCACGTCGACGGCGACCCGTTGGCCGTCGTCGATACCGGCCGAGGTGTCGATCAGGGCGAGCGCGATGCCGACTTTCAGTGTCGGAGAAAAGGTTCCCGATGTGGTGACGCCGATGGGCGTGTCCCCGTCGAGCACTGTGAGGTCCTCGCGCAGCACGCCGCGCCCGAGGGCCCGCAGGCCGCGAAGCGTGCGTCGCGGGCCGGCTTCCTTCTCCGCGAGCAGCGCGTCGCGGCCCCAGAACGCATCTTTTTTCCATCCGACGGCCCAGCCGCAGCGCGCCTGCAGCGGTGAGATGTCCAGCGACAACTCGTGGCCGTGCAGCGGGTAGCCCATCTCGGTGCGCAGTGTGTCGCGCGCCCCGAGGCCGGCGGGCTGGCCTCCGGCGGTGGTGACGGCCTCGACCAACGCGTCGAACACCACTGCCGCCTGATCCCACAGCGGCAGCAGCTCGTAGCCGTGCTCACCGGTGTAACCGGTGCGGCACACCCGGACGTCCACGCCGCCGAACACCGCGTCGGCGTAGCCCATGTAGTCCATGTCGGTGGGCAGACCCAAGCCGCCGACGACATCAGCCGACTTGGGTCCCTGTACCGCCAGCACGGCGCGCGAGCGGTGCTCGTCGGTGATCGTCAGACCGTCCGGGGCCCGCTCGAGCAGCGCGGCGACGACGGCTGCGGTGTTGGCGGCGTTGGGAACCAGGAAGATCTCGTCGTCGGAGACGTAGTAGGCGATCAGGTCGTCGATCACGCCCCCCGAGTCGGTGCAGCACAGGGTGTACTGGGCCTTGCCCGGACCGATGCGGCGCAGGTCGTTGGTGAACGCGAAGTTGACGAACTCGGCTGCGCCCGGGCCCTTCACCAGGGCTTTCCCGAGGTGACTGACGTCGAACAAGCCCACCGCGGCGCGAGTGGCCGTGTGCTCGGCGACCGTGCCGGCGTATGACACCGGCATCAGCCAGCCGCCGAACTCGGCAAAGTTCGCGCCGAGCTCGCGATGACGGTTCTCCAGAGGGCCGGCCAGCAGGTTGTCACTCACGCCGAACCACACTAGTAGCCCAGTGGATAGGGTGAACCCCCGTGAGCACTCCAGCCGGTTACCAGCCCCCTTCCGTCGCCGTGGCGACCGCCCTGCCAAAGCGCAGAGTCGATTCGTCGGTCCTGATCGTGCCGGTCGTCGCCGCCGGTTCCAACGACGACGCGAAGGCTCGGGTCGTCACCAGCGCGTACCTCGACGCCGAGGCCGTCGGCGAGATCGAGGTGGCACTCGAGGCGCTGGGTGCCAAAGGCAGCTCCGAGCAGGTCACCAGGGTGGTGGCGCCGTCGCTGCCGGTGAGCAGTGTGCTGGCCGTGGGGTTGGGCAAGGACCGGGAAAGCTGGTCGGGTGAGACGATCCGCCGGGCTGCCGGGATGGCGGCGCGCTCACTGACCGGTGTGGAGACCGTCTTCACCACGCTGTCGGACCTGGACCTCGAGGCGGCGGTCGAAGGTCTGATCCTGGGTGCCTACCGGTTCACCGAGTTCCGGAGCGCGAAGTCCGCTCCGAAAGACCAGGGGGTGCGCAAGATCACCGCGCTGGCACCGGACACGAAGTCGGCGACCAAGGAGACAGCCGCCCGGGCGGAGGCGATCGCGACCGCTGTCGCGACCGCGCGGGATTTCGTGAACACCCCGCCCAGCCACCTTTTTCCTGCCGAATTCGCTAAGCGGGCAAAGGCTTTGGGTGAGGCGTCCGGCCTGGAGGTCGAGGTGCTCGACGAGAAGACCCTCGCCAAGGACGGCTACGGCGGGGTCGTCGGGGTCGGCAAGGGCTCGTCGCGGCCACCTCGGCTGGTGCGGCTCACGCACAAGGGCGGGAAGGGTAAGAAGCCGAAGACGGTCGCGCTGGTCGGCAAGGGCATCACCTTCGACACCGGCGGCATCTCGATCAAGCCGGCCGCCAACATGCACCACATGACCTCCGACATGGGCGGCGCGGCGGCCGTCATCGCGACCGTGGTGCTGGCGGCGCGGCAGCAGCTGCCCATCGACGTGATCGCCACCGTGCCGATGGCCGAGAACATGCCCTCGGCCACTGCGCAGCGCCCCGGCGACGTGCTGACCCAGTACGGCGGCATCACCGTCGAGGTGCTCAACACCGACGCCGAGGGCCGGCTGGTGCTGGCGGACGCGATCGTGCGGGCGTGTGAGGACGGACCGGACTATCTCATCGAGACCTCGACGCTGACGGGCGCACAGACCGTGGCGTTGGGCGCTCGCACCCCGGGGGTGATGGGTAGCGAGGAGTTCCGCGACCGCGTCGCCGAGATCTCCCAGGGGGTCGGCGAGAACGGCTGGGCGATGCCGCTTCCCGAGGAACTCAAAGACGACCTGAAGTCGACGGTCGCCGACCTGGCCAACGTCAGTGGCTCGCGCTACGCCGGCATGTTGGTGGCCGGCACCTACCTGCGGGAGTTCGTCGCCGACGGGGTCCAATGGGCGCACATCGACATCGCAGCCCCCGCATACAACTCCAGCGGCCCGTGGGGCTACACGCCCAAGGGCGGCACCGGGGTGCCGACACGGACGATATTCGCGGTCCTCGAGGACATCTGCGAGAACGGCTGATGGTGGTCACCAGTCCAGTGACGGGGGCCGGTTGGCGAGCTTCTGAACGACCCACTGGTTGAGCGATACACGCTGTTCGGCTGCCTCTACCGCCAACCGGGCGTGCAGTTCCCGAGACGTGCGGACCAGGAACGTCCCGCTGAAGTCGTGATCTGTCAACGGCGTTGGTGGCTCACCACCGAACATGTCGCCCATCGCTGCGAGGTGTTCGGCGGCCTCCCTCTCTGCGCGGGCGATGGCTTCGGGCGCGGTGGGAGCCGACCCGGACACGCCCCGCAACTCCAGACAGCGGGCGACGTAGCCCTCGATTCTGGCCGACCACTCCACGCGGTAGGTGTAGCGGATTGCGTCGGCCGGCCCCGGTGATGCCATCGGAAAACGCTAACCCGACACGGGGACGATCCACGTCACTGATCTCGGGCTCACGGCGTAGGTGTCCCGTCTTCAATTTCGATACCGCATGCGATATCGGATTTGGCGAAGGGCGCATCTCCCCATCCGCTGACCTCTACAGGACGTTTCCGCCGCGGGCTCCACTGCGCATCGCCTGCGGTGCCGCATGGGCGACGCCGTAGAGGACGTACGCTTCCGGCGTAACCGGCCGGATCGCCTTGTTCGTCTTCACCGCGGCGACGATGGCCTTGGCGACCTTCTCCGGTCCGTACCGACGTACCCCGAACCCCTTCCGCGCCCGTCCGCGGACCTTCTCGGCGTCGTGGCTGCGCGCCTCGGGCAGCGAGAATCGGGTGGCTTCGACGATGTTCGTGCCGATGACCCCCGGACAGATCGTGGTCAGCCCGATGCCGGCCGCATCCAGTTCGGCACGCAGACAGTCGGAGAACATGTACACCGCCGCCTTGGAGGTGCAGTAGGCGTTCATCACGTTGACCGGGGTGTAGGAGGCCATCGACGCGACGTTGACGATGTGGCCTCCGGTCCCGCGCTCGACGAGGCGTTTGGCGAACGACCTGCAGCCGTTGACCACACCGCCGAAGTTGATGTCGAGCACTCGATCGAACTCCTCGGCCGGGGTGTCGAGGAAGAACCCGGCGTGTCCGACGCCTGCGTTGTTGACCACGATGTCGGGGACGCCGTGTTCGGCGCACACCCGTTCGGCGAACGCCTCGACCGCCGCCGCGTCGGCGACGTCGAGCGGGTAGCTGTGTGCGTCCGCCCCGGTGGCGGCGACCAGTCGGGCGGTCTCGTCGAGCGCGGCCCGGTCGACGTCGCTGATCACCACGTCGGCGCCGTCGCGGGCGAACGCCAGGGCGGTCTCCCGGCCGATGCCGCTGCCCGCGCCGGTGACCGAGACCAGCATGTCGCCGAATGGCCCACGGGGGCGGCCGACCTGTGCCCGCAACAGTTCCCGCGCGGCCGGGGCGCCTTCGAGATGGTCGACGAGCTGGGTGACCGAGCGCGCCAGTACCTGCGGATGGGAGGTGGGTGACCCGTGCCCGGCCCTGAAGTCGCGCCGCCACAATCGCGGCGCCCAGACTGCGATGTCGTCGTAGAAGTGCGGCCGCAGGTAGGGGTCGAGAGCGTTCACGATCAGCTGCACCGGAACCCCGACGCCGAGGTCGTGGGGATCGGTCCGGGCTCCGGTGACGGTGTCCACGAAATTGGCGCGGTACATCTTCACCGGCACGGACCGGGGCAGCGCCGCCGCCAGCCTGCCGGTTTGACGCAGCCCCCGCAGGAACTGCCGCGGACGATACGGCCGGCTGAGCGTGTCCACGATGTAGCGGTGCACGTGACGGTGGCTCGGCCCCGAGACGGAGGTCAGCGACGCGACCCGTTCGGCGGCTCCGGGTCGGGTGAGGAGGAACTCCCAGACGCCCGTCGAGCCCCAGTCGTGGGCCAGCACGTGCACGGCGCGGCCCGGGGACACGTCGTCGACGACGACGGCGAAGTCGTCGGCGAAACGTTGCATCCGGTACGCCGAAGTCCGTTTGGGGGCAGTGGAATCGCCCGCGCCGCGGTTGTCGTAGCGGATGATCCGGAACCTGTCTTCGAGCAGGGCCACCACCGGATCCCAGAGGCGATGCGTGTCGGGGTACCCGTGAACCAGCACCAGGGTCGGCCCATCGGCACTGCCCTCTTCGTGGACCGCGATACGCACACCATCGCTGGTCTCGACAAACCGCCGCGTCATGACACCTCCGCGTGCGGACACTACTAGCGGCCTTCGAGCTCCTCGCGCTGGGCGCGCTTGCGCTGAATCCGCCGGCGCGCGTCGTAGTCGCGCATCCGCTGCGGGTAGCCGACCTTCTGGACGTCGTACACCGGGATCTTCAACCGGTCGGACAGCCGCCGCGCTCCGGCGTCTCCCCCGGCCTTGCGGCGTGTCCATTCGCCGTCGGCGGCCACCAGCACCACGGTCACCTCGGTGACTGTCGTCTTCGGTTCGACGAAAGCCTCCACGCCGATGTGCTCGGCGACCCATTGCTGCAGGTAACGAAGGTCCGCTGCCGGATCGCTTGCCGCGGCGCGACCTGCGCCACGCCGACGGCGAAGCTTGTTGAAGAGTCCCACCTGGGGTTGCTCCTTTCCCGGCTTCCGGGTGCTCGCTGGATTTCGTGCCTCATTTCGATAGTGCCAGAGCGGCGAGTAACCCCGTCCGCGGCGAAACGTGACAGCGGACGTGACAGGATGGGAAGCGACACTTCAACACCTGCGACTGACCGTGCAAGGGAGCCACGACATATGGCCATCTCCGTTCAGATGCCCGCACTCGGCGAGAGCGTTACCGAGGGGACAGTCACCCGCTGGCTCAAGCAAGAGGGCGACACTGTCGAGACGGATGAGCCATTGCTGGAGGTGTCGACCGACAAGGTCGACACCGAGATCCCGTCCCCTGCCGCAGGTGTGTTGAAGAAGATCGTCGCCCAGGAGGACGACACCGTCGAGGTCGGCGGAGAGCTGGCGGTCATCGGCGATGCCGACGACGACGGTGACAGCGGTGACAGCGGTGACGACGAGGCGGAGCCCGAAGCCGAGTCCGAGCCGGAGCCCGAGCCCGAGGACGAGCCGGAACCGGAGTCGAAGCCCGCCGCCAAGTCGTCGGGCAAGTCGGGTTCGGGCGGGTCCGCGACGCCGGTGCTGATGCCCGAGTTGGGCGAGTCGGTCACCGAGGGAACGGTGACCCGCTGGCTGAAGAACGTCGGCGACAGCGTCGAGGTGGATGAGCCGCTGGTCGAGGTGTCCACCGACAAGGTGGACACCGAGATCCCGTCACCGGTGGCCGGCACGCTGGTCTCGATCACCGCCGAGGAGGACGACACCGTCGAGGTCGGTGGCGAGCTCGCCAAGATCGGCGACGCTGATTCCTCCGCCGCCGACGAACCGGAACCCGAGCCCGAGCCCGAACCAGAGCCGGAACCCGAACCGGAACCCGAGCCAGAGCCGGAACCGGAGCCCGCCAAGGAGTCCAAGCCGGAGCCGAAACCCGAACCCAGACCCGAACCGAAACCGGAGCCGAAGCCTGAATCCAAGCCAGCGGCGGAAGAGTCGGGCAGCGACAGCGGACCCTACGTCACCCCGTTGGTGCGCAAGCTGGCCAACGAGAACAACGTCGACCTGACGTCGGTCAAGGGCACCGGTGTGGGCGGCCGTATCCGCAAGCAGGATGTGCTCGCCGCAGCCGAGGAAAAGAAGGCAGCCAAGAGCGCTCCGGCCGAGGACAAGGCCGCACCCGCCGCCGAAGCGCCCGCGAAGTCGTCGTCGCAGGCTCCTGCGCCCGAGGCCGCACTGGCCCACCTTCGCGGAACCACGCAGAAGGCCAACCGGATCCGTCAGATCACCGCGAAGAAGACCCGTGAGTCGCTGCAGGCGACAGCGCAGCTGACCCAGACCCACGAGGTCGACATGACGAAGATCGTGTCCCTGCGGTCGAAGGCGAAGGCGAAGTTCGCCGAGCGTGAAGGCGTCAACCTCACCTACCTGCCGTTCATCGCCAGGGCGGTCATCGACGCGCTGAAGATCCACCCGAACGTCAACGCCAGCTACAACGAGGACGCCAAGGAGATCACCTACTACGACGCCGAGCATCTCGGCTTCGCGGTCGACACCGATCAGGGTCTGCTCTCGCCGGTGATCAAGAACGCCGGTGACCTGTCACTGGGTGGGCTTGCCCGGGCGATCGCCGACATCGCGGCGCGGGCCCGTTCCGGTGACCTCAAGCCCGACGAGCTGTCCGGCGGCACGTTCACCATCACCAACATCGGCAGCCAGGGCGCCCTGTTCGACACCCCGATCCTGGTTCCGCCGCAGGCGGCGATGCTCGGCACCGGGGCCATCGTCAAGCGGCCACGGGTGATCGTCGACGAGTTCGGTAACGAGTCGATCGGTGTGCGCTCGGTGTGTTACCTGCCGCTCACCTACGACCACCGGCTGATCGACGGCGCGGACGCCGGACGCTTCGTCACCACGATCAAACGTCGTCTCGAAGAGGGTGCGTTCGAGGCAGATCTGGGCCTGTAGCTGCAGTGTCGATGCCATCAGATTCGGTCATCGCCGTCGCGGGATCCTCCGGTCTGATCGGTACCGCGCTGGTCTACGCGCTGCGCGCCACCGATCACCGGGTGCTGCGCATCGTTCGGCGCACCCCGGCCACCGCCGACGAGCTGTACTGGAACCCGGCCACGGGCGAGTTCGATCCCGGCCTGCTCGGCGGCGTCGACGCCGTGGTCAATCTGTGCGGCGTCAACGTCGGTGAGAAGCGCTGGTCGGGGGCGTTCAAGCAGAGCCTGCGGGACAGCCGGATCGGACCGACCGAAGTGTTGTCCAACGCTGTGGTCGACGCCGGGGTGCCGCTGCTGATCAACGCGAGCGCCGTCGGCTACTACGGCGACACCGGCAA
Source organism: Mycobacterium sp. (assembly GCF_049683355.1). Taxonomy (GTDB): domain Bacteria; phylum Actinomycetota; class Actinomycetes; order Mycobacteriales; family Mycobacteriaceae; genus Mycobacterium. The sequence continues at coordinate 8,933 of NZ_JBAUJB010000358.1, forward strand.
CCACTCGGTGGACGAGTCCGCCGGTCCGGGGAGCAATTTCCTGGCCAGGCTCACGGTGGACTGGGAGGCAGCGACCGCACCGGCCGCAGGCGCGGGCGTGCGGGTGGTGCTCACCCGCACCGGCCTGGTGATGGCTCCGTCGGGGGGCATGCTGAGCCGCCTCAAGCCGCTGTTCCTGCTCGGTCTCGGCGCCCGGTTGGGTAACGGTCGCCAGTACCTGCCGTGGATCAGCCTCGAGGACCAGGTGCGTGCCCTGCTGTTCGCGATCACCCACGACGAACTGTCCGGACCGGTCAACTTCACCGGGCCCGCGCCGGTCACCAACGCCGAGTTCACCACGGCGCTCGGGCGGACCGTGAACCGGCCGACCCCGTTGATGGTTCCCGGGTTCGCGTTGCGCACGGTGTTGGGCGAGTTCGCCGACGAGGGCCTGTTGGGTGGCCAGCGCGCAATCCCCGCGGCACTGGAGCGCGCCGGTTTCCGGTTCCGCCACAACACCATCGGCGAGGCCCTGGCATTCGCGACCGCGCCCAAAGGCCATTGAGGAGTACCGTCGACCTGATGGTGGCATCGATTCGCTCGGACACCTCGCCGGTGCAGGTGCAGCGCCTGGGCACCCTCGACTACCGGTCTGCCTGGGACCGGCAGCGTGAGCTGGCCGACGCCCGCGCCGCCGGCGGCCCCGACACCCTGCTGCTGCTGCAACATCCCCCGGTGTACACCGCGGGCCGGCGCACACTCGCCCATGAGTTGCCGGTGGACGGCACGCCGGTCGTCGAGACCGACCGCGGCGGCAAGATCACCTGGCACGGCCCTGGACAACTCGTCGGGTACCCGATCATCGGCCTGGCCGAGCCGTTGGATGTGGTCAACTTTGTTCGGCGGCTTGAAGATTCGTTGATCGCGGTGTGCGCCGACCTGGGCCTGCGGACCGGCCGGATCGAGGGCCGGTCCGGCGTCTGGGTCCCCGCCGGTGACGCCCGTCCGGCGCGCAAGGTGGCGGCGATCGGGATCAGGGTGGCCCGGGCGACAACGCTGCACGGCTTCGCCCTGAACTGCGATTGTGACCTCAGCGCCTTCGGCGCCATCGTGCCGTGCGGCATCGCCGATGCCGGGGTCACGTCGCTGACCGCCGAACTGGGCCGCACGGTCAGGGTCGACGACGTGATGGACCGGGTGGCCGACGCGGTGTGTGACGTGCTCGACGGGCACCTGGACACCGGCCGCATCAGCGCCGACGCAGTACCATCGACACAGTGACTGTCGATCCCGGAAACCGCAAGCTGCTCAGGCTCGAGGTGCGCAACGCGCAGACGCCGATCGAGCGCAAGCCGTCGTGGATCAAGACCAGGGCCAAGATGGGCCCGGAGTACACCGAGTTGAAGGCGTTGGTGCGCCGCGAAGGCCTGCACACGGTGTGCGAGGAGGCGGGCTGCCCCAACATCTACGAGTGCTGGGAAAACCGTGAGGCCACCTTCCTCATCGGCGGCGAGCAGTGCACCCGGCGCTGCGACTTCTGCCAGATCGACACCGGAAAGCCGGCGGAACTCGACCGCGACGAGCCGCGCCGGGTGGCCGAGAGTGTCCAGGCGATGGGCCTGCGCTACTCGACGATCACAGGGGTGGCCCGAGATGATCAGCCCGACGGCGGCGCCTGGCTGTACGCCGAGACGGTCCGCCAGATAAAGGCGCTGAACCCGAACACCGGCGTGGAACTGCTGATCCCCGACTTCAACGCCGAGCCCGACCTGCTGGAGCAGGTCTTCGCCTCCCGCCCGGAGGTCTTGGCGCACAACGTGGAAACGGTGCCGCGCATCTTCAAGCGGATCCGGCCCGGGTTCCGGTACGAACGCAGCCTGTCGGTGATCACCAGCGCCCGCGATTACGGGTTGGTGACCAAGAGCAACCTGATCCTCGGCATGGGAGAGACGCCCGACGAGGTCCGCGCGGCACTGCGTGATCTGCACGAGGCGGGCTGCGACATCGTCACCATCACGCAGTACCTGCGGCCGTCGGCACGCCACCACCCCGTCGAGCGGTGGGTGCATCCCGACGAGTTCGTCGAGCACGAGCAGTACGCGGCCGGCCTGGGCTTCCCCGGCGTGCTGGCCGGACCGCTGGTGCGCTCGTCGTACCGGGCCGGCAAGCTCTACGCGCAGACCGTCGCATCCCGTCCCGCCGGAGCGGCCGCGGCGGCGGCATCGGACTCCGTATCCTGAACGAATGGCGAAATCGCGTAACCCGGCGGAAGTGAAGGCGGCGAAGGCTGAGGCCAAGGCCGCCCGCAAGGCCGCTTCCAAGCAACGCCGCAGTCAGCTGTGGCAGGCCTTCCAGATCCAGCGCAAAGAGGACAAGCGGCTGCTGCCGTACATGATCGGCGTGTTCGTGCTGATCGTGGGTGCCTCGGTGGCTGCGGGGGTCTACGCCGGCGGGTTCACGATGTACATGATGATCCCGCTCGGCGTGCTGCTGGGCGGGCTGGTGGCCTTCATCATCTTCGGCCGCCGCGCCCAGAAATCGGTGTACCGCAAGGCCGAAGGGCAGACCGGTGCGGCCGCGTGGGCGCTGGAGAACCTGCGCGGCAAGTGGCGCGTCACCCCCGGGGTGTCGGCCACCGGCCACTTCGACGCCGTGCACCGGGTGATCGGCCGTCCGGGTGTGATCTTTGTCGGCGAGGGTTCCCCCTCGCGCGTGAAGCCGCTTCTGGCGCAGGAGAAGAAGCGCACCGCCCGGTTGGTGGGCGACGTCCCGATCTACGACATCGTGATCGGGAACGGCGACGGTGAGGTGCCGCTGTCCAAGTTGGAACGGCACCTCGGCAAGCTCCCGGCCAATATCACGGTCAAGCAGATGGACTCTCTGGAGTCCCGCCTCGCCGCGCTGGGCACCAAGGTCGGGCCTGCGGCGATGCCGAAGGGCCCACTGCCCGCCGGCGCCAAGATGCGCGGCGTGCAGCGCACCGTCCGGCGGAAGTGACCCCGTCCGGCGGTCGTTGACCGCAGCTACCGGGGGGCCAGATGTGTACTGCGTGCGAATGGGCGCCGCACTTCGCTGCTTTCGGTGCGGGCAGCCGTAGACACCTGACGCGAAGAAACCTGTTACGGGCCGCCGCCATCACGACGACCATGGCGGCTTCCGCCGCCTGTGCGGCCCAGTCCGGTCCGGGTGCGCAGCAGACCGCCGCGCCTCCGCCCGACGCTGATTTCGTGTTCCGCAACGGAGCCGTCTACACGGTCGCCGGGCCAGCCCCCTGGGCCGAGGCCGTCGCGGTGACGGGCAACACCATCAGCTACGTCGGCGAGGAAGCCGGTGCGATGGCGCTCGCCGGGCCCGGAACCAGGGTCGTCGACCTCGACGGTCGGCTGCTTCTACCGGGGTTCGTCGAGGGCCACATCCATCCATTCCTCGGCGCCTTCCTCACCTCCGGTGTCGACCTCCAGGTGCCGACGGGTGCCGATGCGCTCGCCGCCATCGCGGGCTACGCGAAAACCAACCCGGTGCGCGGCTTCGGCTGGCGGGTGGACATGTTCGGCCCCCAAGGCCCCACCCGCGCCGACCTGGACCGGGTGCTGCCCGACCGGCCCGGGTTCTTCTTCGCCATCGACGGGCACAGCCTGTGGGCCAACAGCAGAGCCCTCGAGATCGCCGGGGTCAACCGGGACACCGAGGACCCCATCCCCGGCTTCAGCTACTACGTCCGGGACTCCAGTGGCGACCCCACCGGCTACGTGCTCGAGGTGGACGCTGTGCTCGGCATCGTCGACGCCGTCGAGCCGATCTCGGCTCAGACCATGGAAACGCTGCTGGAGTCATGGTTGCCGAAGGCGTCGGCCGCCGGCATCACCTCGCTCTTCGACGCCGGCGTGCCACCCATCGGAGACGATCAGGGGAAACTGATCAGCCTGTACGCCGACGTCGAGGCCCGGGACATGCTGCCCTTTCGAGTCGTCGCCTCGTACAGCGTGAAGTCGCCACCGGTCGATGACGTGGTGGCCAGGCTGACCGACATCCGCGAGCAGATCTCCACCGACCTGGTGCAGGTGGGCGTCGTCAAGATAATCGGCGACGGCACCCAGGAGGGTTACACCGCGTGGCTGCTCGAGCCCTACGCGGACAAGCCGGAGTCCACGGGTGGATCACCGTTCACCGAACAGCAGTGGCAGCAACTGATCCGCGAGGTCGACGCTGCAGGATTCGACGTCCACGTCCATGCGTGCGGAGAACGCACGGCGCGCACCGCGCTGGATTCCATCGAGCAAGCGGTCGGGGTGAACCCACCGCGCGACCGCCGCCACACCGTGGCTCACCTGGTCTACGTGGAGGATCCGGACAGTCGGCGGTTCGGCGAGCTGGGCGTCACCGCCCAGTTCTCCGCAAACTGGATGTCCGCCGACCCCGACACCCTAAAGAACCTGGCGGCGCGTTACGGGCAGCCCCGCCAGGACCTGTTCTACCGAACACAGGACGTGCTGAAGTCCGGAGGGCGGATCTCGCTGGGCACTGACTGGCCGGCGGCCGGGTACTACTCGACATACCGGCCGCTCGACTCCATCCAGATAGGCGTGACCCGCCAGCTCATCGGTCAGCCCGAGGCCGCGGTGCTGTCCCCGGCTGATCAGCGACTCTCCGTCGAGGAGGCGGTACACGCCAACACGCTCGGCGCCGCCTACCAGATCCGGCTCGACGCGCAGGTGGGCTCAGTGGAGGTCGGCAAGCTCGCCGACCTGATCGTGCTCGACAAGAACATCTTCGACGTCGACCCCCACGACATCCACAGCGCGACGGTGACGTTGACGATGATGAACGGGAAGATCGTCCACGAGCAATGAACCGGCTACCGGCGCACGACGGCGGTCTTGGTCGCGAGGTCGTGCAGGCCGCGCAGGTCGGAGTCGGTGAACAGCGCCGGGATGACGAGTGTGATCAGCAGTCCCCGCGCCAGCGCGCGTCCAGAACCCACGTGCGCACGGTTGTCGATGGCCGCCACCCGCAGGCCCAGCGCCAACTGGCCGGGAGTGAAGCCGAACAGCCGCACCGAGACGATGCCCATCACCAGCCAGACGACCAGGACCGCGGTCGACAGCAGCGCCGGGCTCACCAGGTCCAACGCGATGGCCAGGCCCGCCAGCCCGTAGGACACCAGCCAGTCGACGCACAGCGCGGCGATACGCCGGCCGAATCGGGCGATCGACCCGGGTCCGGTCTGCGGGAGGCCGAGCCGTTCGCCCGGATAGGTACTGGTGCCGGCGTCCGGATGACCGGATCGAGAGGGGTCCGGTCCTGAGAGCCAGGACCCTAATGCGCCGGCCATCCCGCCAGGATATGCGCGTGCCGGGGATGCGCTACCGCGGGCTTCGGGATGGGCGCTGGATCGTCATGCGTAACGTCCACGCAACATATGGTTGACCACGGTGCAACATCGTGTCCATAGCGTCAACGCGGGCCTACCAGAAATAAGGAGACCAATCAGTGGCTGAAAAGACCGCCGACGACATCATCAAGCAGATCAAGGACGAGAAGGTCGAGTACGTCGACATTCGATTCTGCGATCTGCCCGGCGTCGTCCAGCACTTCTCGATCCCGGCTTCGGCGTTCGACGAGAGCGTGTTCGAGGACGGCCTCGCATTCGACGGTTCGTCGGTGCGTGGGTTCCAGTCCATCCACGAATCGGACATGATGTTGCTGCCCGACCCGGCAACCGCACAGATCGATCCGTTCCGCGCCGCCAAGACGCTCAACCTCAACTTCTTCGTGCACGACCCGTTCACCCGGGAGGCGTACTCGCGCGATCCGCGCAACGTCGCCCGCAAGGCGGAGAACTACCTGGCCAGCACCGGGATCGCAGACACCTGCTTCTTCGGCGCCGAGGCCGAGTTCTACATCTTCGACTCGGTGAGCTTCGACTCGAAGATCAACGGCACCTTCTACGAGGTCGACTCCGAGTCGGGCTGGTGGAACACCGGTGAGCCGTTCGAGTCCGACGGCAGCCCCAACCTCGGCTACAAGGTCCGTCCGAAGGGCGGCTACTTCCCCGTCGCGCCGTACGACCACTACGTGGACCTCCGCGACGAGATGGCCACCAACCTGCAGAACGCCGGCTTCGTGCTGGAACGTGGCCACCACGAGGTCGGCACCGCGGGCCAGGCCGAGATCAACTACAAGTTCAACACGCTGCTGCACGCGGCCGACGATGTGCTGCTGTTCAAATACATCATCAAGAACACCGCGTGGAAGAACGGCAAGACCGTCACGTTCATGCCGAAGCCGCTGTTCGGCGACAACGGTTCGGGCATGCACGCCCACCAGTCGCTGTGGAAGGACGGCAAGCCGCTGTTCCACGACGAGTCGGGCTACGCCGGCCTGTCGGATATGGCCCGGCACTACATCGGCGGCATCCTGCACCACGCGCCGTCGCTGCTGGCGTTCACCAACCCGACGGTGAACTCCTACAAGCGCCTGGTGCCGGGCTACGAGGCCCCGATCAACCTGGTGTACAGCCAACGCAACCGCTCGGCGTGTGTGCGTATCCCGATCACGGGCAACAACCCGAAGGCCAAGCGTCTCGAGTTCCGTTGCCCCGACAGCTCGGGCAACCCGTACCTGGCGTTCGCGGCGATGTTGATGGCAGGTATCGACGGCATCAAGAAGAAGATCGAGCCGCTGGCTCCGGTCGACAAGGACCTCTACGAGCTGCCTCCCGAGGAGGCTGCGAACATCCCGCAGGCGCCGACATCGCTGGCGGCGGTGATCGACAAGCTCGAAGAGGATCACGAGTACCTCACCGAGGGCGGAGTGTTCACCACCGACCTGATCGAGACGTGGATCTCCTACAAGCGGGAGAACGAGATCATGCCGATCCAGATCCGTCCTCATCCGTACGAGTTCTCGCTCTACTACGACGTATAAGTCGGCACCGCCGACGCGACGTATAAGTCGGCACGCCGACGCGACGTATAAGTCGGTTCAACTAACCGGGTGGCTGCTCCTCAGGGGGCCGCCACCCGGTTTTTTTGTTATCACCTTGTTCGCGTGCAGATCATTCGGACCCCGGTCCGTGACGGTATTCTGCCCCCATGGCTCAGAATCTGGATGCCCGGTTGTCCCGCTTCTCGTCCCCGATGTTGAGCATCTTCCGCATCATGTTCGGGCTGCTGTTCACGCTGCACGGGACCATGAAGCTGTTCGGCTTCCCGCTCGGGGAGGCCGCTCCCGTGGCCACCTGGCCGTACTGGTGGGCGGGGCTGATCGAACTGGTCACCGGCCTGCTCATCACCGTGGGTTTCTTCACGCGGATCGCGGCGCTGATCGCGGCCGGCCAGATGGCGGTGGCCTACTTCTGGCAGCACTGGGGCATCCTCGGCGGAGAGCTCGGAAGTTTCTGGCCGTTCAGCAACGGCGGCAATGGCGGCGAGACGGCGATCCTGTTCTGCTTCGGGTTCCTGCTCCTGGCGACGACCGGAGCCGGCGCATGGTCGGTGGACGGGCAGCGGCGCGGGACGGTAGCCACGGCTCGCTGACGTCCCTAATCCCCCAGCCCCAGATCCTTCCGGAACCGCCGCATCCCGTCGATCTTGTCGGCCACAGACGCGTCCGGCCCGCTGTAGAACATCCACGGCATCGTGATGATGCCGGTGATCCCGCCGGCCTCAGCGGCGGAGTAATGCTCCGGGGTGAAAGCGTCGGTCAACGGCGTGATGACCTCGAAACCCTCCATGGAGAGCCCCTTTTCGGCGCGCAGCTGCCGCAGTACCGAGATCCGCTCCAGCGCCTTCTCGGTGGTGATCAGGTCACCGATCCACCCGTCGTGGCGTGCGGCACGGCGCAGCGCGATGTCCGAAAGCCCGCCGACGTAAACCGAATCGGGGGCGGTGTCGGCTCCATCTCCATCCGCGGCGCGGTGTAGAACTCACCGCTGAACTCGGTCCACCCCGGCGCCCACAGCGCCTTCATCAACTCCAGCATCTCGTCGGTGCGCTTGCCGCGCCGGTCGAACTGCTGCCCCAGCAACTCGAACTCCTCGCGGCACCACCCGACACCGATGCCCAGTTCCAGTCGCCCGGAAGCCAGCACCGCTGCCGTGCCGATCGACTTGGCCGCAGAATACGGATCGCGCATCGCCGGCAGGTACACCGTCGTCACGAACCGCAGTCGGGTGGTGGCCAGCGCGATTGCGCCGATCATCACCCACGGGTCGGGCCAGTCGGTGAACGCCTCCCAGCGCCTGGCGCCGTCCTTGGTGTACGGGTACGGCGTCTGCAGGGTTTCGAGGTCGATCACATGGTCGGGAATCGCCATCCCGTGGTATCCGAGATCATCTGCCGTCGTGGCGATCTCGACGGCCTCCCGGGTGTCTAGGAACGCCGTACTGACATAGAACCTCATCCGGCGTCACGCGCCCAGGCGGGCATGATGAACACACCGTCGGCTTCCACGGTGACACCTTCGGAGTCCTTGAGGTATCCCCTCGCGTAGGTCTTGAATCCCTCCGACCGTTCGACGAAAGCCTCGGCACGCACCGGCCCCAGATGTGTGCCGCGAAGGTATTTCACGCTGATCGTGCCGGTGAACTTCGGCAGGCTGAGGCCTTCGCTGGCCACCTCTCCGAGGATGTGGTCGAGCAGCAGCGCGCAGATGCCGCCGTGCACCCATCCGGGCGGTCCCTCGTAGGCGCGCCCCAACGTGAACTCACTCCAACAGCTGCCATCGGGCTCGTGCTGGATGATCATCGGCGGGGCGATGGCGTTGCGAAGCCCGACAGCGGGATTGGCCCAGGCGACCGGTTTGCCGGTGTCGGCGTGCCGCAGCGTCGAGGTCACGCTCCGCTGTTCACGTTCCAGCAACTCGGTGGCGGCCTCCAGGTGTCGCAGGGCCTCCTGCACCGTGGCGTCCTCGACAGCGGTGTGGATCCCCACATCGATGAGCCTGCGCAGCGCATCGGTGAGCGGGTCATAGCTCGCGCGCTGCCGGTCGTAGTCCTCGGAACTGATCACGTCGTACGCGAACTCCACGCCTACCCTCCAAATATTCTGAGTACGACCGCTTTTGCCCTTCGGGTGATCCTCAGGTAGTTGTCGAGGAACTCACCGCCGTCACCGTCGCGCCAGCCGGCAGCCACCGCCACCGCGTTGAGCAGGCGGCCCGGCCCGGGCAGTTGATCGGTCGGCTTGCCGCGCACCAGCACCAGCGCATTGCGCGCCCGCGTCGCCGTCAGCCAGGCATCACGCAGCAGTTCAATGTCACCCTCGGCGATCAGCTCGGCGGCGCCGATGGCGTCGAGCGTGTCCAACGTCGATGTGGTGTGCAGCGCGGGCATCTTGTGCGCGTGGCGCAGTTGCAGCAGCTGCACGGTCCACTCGATGTCGGTGAGCCCGCCACGGCCCAGCTTGGTGTGGGTGTTCGGATCGGCGCCGCGGGGCAACCTCTCGGCATCCACCCGGGCCTTGATGCGCCGGATCTCCTGCACGGTCTCCGTGGACACCCCGCCTGCCGGATACCGCGTCTTGTCGGCCATCAGCAGAAAGCGCTCACCGAGTTCGAGGTCGCCCGCGACGCGATGTGCCCGCAGCAGCGCCTGGACCTCCCACGGCTGCGCCCACTGCTCGTAGTATGCCGCATATGACGCCAGCGTGCGCACCAGCGGACCTGAGCGGCCCTCCGGGCGCAGGTTGGCGTCGACGTCCAGCGGTGGGTCCGCACCCGGTGTGCCCAGTCGTGACCGGACCTGCTCGGCGACGGTCTGCGACCATTTCACCGCCGCAGACTCCTCGACGCCCGCGTCGGGTTCGCAGACGAACAGCACGTCGGCGTCCGAGCCATATCCGAGTTCCCCGCCACCGAGACGGCCCATCCCGATGACGGCGATGCGCGCCGGCGGACCGGCGTCGGGGGTGTTGGCGCGGATCACCGCGTCCAGCGCGGCTTGCAGCACCGCCACCCACATCGAGGTCAGCTGCTTGCACACCGCGGTCACGTCGAGCATCCCGAGCAGGTCGGCCGACGCGATCCTGGCCAGCTCCCTGCGGCGCAGCGACCGGGCCGCGGCGATGGCCCGCAACGGGTCGCTGTGCCGGGCCGCCGACGCGACCAGCGACCGGGCCACGCCCTCGGTGTCGACGTCACACAGCTTGGGACCGTTGGGTCCGTCGGCGTAGAGCTGGAGCACCTCGGGAGCGTGCATCAGCAGGTCCGGCACATACGCCGAGGTGCCCAGGACGTGCATCAACCGCTTGGCCACCGCGCCCTCGTCGCGCAGCGTCGCCAGGAACCACCGCTGGTCGGCGAGCTCGTCACTGAGCCTGCGGTAGGCCAGCAGGCCGGCATCCGGGTCGGGGGTGTCGGACAGCCAGTCCAGCAGTGTCGGCAGCAGCACCTGCTGCACACGGCCGCGGCGGGCGGTGCCGCCCGTCAGCGCGGCCAGGTGGGTCAGCGCGCTCTGCGGCCCCTCGTAGCCGAGGGCGGCGAGCTGGCGCTCGGCCGACTGGGTGCTCATTCCGTCCGAAAGCCCCAGTGTGGCCTGGGCGACCGACTCCAGAAGGGGTTGGTAGAACAACTTGGCGTGCAGTCGCGACACCCGGCGGCTCTGCCGTTTGAGTTCCTCGCGCAGCACGCCCAGCGCGTCGTGGCGGCCGTCGGGGCGCATGTGCGCCGCCCGGGCGAGCCAGCGCATCGCCTCCTCGTCGTCGGCCTCGGGCAGCATGTGGGTGCGTTTGAGGCGCTGCAGCTGCAGCCGGTGTTCGAGCAGCCGGAGGAACTCGTAGGACGCCGTCAGATTGGCGGCGTCGTCGCGGCCGATGTACCCACCGGTGCCCAGCGCCGCCAGGGCGTTGACCGTCGAGGCGACGTGCAGCTCGTCGTCGTTGCGGCCGTGCACCAGCTGCAGGAGCTGGACGGCGAACTCGACGTCGCGCAGCCCTCCGCTGCCGAGCTTGAGTTCCCGGGTCCGGACATCCGCCGGGACCAACTCCTCGACACGCCGGCGCATCGCCTGCACCTCCGGGACGAAGTCTTCCCGCTCGCAGGCCGTCCACACCATCGGCATCAGCGCCTCGATGTAGCGCGCGCCCAGCCCGATGTCCCCGGCAGCCGGTCGCGCCTTCATCAGCGCCTGGAACTCCCAGGTCTTGGCCCAACGCTCGTAATAGGCGATGTGGGAATCCAGGGTCCGCACCAGCTGCCCCCGCTTGCCCTCCGGCCGCAGCGCGGCGTCCACCTCGAAGAACGCGTCGGCAGCCAGCCTCATCATCTCGCCGGCGATCCTGGTCGCGGTGCCCAGGCTGGTATGCGAACCGTCGTCGGCGACGAAGATGACGTCGACGTCGCTGACGTAGTTCAGTTCGCGCGCACCGCACTTGCCCATCGCGATGACGCTCAGCGCGGGCACCGGCCCGTCGCCGCACACCGACCGCGACACCACGTTCAGCGCCGCGCCCAAAGCCGCGTCGGCGAGGTCGGACAGATGTTCGCCGACGACCGTGAATGGCAGCACCGGTTCGTTCTCCACCGTGGAGGCGACGTCCAGCGCGGCCAGCACCATCACCCGGTTGCGGTACAGGGTGCGCAGCGGTGGCACGGCGGCCGCAGCGCCCGTTGCCTTTTCGGCCTCCTCGGTGAACATCTCGGCCAGCTCCCGGACCGACGGCAGGGCGATGTTGCCCGCCAGCAGGTGCCAGGAGTCGGGGTTGGCGATCAGGTGGTCACCGAGGGCCAGTGACGACCCGAGCACCGCTAACAACCGGCCGCGCAGGCTGCGGTCCTTGAGCAGCGCGCCGTCGAGTTCGTGCCAATCGTCACCCAGCGCCTCGGACAGCCGGACCACCGCTCGCAGCGCGGTATCGGCGTCGGGAGCGCGCGACAGCGACCACAGCAGTTCCACATGGGCGTCGGTGTTCCACCCGAGGCCGTTCAGATCGGCTTGCGCCTGCGGTTCGACCAGCCCCAGCCGACCGACGCCGGGCAGCTTGGGACGCTGCGTCGCGGGTTTGGCCACAAACAGAATCTAGTCCAGCCGGACACGCCTACAGAGACAGGTAGGTCTTCAGCTCGAACGGCGTGACGTGGCTGCGGTAGTTCTCCCACTCGGTGTGCTTGTTGCGCAGGAAGAAGTCGAAGACGTGTTCCCCGAGCGCCTCGGCGACCAGCTCCGATCCCTCCATCTCGCCCAGCGCGACACCGAGGCTGCCGGGCAGCTCCTTGTAGCCCATCGCGCGGCGTTCCTCCGGCGTCAGGCTCCACACGTCGTCCTCGGCCTGCGGGCCGAGCACATAGCCCTTCTCGATGCCACGCAGTCCCGCCGCCAGCAGCACCGCGAACGTCAGGTACGGGTTGCAGGCCGAGTCGGGGCTGCGCACCTCCACCCGCCGCGACGACGACTTGTGCGGCGTGTACATCGGCACCCGCACCAGCGCCGAGCGGTTGGCCGCACCCCAGGACGCCGCCGTCGGGGCCTCACCGCCGTGCACCAGCCGCTTGTAGGAATTCACCCACTGGTTGGTGACGGCGCTGATCTCGGTGGCGTGCTCCAGAATGCCTGCGATGAAGGACTTTCCGACATCGGAGAGCTGCTGCGGGTCGTCAGCGCTGTGGAAGGCGTTGTTGTCACCCTCGAACAGGCTCATATGGGTGTGCATCGCCGAGCCGGGATGTTCGGAGAACGGCTTGGGCATGAACGACGCGCGCACCCCCTCACCGAGGGCGACCTCCTTGACGACGTAGCGGAACGTCATCACGTTGTCGGCCATGGAGAGGGCGTCGGCGTAGCGCAGGTCGATCTCCTGCTGACCCGGTGCGCCCTCGTGGTGGCTGAACTCCACCGAGATGCCCATCTGCTCGAGGGCGTCGATGGCGTGGCGTCGGAAGTTCGGTGCCGAGTCGTGCACGGCCTGGTCGAAGTAGCCACCGTTGTCGGCAGGGACGGGCTCACTCCCGTCATAGGGGCCCGGTTTGAGCAGGAAGAACTCGATCTCGGGGTGGACGTAGCAGGAAAATCCCAGATCGCTGGCCTTCGACAGCTGGCGGCGCAGCACGTGACGTGAGTCGGCCCACGACGGCGAGCCGTCGGGCATCGTGATGTCGCAGAACATCCTCGCCGAGTGGTGGTCACCGCCGCTGGTGGTCCACGGCAGCACCTGGAACGTCGACGGGTCCGGGCGCGCGACCATGTCGGCTTCGGACACCCGCGCGAATCCCTCGATCGAGGATCCGTCGAAGCCGATGCCCTCTTCGAACGCGCCCTCCAGTTCGGCGGGCGCGATGGCCACCGACTTGAGGTAACCGAGGACATCGGTGAACCACAGCCGGACGAAGCGGATATCGCGTTCTTCCAGCGTGCGAAGCACGAATTCCTTCTGCCGATCCATGCCCGAAGCGTAGGTTCCGGCTGTTAATTCTGTGTTACG
>NZ_JBAUJB010000359.1:0-4940 GCF_049683355.1 Mycobacterium sp.
CGCAGAGTCGAATCCTGCAGTGGGTGCAGGTCAGCGGCGACGGGGACTACATCTACGACTTCGACGGCCACGCCGAGCCGCTGAGCGCAGACATGCTGCGGAGTTTCATCGAGGGTTTCATCGCAGACGACATGGAGGCTGCGCGTGCACGCCGCGTCAATGTCAATCGATGGTGAACTTCTCGTCGTCGAGACGCTGCAGGCCGCGGCCGTCGACGAGCTCGTCGCGGAATTCAGGGTGCTGCCAGTAGAAGCGCACCCACTCCCGCAACGCCTCGCTGTTGCCGGTGACACAATCTGAGAGAAGGGTGGCGCTTCTGCCCTCGGGCAGCACCAGCACGATCAACTCTCTGCCGCGGAGTTTGCGACGCACCGGGTGGTCCAGAATCTGCTCGATGTCCTCCCACTTGGCACGCCGGAATGCCAGCCACGGCCCGTTCCACACCTCGCAACAGCTCGGGGTCAAGCGCAGATAGCAGTCGCCGCCGTGAGCGATCATGCGCCACAGCGTTGCCGCGCCTGCCACGAGGATGAAGACCATCGCCCAAGCCAAGGATGACCGGTATGTGGGTATGTCGACGACCTCGAAGAATGAAACAGCGATATAGAGCAGGGCGCCAAAGGTGGCGCTACCGATCCAGATCAGGGAAAGCGCATCGAATAGTCTTCTCGGCCGAATGGTCGTCCCAGCAAGACTGCACGCGGCCCGCGGGTGAGCCATCCATCTCATGACCGCCCACTGGACCGCGAAGAAAAGGAACGCGCTGCTGAAGAGGAATGCGATCACTGCGGAGAAGGGATTCCCATCGGTGATGGCCCCAATACCCCACCACGCGAACATAATTACGCATGCGCTGAGAAAAGCGAACAAGGCGGCATCGCGGGCTTTCGTCATCGCGAGCAGAACTGGTTTCCGAGAAAGGTGCCGAATGCGCCGACAACTTGCGAGCCACCGATCGACATGATGCCAGCCGTAATCCAACCTGCGCCAGGAACGAGCAAAGGTGCGAACCCACCCGCGACTGAGCCGACACCGGTGTAGGTGTCGACGCATCGCTCAAAAGCACTTTGCGCGCCGGCGACATTGAACAACATCTCAGCGACCCCGACTGCGGGTCCGGCGAACTTCGCTCCTACACCGACATTCTCGAGTGCTTCCGCGCTCAGTCTCGGGACGGACCCACCCTGTCCGACGTATCGCTCCAAACCGGTGAGAGCGCCGCCCGCGATGGCCGTAGGGGGATTGCTGAGTATCTCAATCGGGATGTCGCCTTCCCGCCCATCGGGTGTGTAGACCTTGGCTTCGGCCCTGCCGTTCGGCCACTGATGGGTCTCCAGCAGTGTGCCGTCTGCGAGCCGTGTACTCGTGGTGGTGGCACCTCGGAGCGAATAGGTCGTTGAGTCCTTCCATGTGACAGTGCTGGTCTGCGACAAGAAGTTCCCATCTTTGTCGTATTGGGTGACGCGCAGGGTGGGGCCACGATCCCACTGGTACTCGTTGTCCTCGGTCACCACTTGCCTGCTGCCATCTTGCATGGTGTGCGTTGTGGTGGTGATGTCACCGTCGACCTCCACTGCCGTATCCCTGATTGTTTGCGACATGTCGATGTCACGCCGCATGGCCTGCTGCAGCAGTCCGGTCGCCGCGGCCGGACTGGGCACTTCGTCACTGGGTCTCGGCACTCCGGGGAGGAGGTTGTCCAGTCCGGTCGGATCGGGCGCTTGGAATCCATGCTCCGCGGCGGCGCCGTTCACTGCGGCGGCGGTCTCGTCGTCTGCAGCGCCCACCGCCAGCAGCAGTGTGTTGACGGCGATCTGTTCGGCTTGTGCGCGTCGCTCCAGCGCGGCGGCTTGTTCGGGGGTCATCGCAGCGCCGGTGATCAGGACCACCCACTGATCGCTGACGTGCAATTGACCGGTCATGTCGATCTCGTCGGCCTTGTTCAACAACGCGGTTCGTGCTACGCCGATGGTGCCGGCGCCGTCCCGAAAGGCCGAGCCGACGTCCTTGGTGTAAGCCGCCAAGGCGTTCGCCGCATCCGCTGCGCGTCCGAACATCTTGGTCGCCGCGGTGTGCGCGTCACCGGACCACGCTCTGGTCTCGGGCATGGTGTCGATGTTGTGGCTCATCATGGTCACCGCGTCGGCGACAGCTCGGCCGCTGTCCTGGACCGCTTGTCCGGAGAAGGCCAGAGAATCGGGATTCCAGCGCTCCAGCCGGGAACGAGAAGGCAGCACGGGTCAGAAGATTCCCTCGAAGCTGTCTGCCAGGTCGGTGTCGGTCACCTCGTAGCTGTTTGCCGCACCGCGCACTGCGGTGCCCATGTCGGCGACGTTGGAGGCGATCTGGTCGACGATCTCGGTGACGTGGGCGCCGACGAGCCGCGCCGCCCACTGGGTGGCCGACCCGTCCAGGCCGTCAGCCGCGGTGGCGACTGTGGTTCCGACGTCGGCGTCGCGGATCAGTCCCGCGGTGTTGTCGACCTGCCCGGCGAAGGCGCGCAGAATTTCCGGGTCGACTTCCATGGCGGCAAGATTAGTGCAGCCAGCGGGGCTGGCTATGCACCAATTTCGGCCGCTCTGGCGGGGACCTGGACAGCAAGAAAGCCCTGAACCGAACTACGGATCAGGGCCTCTGCACCAACACGAGTCGGGGTGGCGGGATTCGAACCCACGACCTCTTCGTCCCGAACGAAGCACGCTACCAAGCTGCGCCACACCCCGCGTGAAGCCACGACAGCGTATCGCACTGGCCAGGGTTCAAGCCAAACGCCTAGAGCCGGTGCGACACGCCGAGGGATGGATCTGGGTTGTCGGTGGCGTTATGCACACTGACAGACAGAACCGAACGAAACGAGGTGTGCGATGACGGGGTTAGGCGCATCGATCTACCTGGGCTTCTTCGCGTTCGCGGCGCTGTGGCTGTTCCTGACGTCCGACGGGCCGCTGTCTCGCGGCGCCGACGACCGCGGCCACCGTCCCGATCGTTCGAACTCGGCCAGCACATCAGCCGAGGCAGACGGGTCGAGCCCGTGGCTGGTCAGCCATTCGTCGCAGAAGTAGGTGTCGGCGTACCGGTCGCCGCTGTCGGCGAGGAGCGTGACCACCGAGCCGCTGCGGCCCTCGGCCGCCATCTCGGCCAGCAGTTCGAAAGCACCCCAGATGTTGGTTCCCGTCGACGGCCCGACCCGGCGGCCGAGTAC
The DNA here is from genome assembly GCF_049683355.1 of Mycobacterium sp. Lineage (GTDB taxonomy): Bacteria > Actinomycetota > Actinomycetes > Mycobacteriales > Mycobacteriaceae > Mycobacterium. The sequence goes on from NZ_JBAUJB010000359.1 coordinate 3,203, forward strand.
CCGGCTGACGTGATGGGCGGCCGCCACCGACGCAGCGTCGGGCACCGACAGCATCCGGTCCACGACATGCGGTAGGAACGACGGCTCGACGCGCGGTCGTCCGATGCCTTCGATGCGGGACGACACTCCGGTGACGACGTCGGCGTCGCCGCTCTCGTAGGAGGGGAAGAACGCGGAGTTCTCCGGATCCACGACACACAGCCGGGTGGGGTGGCAGCGGTACCGGATGTAGCGGCCGATCGTGGCGCTCGTCCCGCCGGTGCCCGCGCCCACCACGATCCACTCCGGCACCGGATGTGTCTCCTCGCCCAACTGCTCGAAGATCGACTCGGCGATGTTGTTGTTGCCGCGCCAGTCGGTGGCACGTTCGGCGTTGGTGAACTGGTCGAGGTAGTGCCCGCCGGTCTCGGCGGCCAGCCGCTGCGCCTCGGCATACATCTGTGTCGACTCGGCGACGAAATGACAACGGCCGCCTTGAGATTCGATCAGCGCAATCTTCGTCGCACTCGTCGACGCCGGCATCACCGCGATGAACGGCAACCCCAGCAGCGCTGCGAAGTACGCCTCCGAGACCGCCGTGGAGCCCGACGAGGCCTCGATGACGGTGGTCTTCTGGTCGATCCAGCCGTTGCACAGCCCGTAGAGGAACAGTGACCGGGCCAGCCGGTGCTTGAGGCTGCCGGTGATGTGGGTGGTCTCGTCCTTGAGATAGAGCGAGACGTCGACGTCCTTGGTCCAGCTCGACGGCAGCGGGTAGCGCAGCAGGTGGGTGTCAGCACTGCGCTTGGTGTCGGCCCCGATGAGCCGCACTGCGCTGTCCACCCAGGAACGTGAGCGGCTGCAGCGGGCGGACAGGGCCGACGCGCTCACCGTGCCGCGACGGTCGGATACGACTGTCCTGCCCGTGACCGGGCGTCCGAGCCTCCGGTGGGGGCCGCGATCAGCGTCAGCAACGTCGCCTCCGGGCGGCAGCAGAACCGCAGCGGGGCGAACGGTGAGGTGCCGATTCCCGCCGAGACGTGCAACTGGGTGTGCGCGCCCCACCGGGACGGACCCTTGGCCCGCGACCGGTCGAGTTCACAGTTGGTGACGATCGCGCCGTAGAACGGCACGCACAGCTGACCGCCGTGCGTGTGGCCCGCCATCACCAGCTGGTAACCGTCGGCGGCGAAGCGGTCCAGCACCCGCGGCTCGGGGGAGTGGGTCAGGCCCAACGTCAGGTTCGCGGTGGCGTTCGCCGGCCCGGCGATGGTGGCGTAACGATCCCGGGACAGGTGCGGGTCGTCGACCCCGGCGGCGGCGATGTAGAGGCCGGCCACCTCGAACTCGCGGCGGGTGTGCGTCATGTCCAGCCAGCCGCGCTCGGTGAACGCCGCGCGCAGGTCCTGCCACGGCAGCGGTTCCCCGTGGATCCGGTGGCCAGGATTGGTCAGGTAGTTCGCCGGGTTCTTCAACTTCGGGGCGAAGTAGTCGTTGCTGCCGAAGACGAACACGCCGGGCACCGACAGCAGATCACCGAGGGCCTGCACCACCGCGGGCACGGCCTTGGGGTGGGAGAGATTGTCGCCGGTGTTGACGACGAAATCCGGATTCCAGCCGGCGAGCTCGCGCAGCCACGCCTGCTTGCGCCGCTGACTCGGCCGCATGTGGATGTCACTGATGTGCAGGACCTTCAACGGCGACGATCCCGGTGAGAGCACCGGCATCGTCGCCTCACGCACGACGAATGCGTTGCGCT
>NZ_JBAUJB010000360.1:0-3353 GCF_049683355.1 Mycobacterium sp.
ACGATGCGGCGCGCGCCGGCCGCGACCACGTCCGGCACCCGGGTGATGTCGATACCCCCGATGGCGAACCACGGCTTGTCGTTGCCGGTCGCGTCCTCCAGCGCGCGGGCGGCGCGGACCAGGTCCAACCCGGGCGCCGGGCGCCCCGGTTTGGTGGGCGTCGGCCAGCACGGTCCGACACAGAAGTAGTCGACGTCTTCGGCCATCGCGGCCTGTACCTGGTCGATGTCGTGCGTCGAGCGACCCACGACGGTGTCGCCGACGATGCTGCGCGCCACCGGGAGCGGCAGGTCGTCCTGGCCCAGGTGCAGGACGTCCGCGCCGGCCGCCAGCGCGATGTCGGCGCGGTCGTTGACGGCCAGCAACGCGCCGTGGCGCCGCGCCGCGTCGCCGAGGGCTTCGATCGCTGCGAGCTCGCTGCGGGCCTCCAGCGGGCCGAACCGTTGCTCACCCGGGGAGCCTTTGTCCCTGAGCTGGATGATGTCGACCCCGCCCGCAAGCGCCTGCTCGGCGAACTCCGCCAGGTCACCGCGTTCGCGGCGGGCGTCGGTGCACAGGTACAGCGACGACGAGAGCAGCCGGGTGCGCGGCGAGGTGTCACTCACACTGCGAAACGCTAACCGCGTACCGACGTAGGCTGGTAACCGACCACACGGGAGTCCCGGGTACGGGGACTGAGAGTGAGCGCGCCGTTCTTACCGTCACACCTGATCCGGGTCATGCCGGCGAAGGGAGGAGAAGATGCCGACCATGAGCAGGAAAGCCATGAACCTTGCTGTCGTCGGCGGCGGCGTCATCGGATTGGCCGTCGCCCGCCGTGCCGCCCAGGACGGCTGGACGGTCCGGGTGCACCGGGCCGAGCAGCGCGGCGCGTCCTGGGTCGCCGGCGGGATGCTCGCGCCGCACAGCGAGGGCTGGCCCGGGGAGGAACGCCTGCTGCGGATCGGGCTGGAGTCGCTCGAGCTGTGGCATCGGGGATTTCTGGACGGCCTGCCGCCCGAGGTGGTGACGGCCCGGCAATCGCTGGTCGTCGCGGTGGACCGCGCTGATGCCGCAGATCTGAAGACCGTTGGCGAGTGGCTGGCCGGCCAGGGACATCCGGTGACGCTGACGAATTCCGCGCGCGACATCGAACCGCTTCTCGCCCAGGGCATTCGGCACGGATTCACCGCAGACACCGAGCTGGCGGTGGACAACCGGGCCGTCGTCGACGCGCTCGCCGCGCACTGCGGTCGGCTCGGTGTGCAGTGGGCACCACCGGTGCAGGACCTCGCCCGGGTCGACGCGGACACCGTCGTCATCGCCAACGGGATCGACGCGCCCACGCTCTGGCCGGGGTTGCCGGTCCGCCCGGTCAAGGGTGAGGTGCTGCGGCTGAGATGGCGTCGCGGATGTATGCCCGTGCCGCAGCGGGTCATCCGGGCACGGGTGCACGGACGCCAGGTGTATCTGGTGCCCAGAGCCGACGGTGTGGTGGTCGGCGCGACGCAGTACGAGCACGGCCGGGACACCGCCCCCGTGGTGACCGGGGTGCGGGAACTGCTCGACGACGCCTGCGCGGTGGTGCCGGCGCTCGGTGAGTACGAGTTCGCCGAGTGCGCCGCCGGGCTGCGGCCGATGACCACCGACAACTTTCCGCTCGTCGGCAGGCTCGACGAGCGCACCCTGGTGGCGGCAGGTCATGGCCGCTCCGGGTTCCTGCTGGCCCCGTGGACGGCCGAGGTGATCGCCGCGGAGCTGTCCGGCGCACCGGTGCCGAGCCCCGACGAACTGAAGGTGGCGCGATGAAGGTCGTGGTCAACGATGAAACGGTGGAGATCGACGATCAGATGACAGTGGCAGGCCTGCTCGAATCGCTCGGGTTCCCGGAGAAGGGGATCGCGGTGGCGGTCAACTGGTCGGTGATCCCGCGGTCGCAGTGGGACACAACGCTCGACGACGGTGCGAAGGTGGAAGTGGTGACGGCGGTGCAAGGTGGTTGAGGTGGCGGTGCACACCGGACCGGACAAGTTGAGCATCGCCGACCGGGAGTTCGGCTCGCGGTTGATCCTCGGCACCGGCGGGGCGGCCAACCTCGCGGTGCTCGAGGAGGCGTTGATCGCCTCGGAGACGGAGCTCACCACGGTGGCGATGCGTCGTGTCGACGCCGACGGCCGCACCGGTGTGCTCGAACTGCTCGCGCGGATCGGCGTCACCCCGCTGCCGAACACGGCGGGCTGCCGCGGGGCGGCCGAAGCGGTGATGACGGCCCAGTTGGCGCGCGAAGCGCTGCAGACGAACTGGGTGAAGCTGGAGGTCACCGCCGACGAGCGGACGCTGCTTCCCGACGGTGTCGAATTGATCAGGGCCGCCGAGCAACTGGTCGACGACGGCTTTGTGGTGCTGCCCTACACCAACGACGACCCGGTACTGGCCCGGCGTCTGGAGGACACCGGCTGTGCCGCGGTGATGCCGCTCGGGTCGCCGATCGGCACCGGCCTGGGCATCGCCAACCCGCACAACATCGAGATGATCGTCGAGCACGCTTCCGTGCCGGTGATTCTCGACGCGGGAATCGGGACCGCGAGCGACGCCGCACTGGCGATGGAACTCGGCTGTGACGCCGTGCTTCTGGCCAGCGCCGTCACCCGTGCCGCCGATCCGGCCGCGATGGCGGCGGCGATGGCCGCCGCGGTCAAGGGCGGTTACCTGGCGCGGCGGGCGGGCAGGATCCCGAAGCGGTTCTGGGCGCAAGCCTCCAGCCCGCGGCTGTGATGAGCGCTCGCGCGAAGAACCGAGAATTGTGATGATCGCAAAACGCTATGTGGCGCTAGGTAGTTCGATGGCCGCCGGGCCCGGGATCCAGCCACGGGCGGCAGGATCGCCACGGTCCGCCGGGCGGTCCGCGCGCAACTACCCGCACCTCGTCGCCAGATCGCTGGGCCTCGAACTCGTCGACGTCACCTACTCGGGGGCGACCACCGCGCACGTCCTCACCGAATCCCAGCGCGGGGCGCCGCCGCAGGTGGACGCACTCGACGGCACCGAGACGCTGGTGACGGTGACGATCGGCGGAAACGACGTCGGCTATGTGCCGATGCTGTTCGCCGCGGGCCTGCCCGGATTCGCACAGGCGGTTCCGTTCCTGGGCGCGCGGTTGCGCGAACTCCTCGACCCCGCGGCGCGGGACCGGGCGCTGGCCGAGGTCGGCGAGTCGCTGGTGGAGGTGGGACGGACGGTGCGACACCGTGCGCCGCATGCGACCGTGCTGTTCGTCGACTACCTCACGCTGCTGCCGCCTCCCGGGGCGGCGGCGCCCCCGCTGCGGGATGCCGATCTCGCGCTGGGCCGGCGGATGGCGAGCACCCTGGAGC
>NZ_JBAUJB010000361.1:0-5228 GCF_049683355.1 Mycobacterium sp.
CGACATAGCCGACACTTTTCGGTGGCGCACGTGTGCGCGCCGGAACCAGCACGACCGAAAGGGTGTACGTGGCAGCGACAAAGGCAAGCCCGGCAACCGATGAGCCGGTGAAGCGCACCGCCACCAAGCCCCCCGCCAAAAAGGCCGCGCCGGCGAAGTCGGCGAACGGGTCCGCGCCCGCCAAGAAGGCCGCGAAGAGCGCTGCGGCCAAGACGACGAAGCCGCGTGCGGCGAAAGGCGACGCGCCGGCCTCCCGTGGCCGCGCCAAGAAGTCGGCCGCGCCCGCGGTAGAGGGCGTCGACGCAGATTCGGTCGACTCCGACAGCACCGAAGACGCCGTCGTCGAGCCCGGCGACGAGCTCGAGGTCGACGAGACCGACATCGACCTCGAGGACATCGCCGTCGACGACGACGCATCCGACGACGAACCCGACACCGACGACGCGTCCGACGACGCCGACGGCACCACGAAGGCCACCCCCAAGGCGGCCGGCAAGGCCGCCAAGGTCGACGACGCCGAGGACGACGGGATCGCCGAGCCCTCGGAGAAGGACAAGGCCTCCGGCGACTTCGTCTGGGACGAAGAGGAATCCGAGGCGCTGCGGCAGGCCCGCAAAGACGCCGAGCTCACCGCCTCGGCCGACTCTGTTCGCGCCTACCTCAAGCAGATCGGCAAGGTCGCGCTGCTCAACGCCGAGGAAGAGGTCGAGCTCGCCAAGCGCATCGAGGCGGGACTGTACTGCACGCAGCTGATGACCGAGTTCGCCGAGCGGGGCGAGAAGCTGACGACGGCACAGCGCCGGGACTACCAGTGGATCTGCCGCGACGGGGACCGCGCCAAGAACCATCTGCTCGAGGCGAACCTGCGCCTGGTGGTGTCGCTGGCCAAGCGCTACACCGGTCGCGGGATGGCTTTTTTGGACCTGATCCAGGAGGGCAACCTGGGCCTCATCCGCGCGGTGGAGAAGTTCGACTACACCAAGGGTTACAAGTTCTCCACCTACGCGACGTGGTGGATCCGCCAGGCGATCACCCGGGCCATGGCCGATCAGGCCCGCACCATCCGCATCCCGGTGCACATGGTCGAGGTCATCAACAAGCTCGGCCGCATCCAGCGTGAACTCCTGCAGGATCTGGGTCGTGAGCCCACGCCCGAAGAACTCGCCAAGGAAATGGACATCACACCGGAGAAAGTGCTGGAGATCCAGCAGTACGCGCGTGAACCCATCTCGCTGGACCAGACCATCGGCGACGAGGGCGATTCGCAACTCGGCGACTTCATCGAGGACAGCGAAGCCGTGGTGGCCGTGGATGCGGTGTCGTTCACGCTGCTGCAGGATCAGCTGCAGTCGGTGCTGGAGACGCTGTCCGAACGCGAGGCGGGCGTGGTCCGGCTGCGCTTCGGCCTGACCGACGGACAACCGCGCACCCTCGACGAGATCGGCCAGGTCTACGGGGTGACGCGGGAGCGCATCCGGCAGATCGAATCGAAGACCATGTCGAAGTTGCGCCACCCCAGCCGCTCCCAGGTGTTGCGCGACTACCTGGACTAGGCAACACTCCAGAATGGTGCTTTAACCAGCGGAAACTGACGGTTGGTGAGTTAGCACACAGCTGCTAGCTAAGGTATTGGGCATGCCAACTTGCTGCCCCATACCTGCACACACCCACCCGGCGGTGCCCCATGGCTGCTAAGCGCACTCCCCCGCCGCTAGACATGGCCGCCTTAGTGAACAGCTGGGAACTGGCGCTGCGCAGCGACCGCAAGAGCCGCGAGACCATCAAGAGTTACCTGGCGGGCGTCAACCAGTTTCTCGCCTGGTGCGCCGCCGAGGGCCTGCTGCCCGAGCTGACTAAGCCATTGGTGCGCGCCTTCGTGGCACACCTGCTCGAACAGGGTGCTGAACCAGCTACGGCGCGGGCCCGCCAGCTCTCCCTGCGCCGCTTCTCCGCATGGCTTGAGGAGGAGGGCGAGATCGACACTGACCCGCTGCTAGGCCTGAAGGCGCCCAAACTCGACACGAAGGTGACGCAGAGCCTGGACGACGAGCAGGTGCGCGCACTCCTGAAAGCATGCGCGGGCAAGGAGCTGCGCGACCGGCGCGACGAGGCCCTGGTGCGCCTGATGGTCGAGACCGGCATGCGGGCGGGTGAGGTGGTGGCGCTGCGCGTTGAGGACGTCGACTTGGTGCGCGGCGTCGCGCTGGTGGTGCGCGGCAAGGGCGGCAAGGGCCGCCTGGTGCCTTTTGGAGCACAGACCGCCCGGGCCATCGACCGATACATGAGGCTGCGTCGTGCCCATCTGCGGGCGGAGACCGCAGACCTGTGGCTGGGTGAGCGGCAAAAGGGTTTCTCGTACTACGGGCTGCACGCCACGCTGCGGGACCGCGCGACCAAGGCGGGCATAGCGGGCTTCCATCCGCACCTGCTGCGGCACACCGCCGCGAGCCGGTGGCTGGCCGCCGGGGGCAGCGAGGGCGGGCTGATGGCCGTGGCCGGATGGTCGACCCGCGACATGATTGACCGGTACACCCGAAGCACCGCCGCTGAGCGTGCCGCCGCCGAGGCGCGGGGACTGAATTTGGGCGATCTGTAGGGGCTCAACACGCCGTATGCAACTGCGGGGTGATGTAGCTAAACCGCAGCGTGGTGGCGTGTAGCGCGCTGTACACCGCTGTGCTGCAGCGCATCTCGCGGTGTTTGCGTCTACACCATGTACTAGCGTGGGGCCCGCGACCGCCTTAGATCACCGTGCCGTGGGGAAGCGACACGAGATCAGCAGGTGCTACCTGCTGATCGTCTGTCTCTGGCCTACCTCAAGGAGGCCCCGTGGCACCCGCCACGCCCGCACCCCAACCACCAGGCGACCCGTTGGAAGCCAAGACGGGCCTAGCGCGCGAACAGCGCCGCACCCGAGCCCAGATTGCCGCGCATACCCGCTGGTCACGCACCACTGACCGAACAGCCGCAACCGCCGCCGCCCGTGATGCCCAGGCGCGCAAGCTCGAAGACCAGGTAGACCCTGGGCGCGAGCTATCCCCTGAGCTGCGCGCCAAGCTCGTAGAGAACGCCCGCCGGGCGCAACTCATCCGCATGGCCCACGCCTCCGCCAGGGCCAAAACCGCGCGGGCCAAGGCCCGCCGCGTCCGCGAGGCCGGGGCTGGCACGCAGTGACTGACATGCCAGACTTACATTCAACTGAAGCGGGGTTGGCATGGGTGAAGGCACAACCACAGTGCGACATAGGGTTTCAGCGGTGGACTGACGACAGGTTTCTCAGGCGCGGCTACAGTCCATCGCGTCGCACCGCACTTATCCGAGCCGGGATCAGGTCAACGCCAAGCTGGCCCGCGATGACGCCCGAGCGAGCCACTCCATCGTTGGCCGATCTCAACGCTGCGCTGGCCGGTGATGCCCGGTGACTACCGCAGAAGTCGATTGGGATCGGGCGGCCTTCTTGTGCCGCGCGGGGGCGCCAGACTTCGTGGCGGCTGTCTGCATCCACGAGACCGGCGAGGAGACGTTGTGGCTGGTGTCGCTTCCGGTGCTAGACGGAGAGGCCCAGGGGCTGTCTGGGGATGCCGATAGCGCCAAGCATGAGGGTCTTGGGCGGCTGCCCGTCCACATTCGGGACCGCATCTGGGGGGATGCCCTGCGCTGCGGGCGTCCCCGCTCCAACGGCCTGCCGTGCCGGGCGCGGGTGGGCGAGCCGGGCGCGGCCTGTTGCGTTCATGCCGACCAGGGGGTGCGGCGATGAGCTTCGACAAGTTCTCTTGGCTCAAGGCCCTGCAGGGTGACGCGCGCTTTACCGACAAGGAATTCCGACTTGCAACGGCGGTATGCACAGAGTTCACCCGCAGCGATGGCACCGGCTGGGCGGTCGAACTGGCCGTGCTTGCCAAGCGGGTACCGGGCGAGCTGTCCCCGCACCGAACCAAGGCGCTGCTGAAGCGGTTGTGTGACTGCGGCTACCTGGTGGAGACGTGGCGGTCTAGCGGTGGTCGGGGCCAGGTGGCGCGCAGGGCGCACGACCTGGCGCATCCACCGAAACCTGGTACGCCAGCGTCCGGGTTTTCTGAGGCCGAAACCCGGTACGCCAGCGTCACAAACCTGGTACGCCTGCGTACGAAACCTGGTACGCATGCGGCACGGCGCAATGGCTCTGAGCTGGGAAAAGGTGGCCCTAAAGGTACTCCTACAGGGACTCCTGGGGGTGGGCGCACGCGCGCGCACACGCGCGTGCGAGGCGAACCCCACCCCACCGACGACCCTCGCCCCCAGCCGCTTCGCGGGCAATACGGGCCCCGATGTGCGAAACACTTGGACGACCCCGACCCGCCGAGCTGCCCCGGCTGCAAGCGCCAGCGGCTCACCGCTGAGGCCAAGGACCGCGCCGACGCCGACGCTGAGGACGCCCGGCTGCAGGCCATCCGGGACGAGATCACTGCGGGACGAGATCACTGCATGTGATGACTGCGACCGCAACGGCTGGATCCACGGTGAGGACTCTGTGCAGCGCTGCCGGTCGCACCGCAACCTTGACGAGCTGGCGGTGCCAACGTGATCGACACCTCGGCACCCGCTTTGCCGCCCCTCGTCAACGCCTGCGGGCTATCGTGTGCCCGCTGGGGTGGGTGTGCCCGCCGGGTTTCTTCAACCCCCTACGGCGGCTCTCAGGGCTTGGCGGCATGCCGCCATAGGCGCTGGGGCACATAAGCTTTGGCGGCATGCCGCCATGGTTGCGGGTGAGTGATGTCGTGCGCCGATTGCGGCGGTCCCGTCCACCGTCCACCGTCCGCTGGCCCGCTGCGCAGAGTGCCGCGACCGGCGAGCCCGTACCACCCCGGCCCGGCAGCCCACCCACGACAGGCAGCCTGCCCGCTTGGCCGCCGTCAGGGCACGCCTTCATCACCTGGAATCTACTGCAGCACAGGAGACCCCTTGCCAACGTGTCTGATTTGCGGCCATCCCGCAGAGGATCACCAGAACCTCATCGCAACGTGCGCTTGCGGCTGCACCGCCCGCACGTTCGGCCCCACGGCGCACGGTGTGCCCAGAAGCGACCTGGACCGCCTGCTGGATGCGGTGAAGTTCTCCGCCGCCGTCGTCGCTGAGGCGCGCGCCGACACCGAGGTGGCCTGGTCTCGGCCAGCGTCCGGGGCGGCGGTGCGCGTGGCGCGGGCGGCACTGCTCTGCGGCATCAGCTGTACGAACAGCTCGCCGACCGC
>NZ_JBAUJB010000362.1:0-8406 GCF_049683355.1 Mycobacterium sp.
GCCGCCGCCCCGCCTGATGACCCGCCGGGCGTCCGCCCGAGGTCCCACGGATTGCGCGCCGGTCCCCAGGCGGCCGGCTCGGTGATTCCCTTCGCCCCGAACTCCGGGGTGTTGGTCTTGCCGAAGATGACCAGGCCGGCGTCGATCCAACGCCGCACCACCGTCGCATGCTCGGCGGCGGGGACCGTCATCAGCGAGCGCGAGCCGGCCGAGGTGGGCAGCCCGGCATAGTCCTGGGCGAGGTCCTTGATCAGGAACGGAACGCCGGTGAACGGGCCGGCCACCACCGCGTCAGGGTCGACGGGCACGTCCCGGACGATCGCGTTGATCTGCGGGTTCACCGCAGCCGCCCGCGCTCGCGCCACCGACATCAGCTCCGCCGCGCTCACTTCGTGGTCGGCGACCAGCTTCGTCAGTCCGGTGGCGTCGTGGGCACGGTAGTCATCGAAGTCCATCCTGCGACGGTAGACGCGGGGACCTGCCGGGAGACCGTGACACCTGGCCCGCACCGTGTCACGGTCCCGACCGCCGTATACCGTCCAACCATGAATCCGGTATCGATAATCACAGGTGGCGCCGGTGGCATGGGTCTGGCCACGGCCAAGATCGTCGGTCGGGACCACACGGTTGTCCTCTGCGACAACAGGCAGGAACGCCTGGACGCCGCTGCGGCCGCGCTGAAAGATCTCGGGGTGACGCATAGCGCCGTCAACTGCGACGTCACCGACCGGCAGGCGGTCGAGCAGCTTTTCGAGACGGCTGCCGGCCTCGGGACGGTGGCTTCGGTGGTCCACGCCGCCGGGGTCAGCCCCAGCATGGGCGGCGCCGACTACATCATCAGAACCAACGCGCTCGGCACGCTCAACGTCGGCGAGGTGTTCTGTGCGGCCGCCGCCGAGGGCGCGGCAATCGTCAACGTGGCGTCGATGGCGGCGCACATGCTGCCCGAGGAGATCGTTCCGACGGCGGAGTTCCCACTGGCGCTGCAGGACCAGAACGCCTTCATGGCGGCGATGATGTCGGCGTGCAGCGTCGCGCCCGAGGAGGCACGCTCGGGGCTCGCCTATGCGCTGAGCAAGTGTTTTGTCAGGTGGTACAGCTCCTCGCAGGCCGAACGGTTCAACGGCCGCGGTCTGCGCATCGTCTCGGTGTCCCCGGGATCGGTCGACACCGAGATGGGCAGGCTGGAGGAGCAGGCCGGAGCGGGTGCGATGGTCACCGACGCCGCGGTCCCGCGGTGGGGCAAGCCCGAGGAGATGGCCGAACTGTTCGCCTTCTGCGCCAGCGACAAAGCCGGCTACCTCACCGGCACCGACATCCTCAACGACGGCGGCGTGATCGCCTCGATGAGGGAGCGAGCCAGGGTGGCCGCCGAAGGATCACAGTCATAAGAACGGGTCCAGCCGTCTTCATCCAATCTTCATCCGACAACGGGCAGACCCACATGTGGCCGGCGAAAGGTGAGAGGGGTTGAAGAGGAAGGAGTCGCGATGCAGAAGACGCGATACGGCTACGGCGCCGCGGCGGTTGTCGCCGCCGCACTCGCCCTGAGTGCCTGTTCGGGTACGGGCACCGATACCCAATCCGCAGTGACCAGTTCGCCCACGGCGGTGGCGACGGCCACAGCTGAGGCCGGGTCCGAGAGTCACAACGACTCCGACGTCGCGTTCGCTCAGGGAATGATCCCCCATCACCACCAGGCGATCATGATGAGCGACACGCTGCTGGCCAAGCCGGGAATCCAGCCCGACGTGGTGTCACTGGCCACCGACATCAAGAACACCCAAGCCCCGGAGATCGACCAGATGCGCGGCTGGCTGCAGCAATGGGGTGCGGGCAACACCATGCCTGGCCATGGCATGCCGGGCCATCAGATGCCGGCACAGGACATGCCCGGTATGGGCGGAATGCCTGCCATGGGGCAGATGCCGGGAATGATGTCGCCGGCCGACATGGCTGCCCTACAGAACGCTCAGGGTGCCGACGCGAGTCGGTTGTTCCTGACACAGATGATCGTCCACCATGAAGGCGCGATCACCATGTCGCAAACCGAGCTCGACAACGGGCAATACCCCGCGACACTCGAGTTGGCGCGGGCCATCATCACCGCGCAGCAGGAGGAGATCACTAAGATGCGCCAGATGCTGGACGCGATGTGACGATCGGTGGAAGCGGAAGCGTCACAGTGAACGTCGACCCCATGCCGGGGCCTGCACTGTCGGCGTAGATGTGTCCGCCGTGCCCGTCCACCAGAGCCTTGGCGATCGCCAGCCCGATGCCGGCGCCGCCGTGCTCGCGGTCTCGCGCTGAGTCGACCCGGTAGAACCGTTCGAACAGCCGCGGCAGATGCTCGGCCGCGATGCCCTCGCCGGTGTCGGCCACAGTCAGCGTCAGCCGGTCTCCGTCCAGGCGGCAGCCGATCTGGACGCGACCCCCAGAAAGGGTGTGGCGCAACGCATTGTCGAGCAGGTTGCCCAGCACCTGGGCGAGTCGCTGTTCATCTCCCCACAGAGGGGGCAGGCCGGCGGGCACCGCGGTTTCGAGCGTGACGTTCTTGTCGTCGAAGCGCTCCTGCGCAGCGGAGACGCAGCCCCGGACCAAATGCTCGATATCGATCCACGACCACGCAATGGAGGCCGAGGTCTCCTCGGCACGAGCAAGTGCGGCGAAGTCCTCGGAGAATCGAACCAGGCGCCGCGTCTGGTCGCGCAGCATGGCGGCGGTCTCCGGGCTCAGGGTTCGCACCCCGTCCTCGAGGGCTTCGATGTAGGCCTCCAGGACCGCCACGGGGGTCCGGATCTCGTGTGCGAGGTCGCCGAACAGGCGGTGTCGGGTTGCTTCGATCGACTGCAGCCGCGATGCCATTTGATTGAAGGCCGCGGCAAGGGCGTCGAAGTCCTCACCGAGTCGCGTTCGGCTGACCCGTGTCTCGTAGTGGCCGTCAGCGACCGCACCGGCTGCCGAGGCGACTTCTTTGACCGACCTCTGCACCCGCCGGCTGAGATACCAACTCACGCCGAGAGCGGCCAGTGCGGACACCGCCAGTGCACCGCCGACGGAGATGACGGTGGCGTATCCGTAGGCCTCCTCGGCGTGGAGCAATTCTGCCGAGTTCATCGGTGCGCCGGCCTGATGGAGGTGTTCTCGAAACAGCGGGGGACCGACAACGGCGGCGACGATCCACGCGGTGGCGATCGCCGTGCCGAGCACCACGGCTTGAGCGGCAAGCAAACGTAACCCGATACCCGGCCGTCGCGTGGCGCGAGGATGTCTGGGGGCCGACGCGACGTCGCTCACTGTCCGGTTCCCATCCGGTAGCCCACACCCCGCACGGTGGCGATGAAGCGTGGCTGGGTGGCATCGTCGCCCAGTTTGCGTCGGAGGTGACCGATGTGGACGTCGACGATCTGCTCGTTGCCGAACCAGGGTTCGTTCCGGACGATCTCGAGGAGTTGGCGCCGACTCAGCACGAGGCCCGGGCGTCCCGAGAGCGCCTCGAGGACGTCGAACTCGGTGCGGGTCAGGAGGATCAGCTCGTCGTCGACGTGCACTTCCCTGGCAGCCACGTCGATGCGCAGGGGCCCGAAGCGCCGCGGTGGGTCTGATCGACCATCGGAGCTCGACGGCGCCGCGGCGTGTAGGGCACGAGGTCGCCGCAACATGGCGCGGATCCGGGCGACGAGTTCGCGCGGGCTGAACGGTTTGGTGACGTAGTCGTCGGCGCCGACGGTCAGCCCGACGACAGCGTCGAGCTCGCTGTCACGGGCAGTGAGCATCACCACGTAGGCGTCGGAGAAGGTGCGCAGTTGACGGCACACCTCCAGGCCGTCGATGCCCGGCAGACCCACATCGAGAATGACGACGTCTGGATCCAGCTCCCGCGCTACCGCTATTGCATCGATGCCGTTGCCTGCCACGACGACCTCGAACTGCTCGCGCTCCAGATAGCTGGCCACGACGTCGGCCAGCGGGGCTTCGTCGTCCACCACCAGCGCTCGGTATCCTTTCGGGCGGTCGGGTGATGGGCCCGTCGGGTTCTCCATTGCTTCATGTTGCCCCCGCGGTCGTCAGATGACCACGACGTGGTCCCGGGCGGCCGTTTCCGGGCTGATATGCCGAATCCGTGACACGGCCGATCGCCTTCTCAGCAAATACCCCGTGCCAAGACCCCCGAAAGCTTCGGTTCACCCATCTGCACTGTCGTGGAGCTGCGCAGACGGTGGCCGTGCAGCCGCCGCCGTGGTGCGTGTCAAGTTCGAGAACCGTTCATTGACAATCCGTTCGGGCACTCCGAACGTCCTGGCAGGAGCCGGTTGCGTCTGGATGCGGCGCGATCGCGAGGCGGTAACAACATGGCGTCAACTCACTGGCGCGGACGTCGGGCGGCGGACCGCTGCTACAGTCGGCAACATCGTGAGGTACACAGGCGTGGGTCATGGGCAGCGACGGCGCGCAGTCGTCGCGCTGCTCCTCGCGTTCTGGGTCGTGGTCATCGGTGCGGAGTGGGCGCTGCCAGGTCTCGAACCGCACCCACCCCACGCGCCGCACCCGATCACGGCCGACTCGACGGCGCACCTGGCGCCGGACCCGGTGGACCATTCGCACATCTCGAGCGGCTCGACGCCCCTGGCGCCAGACACCTTCGCCGAAGCGGTGCTGCCGCGCGGAACGACCGGACTGGTCGCGCTCGGACTGGTCGCCGCCGCGGCCGCGGCCGCGACCCTGTGGCAACAAGCCGCGCTCGCGGCCATTCGAGGCCCGCCCCGGCGGGTCGCCGTCAACACGGCAGGCCGGGCCACGCTGACCCGGCTGTGCATCGCGCGTCGCTGATCGCGCAGCGTCAGACCACGGCCGCCGAAAGGCCGGCCTGGTCGGTGACCGCTGCCCATCATCCACAGCCGCGCGGTCCTCGTCGCGGCCTGCACAAGAAGCGACGCCCCCATGAACCATGTTCTATCCCGCCACACACCCAACCTGACGAGACAGCGCAGACTCGGTCGTCACGATCGGCCCGGACCGATGGTCGGCCACACACCGGTGCTCAGGATCGCCGCACCGTTCACCCACGACCACCGCGGGTTCTGGGCCAAGCTCGAAGGCTTCAATCCCGGTGGGATGAAAGATCGCCCCGCCCTTCACATGGTGGAAGCTGCACTCGCCACCGGAGCGCTCCTCCCCGGTGCGCGGATTGTTGAATCCACCAGCGGCACTCTGGGTTTAGGCCTGGCGCTGGCCGGTACTGTGTATCGGCACCCGGTGACTGTGGTCACCGACCCGGGTTTGGAACCGATCATCCAGCGTATGCTCTCGGCGTTCGGCGCCGAGGTTGTTCGGGTGACCGAACCCCATCCGGTGGGTGGTTGGCAACAGGCGCGGCGCGACCGTGTTCAGCAGATCCTCGCCGCGGATGCGAACACGTGGCATCCCGACCAGTACAACAACCCCGACAGCGTCGATGCGTATCGCGGGCTGGCGTTGGAGCTCATCGAGCAGGTCGGCACCGTCGACACGTTGGTGTGCTCGGTAGGCACCGGTGGCCACTCCGCGGGAGTGGCACGCGTGCTTCGTGAACTCAATCCACGCCTGCGGCTGATCGGCGTGGACGCGATCGGATCCGCGATCTTCGGACAACCCGTCGGCCACCGGTTGATGCGCGGTCTCGGCTCGAGCATCCACCCGGGCAACGTGGATTACGCGGCATTCGACGAGGTGCACTGGGTGGCCCCCGCCGAGGCGGTGTGGGCATGCCGCACGCTGGCCGCCACCCATTACGCCACCGGCGGCTGGAGCGTGGGAGCGGTCGCGCTGGTGGCAGGCTGGGCGGCACGAACCTCACCGGCGGACACCACCATCGCCGCGGTGTTCCCCGACGGTCCACAACGCTACTTCGACTCCGTCTACAACGACGAGTTCTGTCGCGAGCACCGGCTGTTGGGTGGGGAGCCGCCCGCGCAGCCCGATGTCATCGATGAGCCATCCGCACAGGCGGTTTCGTCGTGGACCCGCTGCACGGAGGTGGCGGACCCGGTGGGGGTGCGACGGTGAGGGGAATTATCGCCGGGTTTCGCAGCTTCGGCTGGCCCAGTCGAATGCTGATGATCAACCAGTTCGGCATCAACCTGGGTTTCTACATGCTGATGCCCTACCTGGCCGGTTATCTGGCCGGTCCGCTGGGATTGGCGGCGTGGGCCATCGGGCTGATCCTCGGCGTCCGGAACTTCTCCCAGCAGGGAATGTTCATCGTGGGCGGCACGCTGGCGGATCGTCTCGGCTACAAACCCCTGATCGTGGCCGGATGTCTGCTGCGGACCGCCGGTTTCGGACTATTGGTTTTCGCCGATTCGTTGCCGGCGCTTCTGATCGCCTCGGCAGCAACGGGTTTCGCTGGCGCATTGTTCAATCCCGCTGTCCGCGCCTATCTGGCAGCCGATGCCGGCGCTCGGCGTGTCGAAGCATTCGCGTTGTTCAACGTCTTCTATCAGGCCGGCATCCTCGCGGGTCCACTCGTCGGGTTGACGTTGATGTTCGTCGATTTCCGGATCACCGCAGCCGCGGCCGCGGTGGTGTTCGCGGCACTGACGGTCGCCCAACTGTTCGCGCTTCCCCAGCGCACCGTGCCGCCGGCACAACAGAAGACGTCGGTGCTCGACGACTGGCGCACCGTGGCGCGCAATCGCTCGTTCCTGCTGTTCGCAACGGCGATGATCGGCTCGTACGTGCTCTCGTTCCAGGTCTATCTCGCACTGCCACTGCATGTGAGGTATCTCGCTCCGCGACAGGAAACCGTCGTTGTGGCGGCCATTTTCATGGTGTCCGGTCTTGTCGCCGTTGCCGGTCAGCTTCACATCACCCGGTGGTTCGCGACCCGGTGGGGCGCCGGTCGATCGCTGATGATCGGCATGCTGGTCCTGTCGGCGTCCTTCGTGCCGCTGATCGTGTTGCCGGACGGGGACTGGTTGGGGACGGCCGCTGCCCTGGCAGCACTGTTCATCGCCGTGGTGATTCTGGCTGTCGGATCTGTCGCCGTGTTCCCGTTCGAGATGGACACCGTTGTCTCCCTGGCCGACAACCGCTTGGTCGCCACCCACTACGGGTTCTACAACACCATCGTCGGAATAGGGATCCTCGCCGGCAACCTCGGCACCGGCGCGTTGATGCAGGCGGCCCGCAACGCGGGTGCACCGCAACTCGTGTGGGTCACACTCAGCGTCATCGGGGTGCTTTCGGCGGCGGCCCTGTACCGCCTGGACCGCACCGGCCGTCTGCGTCCTGCACCGTCACACCTGGCGGGCACCGGTGCCCGGTGAGCCACCCGACGTCGATCCGAGGCCGGTCAGTTGCCTTCCAGCGGGCGGCCGTCGGCTTGCCAGGCGCGCATACCGCCGCGCAACTCGACGACATCGGTGTAGCCGAGTTCGGACAGCGTCGCCGCGGCCTGCGCACTCATCGGTCCAGAGCGGCAGTAGATCGCGAGTTCGGTGTCACGATCGGCAGGAAGCAGCCCGGCGTTCGCACCGATCTCGTCGAACGGTATGGACAGATCGGTGCCGGGAATATCACCCTCGAAGGGGACGTGAACGTTGACGGTGACGCGGCCGGGTTCGTTGACGGCCGCGGCGAACTCTCGGACATCGACGAGGCGAGCCGGCGGGGCGCTCTGGCCGGGCGGGCCCGACGGTGCGGGTGCAGGGGGCTGCATCGGCGTGCAGCCGATCAACGCCAACGCCCCCAGCATCACCGCAGGGGTGAAGAGACGAGACGGCCGCAGCGGCGCCGGACACAGGAGGGACATGACCCGAATGTACCCCTGAGGGGTACTTGCGGTAGGTACCCCCTAGGGGTATGCGGTGGCAGCATGCCGGGGATCGGGTGACGGCACCGCTACGGGGCCGAAAAGAGGTGGACGCGATGACACAGACCACGGTGCTCGATGTCGGCGGGCTGCACTGGGCGACATCGGCGCCCATCATCGAATCCGCGTTGAGAGACGCCCGGGTGTGCTGGCGGTGTCCGCAAATGCCGCCAACCAGACCGCGACCGTCAGCTATGACCCGGACGCGACCACTGTCGCGCAGCTTGCCCGGTGGGTGCAGGACTGCGGCTTCCACTGCTCGGGCCGCTCCGTGCCCGATCACGTCTGCGATCGTATGGGCGAGGCCGGTTCGCCGCCCGCGTCCGGACCTTCGCCACACGACATGATGAGCCACGGCGGTCACGGTGCGATGTCGATGGAGGACATGGCCCGCGATATGCGCAACCGGTTCTTGGTCGCGGTGGTCCTGTCCATCCCG
Organism: Mycobacterium sp.; assembly: GCF_049683355.1. GTDB lineage: Bacteria > Actinomycetota > Actinomycetes > Mycobacteriales > Mycobacteriaceae > Mycobacterium. The sequence continues at coordinate 8,292 of NZ_JBAUJB010000362.1, forward strand.
ATCATGCTGTGGTCACACATGGGCCGTGAGATGCTCGGCTTTCACGTTCCGGCCCCGTTCGGTCTGCGCGACGACGTCTTCGCGCTGCTGCTGAGCCTGCCCGTCGTGTTCTACT
>NZ_JBAUJB010000363.1:0-4115 GCF_049683355.1 Mycobacterium sp.
TGTCCAGCGTGATCGCCCCGTCGTGGTTGGTCAGGAAGGCGATGTCGGCGGCGTCGCGGCCGGTGGCGATGCGCACCAGGGACTGCCGGGGCGCCAGCAGGGTCCCGTCGACCACCCGCCACTGCCCGTCGACGAACGCCTCGGCGACGGCGTGGAAGTCCATCGGGTACAGCCCCGGCGCATACACCGAGACAGCGCGGGCGGGCACGTTGACCGCCCGCAGTAAAGCCACCACCAGATGCACGAAGTCCCGGCACACCCCGGCGCCGGAGAGCATCGTGTCCACCGCCCCGTCGATGGGGTCACTGGACCCCGGGACATAGTTCAGCCGTTCGCCGACCCAGGACGACACGTTCGCCAGCAGGTTCGCCGAATCGATGTAGCTGCCGAATTCGGTTGCGGCGAAACCGTAGAACTTGTCGGCCTCGGCATAGCGGCTGGGGCGCAGATACATCGACAGGTCGTACTCGCTGACCGGAGCCGGGTCGGTGTGACCGATGACCGTCGCCGAATAGCCGACCGAGAGCCGCCCAGGCGGGACGTCGCTGAGTTTGTGGATCCGGTTGCCGTGGGTGCCGCTGATCTCTCTGGCCTGCAACGGTCGGCCGTCCAGCACGAACGACAGCGACTCCCACACTTCGGTGTTGGGGTGCGGCGCGACGGCGATCTGGAACTCCAGCGTCGTCGCCGCGGTGATACCGACCTCGAGCTCTGCCCCCACCCGTCGCTTCACGGTCACCCCTTCGTTCATTCGGTCAGTGCGGCGAGCAGTTCGGGCATCGGCACCGTCGCGATACCGATGGCCGCGTCGTTGATGCCGTACGGCAGGACCAAAGTCCCGGCGTGCACCAGCGCTCCGCACGAGTAGACCACGTTGGGCACGTAGCCGTCCTGCTCGTCGGCCGCGGGACTCAGCAGTGGTTCCCGCAGCCGGCCCACGATCCGCGTCGGATCCTCGAGGTCGAGCAGGATCGCTCCGATGCGGTACGCCCGCATCGGGCCGACGCCGTGGGTGAGCACCAGCCAGCCGGCCTCGGTTTCGATCGGCGGGCCGCAGTTGCCGAGCTGCAGCGCCTCCCAGGCCTCAGTCGGGCGCTGGCAGGGAACCGAGTCGGTCCACTGGAACGGGTTGTCGGTGAAGGCAATCGAATTCGACTCGCGGTCGCATCTGGACACCGCGGCGAACCTGCCGCCGATCAGCCGTGGGAACAGTGCCAGGCCCTTGTTGGCGGCGGCACGGCCGACCAGCGGCGTTGACGTGAAGCACCGGAAGTCCTCGGTCTCGAGGAGCTGCTGGGCGATCTCCGACCCGCTGTAGGCGGTGTAGGTGGCATAAAACGTCACCGCCCCGTCGTCGCGGGTGAAGCGCACGAAACGGGCGTCCTCCATGCCGGCCGCCTCGGCGGCCATCGCCGGCGAAAGCACCCGCTCGGACAGCGGGATGTCGGGGCCGAACTCGACGGCGTAGGTGCGTTCGGCGATCGCCTGGATCTGCGAGATCGTCTGCAACGCGTGGCCCCGGGTTCTCAGGTGGTGTTGCAGCTTGTCGAGTTGCTCGTCGAGGTCGGCTCTGGTGAACCGATCCCCGAGCGCGTCGAGCACGTAGTCGGCAGCCTCTCCTCCGACACGAAGCCGCACCAGCTCGCTGCGGAACACCGCGCCATCGAGCAGCGTCGACCGGACGGAGCCGACGGTGGCGTACGGCACCGGCGTGTCGACCGTCACCCCGCCGGCAGCGTCGATGACACCGGTGCGGAACTCGATGGACGACCGGTGGCCCTCCCCGATGCCGCGCACGCTCATCACAAAGCGCAGGCTGCCCGGCTCGGTTCCCGACTGATCCGGGTGGGCGACCAGGCTGGGGTTGCACAGCGCCGCACCCTCGATGGCGTACTCGCTGGTGAACGTCGCCCCCAGCAACAACATCCGGTCTTCGGACAGTGCGGCATCGGTGTCCAGCCGGTCGGCCAGTTCGCGGGCGTGCCGCCGGAAGGTCCCCGCGAGGTCACGGTGCCGCTTGTCGAAGCGCGCGACGACATCGTCCAGCGCTGCCCGCACGTCGTCCTCGCTGAGAGCGAGGATCCGCCGGAGCACGGCGCCGGCGCGGGAGTCGGCGAGCTCGTATTCCTGCTGACCCGGAACGAAGAGTTGGGCGATGACCCTCGACGGGTCGGCCGGCAGCCGCTGCGGGATCCGGATGACGAGGTCGGCGAGCGCCGAAGTCATTGCAGCACAGTCAAAGGCAGCGTGGCCTTCAACGTGATCTGTGTTCGGCGAGGACCCGCTGGGCCAGCCGGATGTAGGCTTCGGCCACCACCGACCACTCCATCTCCGGTGCCAGCTGGCGAGCTTCGGCGGCCATCGAACCTGCCAGTCGCGGCTGTGTCAGGACCTGACGCAGCGCGGTACGCATCGCGTCCGGGTCGTCCTGACTGACGACCAGGCCCGCTCCGCCACAGAGCAGTTCGATCGCGTGGGGGAATGCGGTGGCAACCACGGGCCGGCCACTGGTGATGGCATCGACGAGGACACCGGAGGTGACCTGATCAGCGTCGTCGTAGGGCACCACGATCACCGAGGATGACTGGATCAGCGCGGCCAGCATGGTTGCGCCGTAGTACTGGGCGTCGAAGGTCACCGAATCCGCGACACCGGCGAGGCGGGCCCGTTCGATGAGGGAGTCGCGGTATGCCTCGCCTTCGGCGGCAAGCACCTTCGGGTGCGTCCGCCCCGCCACCACGTAGCGCGGCCGGCCCGGGACGTCCTGCAGCGAGGCCATCGCGTCGATGACCCGCTCGATGCCCTTGCCCGGACGCAGCAGGCCCCACGTCAAGATCGTGGGTCTGCTCGCGCGCTTGACGCGCGGCAAGGTGGGAAGGCTCGCCCCGTGCGGGATCGTGACCACCTTGTGGCGATCCACCGCGTAGGTCCCGGTCAACCGCTGGCACGCGGCGTCGGACATCACCACCACACGATCGGCCTTGGCCGTGATCGTCTCGAACACCTGCCGCTGGTGTGGCGTGGGGTTTTTGAGGACGGTGTGGGCGACGACGATCGACGGGACGCGTAGCTGCTCGAGGATGTCGAGCACTTCCGCGCCGTCGGCGCCGCCGTAGATGTCGTAGTCGTGCTGGATCACCGCGACGTCTCTGAGATTGAGCGCTTCGGCACATTCCGCCACCGACCGCGCGGAGCCGTTGACCAGTTCGGCGACGACCTGGCTGCCCGCGGGCGCCGAGTCGTCGGCCACCCGCACCACGCCGACCTCGGATCCATGCCCACTCAGCGCGCTGGACAGTCCCGCGCTGAACCTCGCAAGTCCGCACGGCGTCGGCGGGTAGGTGCTCAGCACACCGAACCGGACGGTCTTGGAGAGTGACTGCCGCGCAGCAGGAGCAAGGATTGATTGGAAGGTGGGCACAGAGTTCAAGGGCAATCCCGACGTACGGTTGCTACCGGCGTATCCGGCGTGAGCGGTTGCTCGGCGAGATCAGCGGAGCACAACTGACGCATCCCGGACTGGCTGGGTTCCCAACATCTTCCACGCTACACCCTGCATCCGGTCGCTGCGACGCCGCCCGACGTCCGGAATCGGCAGGTATGGTCGACTCACAGGGACCGTCCAGGCCCCCACAACGATCAAGGGGCCGATGATGTCCGACAAATCACCTCGACAGGGAATGTCCAAGAAGTCCGGAAAGTCCCTCAAGGAGAAACGCGCGGCCAAGAACGCTAAAGCCGCCGACAAGTCTTCGGTCGTCGAGACAGCGGTTCACAAGAAGCGCTGACGCGCAACGGGATCAAAACGAGATGTGGGCTGGCGGGAAAATCCCACCAGCCCACATCTACGGGTTTGAGCCGCCTACTAGACGACAGTCACGCCGACCGCCTGAGGACCCTTGGCGCCCTGTTCGACCTCGAACTGGACACGCTGGTTTTCCTCGAGCGAGCGGTATCCGCTCCCACCGATTTCCGAGTAGTGAACGAACACATCTTCTGCGCCGCCATCGGGGGCGATGAAACCGAAGCCTTTATCGCCGTTGAACCACTTCACAGTTCCCTGTGCCATACTCTTTCAACTTCCGTCATTCTGAATGGATGTCAGACAGACATCC
>NZ_JBAUJB010000364.1:0-31943 GCF_049683355.1 Mycobacterium sp.
GCGCCGGCGTGTGCCCCGGCGGTCCACGACACGTCGGCCGGCAGGATGAGCGTCGAGACCATCCCGCCGCGACTGGCGCTCACGGCGTCAGCGGCGTCGGCGCCGACGTCATCGGTCCTGATGGTGCGCCGCACCCACCCGGACACGGTGCCGGCCAGCGCGTCGATGTCGGATTCCAGCGGGGCGTCGTACCGCTTATGGTAGGTCGCGTGATCGCCGACGACGACCATCGGGGTACCGGCCCGGCGTGCGTTGTGCAGGTTGGCGAGGCCGTTGCCCAGACCCGGTCCGAGGTGCAGTAACACCGCCGCCGGTGTGCCGGCCATCCGGGCGTATCCGTCGGCGGCGCCCGTCGCCACGCCCTCGAACAACGTCAGCACACCCCGCATCCGCGGCACCGCGTCCAGCGCTGCGACGAAGTGCATCTCCGAGGTGCCGGGGTTGGCGAAACACACGTCGACCCCGCTGTCGACGAGAGTGGAAAGCAGGGCTCGGGCACCGTTCACACCGAGCCAACCTACGCCGCCGTGTCGGAGTCGGTGGCTACCATCGCGACATGCCGCTGGCCGAAGAGCTGATCAACGACAGGACGGCAGCGGCGCTGATGACCGCCATCGAAGGTGCGACCCCGCAGAACCCGCTGGTTGCCCTGCGGGCCGCCCGCACCGCCCTGGCGGCGCTTCCGCTGCGCTCCCGTGCCGACCTGTTGCGCGACGCGCTGCTCATCGACATCCCGGGCGATTTCGCGACGCTGGCGGCGGTGGTGCGGTCGGCGCGGGACGGCGCCGCTCCGTTCGACGGTTGGCTGATCTGGCCGGTGTCCACCGCGATCGCAGACCGGGCTGTTGCCGACGGGGGTCGTGCGGCGTTCGACGACGCGATGGGGCTTCTTGCCGACCTGACCGGACGGCTGAGCGCGGAGTTCGCGGTCCGGGCGCTGTTGCGCCATGACACGGGCCGGGCGCTGGAGCTCATCAGCGCCTGGACCACCTCACCGGACGCCGCGGTCCGCCGATTGGCGTCCGAGGGGACCCGGCCGTATCTGCCGTGGGCGACCCGGGTTCCGCAGTTCACCGCCAGACCCGGTGCGACCGTGTGGATTCTGGATTCGCTGTACCGCGACCCCGATCCGGCAGTGCGACGTTCGGTGGCCAACCACCTCAACGATCTCAGCCGCGACCACGCCGACCTCGTGGTCAGCGCCGCACGGCGCTGGCTTGCCGCCCCGGAGGCCGACACCGCCGCTGTGGTGCGCCACGGGTTACGCACTCTGGTCAAACGCGGGCACCCGGATGCGTTGCAGCTACTCGGCTTCGGGGCGGTGACGGTCGAGGTGGACGGACCGGTGGTGGACCGGGCGACGGTGCCGTTCGGTGGAAGCGTCAGGTTCTCCGCGACGATCCGCAATGACGGCGACCAGCCGGCACGGCTGGCGATCGACTACGCGGTGCATCACCGCAAGGCCAACGGCGGTCAGACGCCCAAGGTGTTCAAGCTGACCACCCGCACGCTCGGCCCTGGTGAGCGGGTCACCGTCACCAAGGAGCATTCGTTGCGCCCGATCACCACCCGGCGCTACTACCCGGGCCCGCACGCCATCGACATCCGCGTGAACGGAATCGCTTCCAGCCAAGCCCATTTCGAGCTCCTACCAGGCTAGCGCTCGCGGATGCCGTCCAGTCGTTTCGTGGCCTCCTCGAAGCCGGCGACGAGTTCGGCGATGATGTCGGCAACCGGGCGGATCTCGTTCATCCGGCCCACGATCTGTCCGACGGGCATGGCCACGGCGGTCGGATCGGTGGAGTCGCTCATCCGCTGATGCGCTTCGCTGACCAGGATGTTCTGCAGCGGCATCGGCAGCGGCTCGGGCGCCCCGTCGGCGTCCCAGGCGTCGGTCCACCGGCTCTTGAGCAGCCGCGCCGGCTTGCCCGTGTAGATGCGCCTGCGCACGGTGTCGGCAGAGGTCGCGTTCAGCATGGCCTCCTGCACCACCGAGCGGCCCGAATCCAGCCGGACCCCGAGGTCGTATTCGGCCGAGGTCAGGAAGGCCGAACCCATCCACACACCCTGCGCGCCGAGCGCCAGCGCAGCCGCGACCTGTCGTCCGGTGCCGATGCCGCCGGCCGCCAGCACGGGCGCCTTGCCGTCCACGGAGTCGACGATTTCGGGCCACAACACCATCGAGCCGATCTCGCCGGTGTGACCGCCCGCCTCGTGACCCTGCGCGACGACGATGTCGACGCCGTTCTCGACGTGCCGCAGCGCGTGCTTGGCGGAACCGGCGAGCGCCGCCACCGGCACCCCCGCCTCGTGCGCCTGGTCGATGACATCTTTGGGCGGTGAGCCCAGTGCGTTGGCGATCAGCTTGATCGGATGCCGCAGCGCCACCTCGACGTGACTACGCGCCACCGAATGCAGCCACCCCAGAACACCTTCGGACTTCTCGTCGTCCTCCGGCAGCGGCGGCACACCCAGGTCGGCGAGGGTCTTGTCGACGAACTCGCGATGGGTCTGCGGGATCAACTTGTTGATGTCGACGCTGGTGCCCTCGGTCGGCACCTTGGCCGGCATCACGATGTCGACGCCGTATGGCTTGCCGTCGGTGTTGGCGTCCATCCACTGCAGGACGCTCTCGAGTTCGTCGGCGGCGTTGAACCGGACGCACCCCAGGACGCCGAGTCCTCCGGCCTTCGTGACGGCCGCGGCCACCTTCTCCGACGGCGTGAAGACGAAGATCGGGTATTCGATGCCGAAGCGGTCACACAGCTCGGTACGCATCATTTCGCCTCCGCGTGCTTGGCGTGCACATCGTCAGCCGGACGCTCCTCGGTGGTGTCCTTGGCCCACCGGTAGTCCGGCTTGCCCGCGGGCGAACGCTTGACCTCGTCGACATACCACAGGCTGCGCGGCACCTTGTAGCCGGCGATCTCCTTGCGCACGAACGCATCCAGCTCCGCCAGGGTCGGCTTGGTGCCCTCCCGGGCGTGCACGACGGCGGCGACGTGCTGACCGAAGCGCGGGTCGGGCACACCGACCACCAACGCGTCGAAGACGTCGGGGTGGCCCTTGAGCGCGGCCTCGACCTCCTCGGGGTAGATCTTCTCACCGCCGCTGTTGATCGACACCGAGCCGCGGCCCAGCATCGTCACCGTGCCGTCGGCTTCGACCTGGGCGTAGTCACCGGGAATCGCATACCGCACAGCGTTGATCGTCTTGAACGTCTCGGCGGTCTTTTTCTCGTCCTTGAAGTACCCGACCGGGATGTGGCCGCGCTTGGCGATGATGCCGCGGACCCCGGACCCGGGCTTGACCTCGTTGCCGTCCTCGTCGAGCACCACGGTGTTCTTGTCGATCGTCACCCGGGGCCCGCCGGTGTGCGACTGCCCTTTGGCGACGACGCTGGTGCCGCCGAAGCCGGTTTCCGAGGATCCGATGGAGTCGGTGATGATCCGGTCGGGCAGTAGCTCGAGGAACTTCTCCTTGATGCTGGTGGAGAACAGCGCCGCGGTGCTGGCGAGCAGGAACAGCGACGACAGGTCGTACTCGTTGCCCTTCTCCTGGTGGGCGAGCAACGCATCGATGAGTGGGCGGGCCATCGCGTCGCCGGTGAAGAACAGCAGGTTCACCTTGTGGGTGGCGATGGTCCGCCACACCTCGTCGGCGTCGAACTCCGGCACCAGCACCACGGTTTGGCCGGAGAACAGCGACATCCAGGTCGCGGACTGGGTGGCGCCGTGGATCATCGGCGGAATCGGGTACCGGACCATCGGCGGGTTCGCGGCGGCCTGCTTGGCCAGGTCGTACTCGTCGGCGATCGGCTCGCCGGTGGCGAAGTCGGTGCCGCCGAACAGCACCCGGTAGATGTCCTCGTGGCGCCACATCACTCCCTTGGGGAAGCCGGTGGTGCCGCCGGTGTAGAGCAGGTAGATGTCGTCGGCGCTGCGCGGACCGAAGTCACGCTCGGGTGAGCTCTGCTCCAGCGCCGAGTAGAACTCCACGGCACCGTATTGGTGGAAATCGCCGGCTGGATCTTCTGTGCCGTCCTCGATGGACAGGACCGTCTTGACCTTCGGGGTCTCGGGCAGCACGTTGGCCACGCGGTCGGCGTAGCGGCGCTCGTGCACCAGGGCCACCATGTCGGAGTTTTCGAACAGGTACTTGAGTTCGCCCTCGACGTAGCGGAAGTTGACGTTGACCAGGATCGCGCCCGCCTTGACGATGCCCAGCATCGCGATGACGATCTCGATGCGGTTTCGGCAGTACAGCCCGACCTTGTCGTCCTTCTTCACCCCCTGGTCGATCAGGTAGTGCGCCAGCCGGTTGGCCTTCTCCTCCAACTCGGCGTAGGTCAGCTGACTGTCACCCCCGATCAGGGCGATGCGGTCAGGCACAGCGTCGATGGCGTGCTCGGCGAGGTCGGCGATATTCAGAGCCACAGCTCTAAACTAGAACGTGTTACATTTCCAGACAAGTCTGTGGCATCGACGCTGGAAGGCGGACTAGTCCGTGAGTGACGACAAGACATCGGAAAAGGCCCCCGACGCCCTCATTGAGCAGCGCGGACACACCCTGATCCTGACGCTGAACCGGCCCGAGGCGCGCAACGCGCTCTCCACCGAGATGCTCTCGATCATGGTCGACGCGTGGAACCGGGTCGACGACGATCCCGAGATCCGCACCTGCATCCTGACCGGCGCCGGCGGCTACTTCTGCGCGGGCATGGACCTCAAGGCCGCCACCGCGAAGCCGCCGGGTGATTCGTTCAAGGACGGCAGCTACGACCCGTCGAAGATCGAGGGCCTGCTGAAGGGCAGGCGGTTGACCAAGCCGCTGATCGCCGCCGTCGAAGGACCCGCGATCGCCGGCGGAACAGAGATCCTGCAGGGCACCGACATCCGGGTCGCCGGTGAGAGCGCCAAGTTCGGGATCTCCGAGGCCAAGTGGAGCCTGTACCCGATGGGCGGGTCCGCCGTTCGGCTCCCCCGTCAGATCCCGTACACCATCGCCTGCGATCTGCTGCTGACCGGCCGTCACATCACTGCCGCGGAGGCGCTGGCGTACGGGCTGATCGGTTATGTGGTGCCCGACGGCACCGCGCTCGACAAGGCACTCGAGATCGCCGAGGTGATCAACAACAACGGTCCGCTTGCGGTGCAGGCGATCCTCAAGACCATCCGCGAGTCCGAGGGGATGCACGAGGAGCAGGCGTTCAAGCCCGACACCGCCAACGGCATCCCGGTGTTCCTGTCCGAGGACGCCAAAGAAGGTCCGCGCGCGTTCAAGGAGAAGCGCGCCCCCAACTTCCAGATGAAGTAGCGCCGGAACGGCGAGACGTCAGGCCAGGACCGGCTGGGTCGGGGTGAACACCACCGGCATCGCTTCGGGACCACTGACGAAGTTGGCCGGCCGCAGCGGCACCTCGGCCCCTTCGGCCAGCCGCAGGTCGGGCAACCGCTCGAGCACCCGGCTCGTCATCTTCGACAGCTCCAGGCGGGCCAGTTGGTTGCCCAGGCAGAAGTGGGTGCCGAAGCCGAAAGCCAGGTGGTTGTTCGGGTTTCGATCGATACGGAACTGCTCGGGGTCCCCGAACACGCTCTCGTCGAAGTTGGCGGACTCGAACATCAGCATGATCTTCTCGTCCTTGCGCAACTCGGTGCCGTGGAACTCGGTGTCCGCGGTGAGCACCCGGCACATGTTCTTCACCGGCGAGGTCCAGCGCAGCATCTCCTCGATCGCGGCAGGCAGCTTCTCACGATGTCCCCCACGGTCTTCGCGCGAGCGCTCATCCGCCACCAGGGCGTCCCACTGGTCGCGGTGCCGCAGCAGCTGCTCGGTGCCGCCCGAGAGCGTGTGGCGGGTCGTCTCGTCACCACCGATCAAAATCAGCAGCGTCTCGAAGACGATCTCGTCGTCGGACATCCGCTGCCCCTCGACCTCGGAGTTCACCAGCACGGAGAACAGGTCGTCGGTGGGCTCGGCACGACGCTTGGCGATGACGTCCATGGTGAAGGCGGTGTACGCGGCGAAGGTGTCCATCAACTTCTGCACCGTCAGCTCGTCGACGTGTGAACTCAGTCCACCGACGAGGTCGTCGGACCACTCCAACAGCATGTCGCGCTCTTCGGGCAGCACCCCGAGCATGTCGCCGATGACCGCCATCGGCAGCGGCGCGGCGATGTCGCGGACGAAGTCACACTCGCCGCGTTCACACACCGCGTCGATGAGCGTGTCGCACAGCGCCTCGATCGCCGGGAGCCGATCCATCACCCGCTTCCGCGTGAAACCGGCATTGACCAGTTTGCGCCGCAGCAGATGAGCCGGATCGTCCATGTCGATCATGTACGGCATTCCCGGCTGGTCCGGGCGGATGCCGCCGGCGCTGGAGAAGAGCTCGGGGTTGCGTTCGGCGTCGAGCACCGCCTGGTGGCTGGTGGCGGCGGCCAGACCGTTGCGGTCCCGGAACACGGGCTGGTTGGCACGCATCCACTTGTACGCCTCGCGTGCCGCCGGGCCGTCGGCGTAGAAGCGGCCGTCGGCGAGATCGACGTCGATGCCGGTGGCCAAACCGGTTCCGGCAGCAGGGGTGGTGGACGTCATGGCGCTCCTGGTGGTCGTTGGTTATGGCGTGATCAGGCGGGCGTTGCCGAAGGTCATGTCGACATCGGCAGCCGAACTGGACATCAGCGCCCGTTTCGGCAATCCCAGCGCGGCGAGTTCGGCCGCGTACGGGTGGTCACCCAGCCGCACCTCGACACCCCCGGGTCGGTAACGCACCCCGCTGAGCAGCATCTCCCCGGCCGTCTCCCGGATCACGCCGTCCATGGACGAGTAGGTGTTGTGCACCTGTCTGCCGGAGGTGAACGCCGACGGCACGGGCAGGCCCGGGCTGAACTCCATGCTGACCGCCCGTTGTCCGCCGATGGTCACGTCGAACCCGAACCGGCGTCCCTTGCGGACGGTGAAATCGGCCATCACCTTCGGATAACCCCAGATCGTCCGGCCCGCCTCCAGCGTGAACGACTGATCGACGGGAAGGTGGTGGACGAACGCGCCCGCCGACTGCAGTGCCCGCAGCCCGGTGGCGTCGGGGGTCTCGGGCGGGTTCACCATCACGTTGGTGCCGTACTCGTAGTACTGACCGAGGTCGGTGTCCTCGTAGCGCATCAGCATCAGCACTACCAGCGCCCGGCCGTTGCCTTTCCCGAACCGGCAGACCCGCAGTCCGCTGTAGTCGACCATCCGCTGGGCGGCGTCGGCGTCCACGACAAACATCGCGGTGTGCTGATACGCGGTGCGGACGCGCACCGGCATCGTCAGAACGGTGTCGGCGATGGTGTACTGCGAGGACAGCGTGTGGTCGGTCACACCCTCAATCTAGAACGTGTTCTAGACAACCTGCAAGAAGTGTCTACGCTTTCTGGACCAGACCTGCCAGATCGCGGATCTGCTCGGGTGAACGTGCACCGACCACCATCATCGTGACCCCGGCGGCTTCCCACGCCTTGATCTGTTCCTGCACGTAGCCGAGGTCACCGACGATCGCCGAGTCGTCGACGAGCTCGTCGGGGATCACCTTGGCCGCTTCGTCTTTGCGGTCACTGCGGAAAAGCTTGGTGACGTCGTCGACAACCTCGGCGTAGCCCATCCGCCGGTAGACGTCGGCGTGGAAGTTGGTGTCCTCAGCACCCATGCCGCCCATGTAGAGCGCCAGGTGGGGCTTCATCAACTCCATGATCTCGGCGCGGTCGTCGGTGACGACGACCTGGGCCGTCGCGCAGATCTCGAACGTCTCCCGCGTCCGCCGGGCACCGGGACGGGCGAACCCCTCGTCGAGCCACTCGTTGTACATCCCCGCGATGCGAGGGGAGTAGAAGATGGGCAGCCACCCGTCGCAGATCTCGGCGGCCAGCGCGACGTTCTTGGGCCCCTCGGCGCCCAGCATCACCGGGATGTCGGCGCGCAGCGGATGGGTGATCGGCTTGAGGTTCTTGCCCAGACCTGTGGTCCCCTCGCCGCTGAGCGGCAGCGGGTAGTGCGGACCGTCGCTGTGCACCGGCGCCTCCCGCGCCCACACCTGGCGCAGGATGTCGACGTACTCCCGGGTGCGGGCCAGCGGTTTCGGGAACTTCTGCCCGTACCAGCCCTCGACCACCTGCGGCCCGGACACCCCCAGACCCAGGATGTGCCTGCCGCCCGAGAGATGGTCCAGGGCCAACGCCGCCATCGCACACGCGGTGGGGGTGCGCGCCGACAGTTGGATGACCGAGGTGCCCAGCCGCATCCGCGTGGTCTCGCGCCCCCACCACGCCAGCGGCGTGTAGGCGTCCGACCCCCACGCCTCCGCGGTGAACACGGTGTCGAACCCGGCCTCCTCGGCCGTCGCCACCAGCTCGGCGTGGTTGGTCGGCGGTTGTGCGCCCCAATATCCCAGCTGAAGTCCCAGTTTCATCGCTTCGCCACCCGACCCTTCAGACCCGTCCTTGAATCCATTCTTAGAACCTGTTCTACTCGATGCCGTGACCGCCAGCCAAAGCAGCCCGGTGCAGATCGATCCCCATGAGCCGCCACTTTCGGCGCCGTTGAAGCTGTCCTTCGACTACACCCGTTCAGTAGGACCACTCCTCGGTGAGTTCTTCACCGCCCTCCGGGAGCGACGCATCGTCGGCGTCCGGGGGTCCGATGGGCGGGTGCACGTTCCGCCCGCTGAGTATGACCCCGTCACCTACGAGGCCCTGACCGAGGTCGTGCCGGTGGCCAGCGTCGGAACGGTGCTGTCGTGGACGTGGCAGTCCGAGCCGCTGGAGGGTCAGCCGTTGGATCGCCCGTTCGCGTGGGCGCTGATCAAGCTTGACGGCGCCGACACCCCGATGCTGCACGCCGTCGATGCGCCGTCGTCGGAGGCGATCAGCACCGGCGCCCGGGTGCACGCGCACTGGGTCGACGAGACCATCGGCGCGATCACCGACATCGCGTACTTCGGACTGGGCGATCAGCCCGAGGAGGTGCCGCCGCCCGCCGAGGGCCTGGATCCGGTGACCATCCAGGTGTCGCCGAGCAGCATCGAGATCCAGCACACCGCATCGCACGCCGAGAGCGCCTTCCTGCGGGCGCTGGAGAACGGCAAGCTCTTAGGGGGCCGGACAGGGGCTGGCGGCAAGGTGTACTTCCCTGCCCGCGAAGCGGATCCGGCGACCGGCCAGTCGCTCGACGAGTTCATCGAGCTCTCCGACGAGGGCACGGTGACGACGTTCGCGATCATCAACATCCCGTTCGCCGGTCAGCGCATCAAGCCCCCGTACGTGGCGGCTTACGTACTGCTGGACGGCGCCGACATCCCGGTGCTGCACCTGGTTGCCGACATCGAGGCCGACAAAGTGCGGATGGGCATGCGGGTGAAGGCCGTGTGGAAGCCGCGCGAGGAGTGGGGCCTGGGCATCGACAACATCGAGTACTTCCGGCCGACGGGGGATCCCGACGCCGAGTACGACTCCTACAAGAAGCATCTGTAAAGGCGGCTCCGCAATGACCTCAGAGAACTCAGTTGCCGTAGTCGGCTTCGCCCATGCACCTCACGTCCGGCGCACCGACGGGACCACCAATGGCGTCGAGATGCTGATGCCGTGCTTCGCCGAAATCTACGCCGAGCTCGGTCTCAAACAGACCGATATCGGGTTCTGGTGCTCCGGATCCTCCGATTACCTTGCCGGCCGGGCATTCTCGTTCATCTCCGCTATCGACTCGATCGGTGCGGTGCCGCCGATCAACGAGTCGCACGTGGAGATGGACGCGGCCTGGGCGCTGTACGAGGCCTACATCAAGCTGCTCACCGGTGAGGTCGACACCGCGCTGGTCTACGGATTCGGCAAGTCCTCGGCGGGCATCCTGCGTCGGGTGCTCGCGCTGCAGACCGATCCCTACACCGTCGCCCCGCTGTGGCCCGATTCGGTCAGCATGGCCGGGCTGCAGGCCCGGTTCGGGCTGGACTCGGGCAAGTGGACCGCCGAGCAGATGGCCCAGGTCGCGCTCGAGGCGATGGCGGCCGCACCGCGGACCGACTCGGTGGAGCCGGCCAACAGCGTCGAGGAACTGCTTGAGCGCCCGTACTTCGCAGATCCGTTGCGCCGCCACGACATCGCCCCGATCACCGACGGCGCGTCGGCGATCGTGCTGGCCTCCGGTGACCGTGCCCGCGAGCTGCGGGACCGTCCCGCGTGGATCACCGGGATCGAGCACCGCATCGAGACCCCCGTACTGGGCGCGCGGGATCTGACCACGTCGCCGTCGACCGCGGCCTCGGCGCACGCAGCGACCGGCGGGGACCCCGGATCCATCGAGATCGCCGAACTCTACGCCCCGTTCAGCCATCAGCAGCTGATCCTCAAAGAGGCGATCGGTCTGGGCGGGTCGACGAAGATCAACCCGTCCGGCGGTGCACTTTCCGCCAATCCGATGTTCTCGGCAGGACTGGAGCGCATCGGTTTCGCCGCTAGGCACATCTTCGAGGGCAACGCCTCGCGGGTGCTCGCCCATGCGACGAGCGGGCCTGCACTGCAACAGAATCTGGTCGCGGTCCTGGAGGGAAAGTAATGACCAAGAAGCTTGCAGCCGTCCTGGGCGCCGGTCAGACGAAGTACGTCGCCAAGCGCAAGGACGTCTCGATGAACGGCCTGGTGCGTGAGGCCATCGACCGCGCACTGGCCGACGCGGGGGTCACGATGGCCGACATCGACGCCGTCGTGGTGGGCAAGGCACCGGACTTCTTCGAGGGCGTGATGATGCCCGAGTTGTTCATGGCCGACGCGACCGGGGCGACGAACAAGCCGCTGATCCGGGTGCACACCGCGGGCTCGGTCGGTGGCTCGACCGCGGTCGTGGCGGCAAGCCTGGTGCAGGCGGGCAAGTACCGGCGGGTGCTGACGATGGCGTGGGAGAAGCAGTCCGAATCCAATGCCATGTGGGCGCTGAGCATTCCGGTGCCGTTCACCAAGCCCGTCGGCGCCGGCGCGGGCGGCTACTTCGCGCCACACGTCCGCGCCTACATCCGGCGCTCCGGAGCGCCGAACCACATCGGGGCGATGGTCGCGGTGAAGGACCGGCTCAACGGCACCAGGAATCCTCTCGCCCATCTGCACCAGCCCGACATCACGCTGGAGAAGGTGATGGAGTCCCCGATGCTGTGGGACCCCATCCGCTACGACGAGACCTGTCCGTCCTCCGACGGGGCGGCGGCGATGGTCATCGGTGACGAGGCCAGTGCCGATGCGCGTGTGGCCGAAGGTCATCCGGTGGCGTGGATCCACGCCACCGCGCTGCGCACCGAACCGCTCGCGTACTCCGGACGCGACCAGGTCAACCCCCAGGCGAGTCGCGATGCCGCGGCCGCTCTGTGGAAGGCGGCCGGGATCACCAGCCCCATCGACGAGATCGACGTCGCAGAGGTTTATGTCCCGTTCTCCTGGTACGAGCCGATGTGGTTGGAGAGCCTCGGCTTTGCGCCCGAGGGCGAGGGGTGGAAGCTCACCGAGGCCGGGGAGACCGCGATGGACGGCCGAATCCCGTTCAACCCGTCGGGCGGGGTGCTGTCGTCGAATCCGATCGGCGCGTCGGGCATGATCCGATTCGCCGAGGCGGCCATCCAGGTGATGGGCAAGGGCGGTGCGCACCAGGTCGAAGGCGCCCGCAAGGCCCTCGGCCACGCCTACGGCGGTGGCGCGCAGTACTACTCGATGTGGGTGGTCGGCGCTGAGAAGCCCGCAGCCAAGCCGTGACACGGATGCAGTACACCTGCAGCGTCGCCATGGGGCCGGTGGATCAGCTCGTCGAGATCGCCAGGACCGCAGAGGAAGTCGGGTTCAACTCGATCGCGCTTCCCGATTCGCTGTTCTACATGGAAAAGCAGGCCGCCGACTATCCGTACACGCCGGACGGCTCGCGGATGTGGAACGAGGACACACCGTGGGTGGATCCGCTCATCGCCGCGGGCGCGATGGGAGCGGTGACATCCACACTGCGGTTCTACACGAACGTGATGAAGCTCGGCTCCCGCAACCCACTGCTACTGGCCCGGCAGGTCGGCTCGGTTGCGAACCTCACCGGTGACCGGTTCGGGTTCGGTGTCGGGATCGGCTGGGCGCCGGAGGAGTTCGAATGGTGCGGGGTGCCCTACGCAAAGCGGGGCAAGCGGGTCGACGAGATGATCGAGGTGATCAAGCTCGTCCTGGGCGGCGGCATGGTCGAATTCCACGGCGAGTTCTACGATTTCGACCGCCTGCAGATGAGTCCGGCGCCGAAGGCGCCCGTCCCGTTCTACGTCGGCGGGCACACCGACGTCGCACTCAAACGCGCCGCGCGCGTCGGTGACGGCTGGACCAGCGCGATGATGACCGGCGACCAGTTGGCCGAGACCATCGGGAAGATCAATGCGCTGCGCGCCGAGTTCGGCCGTGCCGACCAGCCGTTCGAGTTCCAGGCGGTCTGCATCGACAAGTTCGGGATCGACGGGCACCGCGAGCTGGCCGAGGCGGGCGTCACCGACAACATCGTGACCCCGTGGGTCTTCGACGGCCTGGGCTTCGACGCTCCGATCGAGAAGAAGAAGGATTCACTGAAACGGTTCGCCGACACCTACATCCACTCGGGCTGGCAGGACCGCTAGCCACCGGACCGGTAACGCAGCCCGTCGAGAAGCAGGTCCACCATCCGGTCGGCGTGCCCCGACGACTCGGCGTCAGCAGGCAGGCACAGGTTGCCCACTGCACGCAGGAGATCGCCCGGCGCGACGTCGGCGCGAATCCTGCCTGCCGTCGCCACGGCATCGAGCAGCGAACTCAGCGCAGGTTCCATCCGTTGGTCGAAGTAGCCGGGCAGCGCGTCGAACGCCGAATCGCCTGAGTGCAGCGCGGCAGCCAGTCCTCGCTTGGTGGCGATCAGCGTGGTGTAGCGGCGCAGCCACCTCGCCAGCGCTTCGTCCGGTTCGTAGGCGGCTCCGAGGTGGTCAGCCGCGCCGGCACACGCATCGATCTCCTTCTGGAACACCGCGACGACGAGATCGGAGCGTTGCGGGAAGTGCCGGTAGACAGTCCCGACGCCGACGCCCGCTCGCGAGGCGATCTCCCGGACCGGCGCGTCAACACCGGATTCGGCGAACACCGCCTTGGCGGCGTCGACCACCGCCACGATGTTGCGCTGGGCGTCAGCCCGCACCCGACGCCGCGCATGGCCGTCACCCGCCGCTGACCGGTCGCCCATCCGCCCTTTCCTTGACTAAGGCGGAACTTTGTTCCATATCGTTTCGGAACACTGCTCCGGTTATCCGTCGTCTCGACATCGAGGAGGGTAAGCATGTCCCCTGAGACCCTGCACCATAACCAGCATCCACTGGGATCGGGATTTTCCGCGGCCGCCACGGCGGACGAGATCCTCGACGGCATCAGCCTGGAGGGCTTCAACGCGGTGGTGACCGGTGGACACTCGGGCATCGGCCTGCAGGCCACCCGCGCCCTGAGTAGAGCCGGTGCCTCGGTTCTCGTCGGTGCCCGAAACCCTGCCAGCGCATCTGCCGCAGTCGAGGGGCTCGACCGCGTCGAGGTCGGTCGACTCGACCTGCTCGAACCGGCGTCGATCACCGACTTCGCCACCAGGTGGCTCGACACCGGCCGACCCGTGCACATCCTGGTCAACTGCGCAGGAATGCCCCCATCTGCCCAACGGATGGTCGACGGTCGCGGTTACGAAGCCCAGTTCGCGACGAATCACCTCGGCCATTTCCAGCTGGCACTGGATCTGTACCCGGCCCTGCGCGCCGCAGGCGGATCCCGGGTGGTCAGCGTCACCTCCGGCGCCCACCGGCTGTCCGACATCCATTGGGATGACGTGCACTTTGTCACCGGATACGACGCAGGGACCGCGTACGCACAGTCGAAGACGGCCAATGTCCTGTTTGCCGTGGAGCTGGACCGTCGTTGGTCCGACGACGGCATCCGGGGCTACGCCCCGCACCCGGGTGTGGTGGTCGGCACCAACCTCAACGGCTCCGTCGGCGAGGACGCGCTTCGGGCGATGGGTCTGATCGACGAGGCCGGACAGCCGATCATCATTCCCGAGCACGGCCGCAAGACCGCCGCGCAGGGAGCGGCCACGATCGTCTTCGCCGCGGCCAGTCCGCTGTTGGCAGATATCGGTGGGGTCTACCTGAAGGACAGCGACATCTCCCCCGTGGACCGCGAGGACCGACCGATGACCAACAGTCCCGATCTGGACATCCCCGCCGAGGTTGCGCCGCACGCCATCGACCCACACTCGGCCCGGCGGCTCTGGGAGATGAGCGAACAACTCCTCACGAGGTGACAGTCAGGGCGTCCTGCAGCCGTGCCACACCATCTGGACCAGCCGGTCCACGGCTTCTCCATCCAGCGGTGCCATCCCGAACATCAGCCGGTAGTACGGCGGCGAGACCAGGGCGTCGACCGCCACCTCGACGTCCGTGTCGGCGGGCAGTTCCCCGCGGTCGACCGCCTCCCCCAGGGTCACCGCGACGGCCGCGCGCCGCGGGGTGATCCACTGGTCGAGCAGCGCCCGCTCGATGGCGGGGTCGGAGGGCGACGCGGCGATCACGTTGCGCAGCAGCGGACCGACGGCAGGGTCGGCCAGGATCGAATTGAGCGCGCTGACGTGGTGGGTCACCGCCTGCACCGCCGTGCTGCCCGGCGGTCGGGTGATGGAATCGCGCACCGTGTCGAGCAGACCCTCCAGCACGATCGCCGCCGCCGAGGGCCACCACTTGTAGATCGTGGTTCGGCTCACCCCGGCGCGCCGGGCAATGGCTTCGACCGTGGCCGCGGCGGGTCCACCGTCGAGGGCGAGCGCGGCCGCGGCTTCGAGCACGGCACCCCGCACGGTCTCGCTGCGCGGCCGACCGCGGCGTTGAGTAGGCCCCATCCGCCTAGCTTATTGCGGGCTGCCGCTTCGCTCCCAGGGCCACGACGACCAGGCACGCCGCCGCGGCCAGCGCACCCGCGCCGAACATCACCGGGTAGGTCAGCACCGCCCACCGCTGGGACAGAAAGGCCAACGCGGCGGGCACCGCGAAGCCGAGATAGCTGATCCCGTAGAACACCGCGGTCAGCCCGGCCAGATCGTCGGGATCCGCGATGCGCTGGATCTCCTGCAGCCCCGCCAGCAGCGCCATCCCGTACCCGGCGCCGAGCACCGCGGCCGCGGCCAGCGCGGCCCAGACCGTCAGCACCGCAGCCGCCCAGGCGGCGGTCGCCATCCCGAGGACCAGCAGCACCAGGGCGATCACCACGCCGCGCCGTCCGCCGGTACGGAGCCGGCGCCCCAGGTGCTGGACGGCAAAGCCCACCCCGAGGGTGACCACGCACATCAGCGCCGAGAACGCGATCGGGGCCGCCGCTACGCGGTCCGCCATCAGTGCGGGCAACACGGCGTAGGCCGACGCACCTGCGCCGAACACCCACGGGGCTACGGGCACGACCACGAGCAGGAAGCTGCGGTGCCGAACCTGCGCCGGAACGGTATTCCAGGCGGAAAAAGTCGAGTGACGCGCTGCTGGAATACCGTTCCGGCGGGGGAAACGGGTTTCGGGGGCGGCGGTGAGCAGCGCGGCGGCGGCCAGCGCCAGCACGATGTTGACCGCATAGGACAGCACCGTCGGCGCCGGCGCCCACTGCGCCAGCGTCCCGGCCACTCCGGCGCCCAGGCCGAACCCGGCTGTCAGGCTCATCGCGGCACGCCGGGCGCCGGCGTTCCCGTCCTCCCACGGCGGACTGGACAGTTCCTTGAGCCAGGCGCCACCGACAGCCATCGCCAGTCCGAGCGCGATTCCGCTGAACACCCGGCCCACGGCCAGCAGCAGCGCCGAATCCGCCCCCACGGCGAGGATCGACGAACCGAGCGCCGCCAGTACCGGGGCGGGCAACATCAGCGGACGACGGCCGTAGCGGTCGGACAGCGGGCCACCGATGAGCAGCGCCGGCACGATGCCGAGCACGTAGGCGAACAGCAACAGGTCCACGGTCAGGGCCGAGAAAGCGCCGTTGGACCGGTACATCACCAGCAGCGGCGTGAACTCGTTGCCGCCCCACGCGATCGCGCAGGTCGCTGCGGCCACCGTGAGCCATTGCCGGGGCCGGCCACGGGTTCCGGTCTCGACCGGCTGCTGGGAGATCAGTGCCGTCACCGTCGACACCCTTCATTACTGAACACTTTGTCCACTATATATGAGCCGCAGAGTCGGGCAGCAAGGGTCCGCCGAACGGGTACTCACTGACCAGTGCAGTGGTGTTCGCAACACTTACCGCAGGTAAACCGTCATTGGATTGCGCCGATGAGCAGAAAAACTGTAACGTGTTCTAATTCGAGACACATACGGGAGGCCCACCGTGAGTACTGACACATCCGCGGGAAGCGCGGGTATCCGCGAGATCGACACCGGCGCGCTACCCGACCGGTACGCCCGGGGTTGGCACTGCCTCGGCCCGGTCACGGACTACCGCGACGGCAAGCCGCACGGCGTCGAGATCTTCGGCACCATGCTCGTCGTCTTCGCCGACTCCCAGGGCGAGCTGAAGGTCCTGGACGGTTACTGCCGCCACATGGGCGGAAACCTCTCCCAGGGCACCCTCAAGGGCGACGAGGTGGCCTGCCCGTTCCACGACTGGCGCTGGGGCGGCGACGGCAGGTGCAAGCTGGTGCCGTACGCCAAGCGCACGCCGCGGCTGGCGCGCACCCGCGCCTGGCATACCGACGTGCGCGGCGGGCTGCTGTTCGTCTGGCACGACCACGAGGGCAACCCGCCGCAGCCCGAGGTCCGGATCCCCGAGATCGCCGAGTTCGCCGACGACCAGTGGACCGACTGGCGCTGGAACTCGATGCTCATCGAGGGTTCCAACTGTCGCGAGATCATCGACAACGTCACCGACATGGCGCACTTCTTCTACATCCACTACGGGTTGCCGACGTACTTCAAGAACGTGTTCGAAGGCCACATCGCCAGCCAGTACCTGCACAACGTCGGCCGCCCGGACATCACCGACATGGGGACCACCTACGGCGAGGCGCATCTGGACTCGGAAGCCTCGTACTTCGGGCCGTCGTTCATGATCAACTGGCTGCACAACAACTACGGCGGCTACAAAGCGGAGTCCATTCTGATCAACTGCCACTACCCGGTCACCCAGGACTCGTTCATGCTGCAGTGGGGTGTGATGGCCGAGAAGCCCAAGGGCGTCGACGAGAAGACCTCCGACAAACTGGCGCGGGTGTTCACCGACGGTGTCAGCAAGGGGTTCCTGCAGGACGTCGAGATCTGGAAGCACAAGACCCGCATCGACAATCCGCTGCTGGTCGAGGAGGACGGCGCGGTCTACCAGATGCGCCGCTGGTACCAGCAGTTCTATGTGGATGCCGCCGACGTCACCGCTGAGATGACCGACCGCTTCGAGATGGAGGTCGACACCTCGGCGGCCAACGAGAAGTGGAATGTCGAGGTCGAGGAGAACCTCAGGCGTCAGGCCGAGGAGTCCGAGGAGTCCGAGGGCACCCAAGACGCGGAGCACTCACCCCAGGTGTCATGACATGACCACGGACCGACGACCACCGGACGTCGATCGGCTGGCCCGGTCGATGCTGCTGCTCCACGGCGGCCATGACGACGACGATCACGAGCACGGGTCCGGCGGTGAAACTAACAACAGCGGATCCTGGCGCAAGGCACCGGATTTCGCGTCTGACCCGGAGCGAGCCGCCGCAGTGCGCGAGAGCACCGCACGGGACCGGGAGCGGTACCTGACATCCGGGCTGGTGCCGATCGACTGCCGCTTCTGCCACGTGTCGGTCGCGGTCAAGAAACTGGGCCCCCAGCACACGGCGGTGCAGTGGAACGTGCAGGCGTCACAGCGATGCGCGCATTTTGCCGAGATCCGGGAGTCCGGTGGCGACCCTGCGAGGGCGAGATCGTGCCCGCGACTGGCCGACAGCATCAAGCACGCTGTCGCCGAGGGATGCCTCGACGAGGTGTCCACCGCCCCGGCACCCGGCGACGGCTGAGCGGGATCCGCCGGCACCGGTGACACCGGCTGTCGCTCACCGCGCCAGCCAACCCCCGTCGACGGGAATCACCGCGCCGTGCACGTAGTCCGCCGCCCGGGACGCGAGGAACAGAACGGCACCGACCATGTCGTCGGGCGTCCCCCACCGGCCGGCGGGTATCCGCGCCGAGATCGCCTCGTTTCGCGCGCTGTCCGCGATCAGCGCTTCGTTCATGTCGGTGCTCACATAGCCGGGCGCGACGGCGTTCACGTTGACACCGTGACCTGCCCACTCGTTGCACAGCGCCTTGGTCAGTTGCGCCACCGCGCCTTTGGCGGCCGCGTATGCCGGCACCCGGAACCCGCCCTGAAAGCTCAACAGCGACGCGAGGTTGATGATCTTTCCCTCGCCCCGCTGCACCATCGGCGCGCCGAAACCCTGGCACAGCTGGAACATCCGACCGAAGGTTGACGGCCAGCATGGTGTCGAAATCCGCGAGCGGAAACTCGACGGCATCGTGGCGGATCTGGGTCCCGGCGTTGTTGACGAGGATGTCGACGCGGCCGGCAGCCAGCACGGAGGTGACCGCTTCGGTGATCGAGTCCTCAGACGCGAGGTCGATGCCGTGGTGGGACAACCGCCGCCGGTGCTCCGCCGCGACGGCGTGCAACTCCGGGCCGGGCACCGCGCGCTGGAGGGTGACGACGTCGGCGCCCGCGCGCAGCAGACCGGCGGCCAGCGCCTGGCCGATACCCCGTGAGGCAACCGGTGACGGCCGCGGTGCGGCCGGTCAGATCGAACAGCGATTCGGACATGTGAGGCAACGTTATCGAACTCCGTTGTCGAACAACACCGCCGTCCCGCACTCTAGAGGCCGGTGAAGCGCTCCTTGACCTGTTCGTCGGTCAGACCGTAATCCGCCAACGAATACGTGTGCTTCGGCGCGCGCGGCCCCTGCCTGCTCTCGGCGTGGGTGGCTGCCATGGCGTGCCGGGCGGCGTCGGTCATCTCGATGCCGAAGTGCGCGTACACCCCCTCCACCGCGGCTATCGGATCCTTGATCAGCGCGAAGTAGTCCATGTCGTAGAACTGCGCCGGATCGTGTTTGGCCCGTTCGGCGTTAGACAGCCGCAGGCCGCGGGACCAGGTCTCCATCGAATCGGCGCCGATGACGTCCCCGACGAAGGTGTTCGACCACCCCTCGGTGGTGTGCTGGGCCAGCGAACACATCGAAGCCATGATCGTCTCGGCGGGGCGGTGGCACTGCACCACCAACGCGTCGGGATAGGTGGCGAGCAGTGCGTCCAGCGCGAACAGATGACTGGGGTTCTTCAGCACCCAGCGCTTCTCGCGGTCGTTGAGCCCGATCAGTTGCAGGTTCTTGCGGTGACGCTGATATGGCTTCGTCCAGTCCTGCCTAGACAGCCACTGCGAGTACGTCGGCACATGCGCCAGCGTTTCGTAGGAGACCGAGTGCAGCGACTGGCGCAGCAACTGCCAGCACTCCTCCACCTCGTCGGCGGTCATGAAATGCAGCCCGGTGTAGTCTGGGTTCTCCTCGTGCGCCTTGGCGAATTGGGCGTCTATCTGCTGGAAAACGGGGTTCTGCGACCAGGTTTCGCGGGGCGGGCGCGGTTGCGGGAACTCCGCTAGCCACAACTCCAGACCTTGATGTCGCGGGTCGGCAGCCAGCAGGCGGTGGATCGCCGTGGTGCCGGTGCGCGGCAGGCCGGTGACGAAGATCGGTCGTTCGATCGGGACGTCGACGTGTTCCGGGAACTGCTTGAACGCCGCCTCGGAGACCAGCCGGGCCACCAGCGCGTTGCGGACGAAGAACCGCTGCATCTTGCTGCCGAACTCGGTCAGGTCGGCGTCGCGCTGAAACGACTCGAGCAGCACCCCGAGAGCCTCGCGATAGTTGTCGTCGTCGCTGCCGAAGTCGTCGAGCCCGCAGGCCTTGGTGGCCGAGGCGTGCAGGTCCGCTACGGAGCCGACGTTGGTCCGGGCACTGGTCCCGCTCACGCCTTGTACTCCCCGCAGTTCACGTCGAGTGCCTGTCCGGTGATCCCGCTGGACAGATCGCTGGCCATGAACAGGATGGCCGACGCGACCTCCGCCTCGGTGGGCAGCCGCTTGAGATCCGACGCTGCCGCGGTGGCCTTGTAGATCTCGTCGACGGTGGTGCCGTACTTGCCGGCCTGATGGTCGAAGTAGCTCTCCAGGGTCCCGCCCCAGATATAGCCGGGCAGAATCGAGTTGACCCGGATGCCCTGCTCCCCCAGCTCGGTGGCCAGCGACTGCGACATGGCCAACAACGCTGATTTGGCCATCTTGTAGGCGCCGTACTTCGCCTGCGAATGCCGCACCACCATCGAGTTCACGTTCACCACGGAACCGTTCGACTCGGCCAGCGCCGGGGTGAAGCCCTGGATCATCCGCAGGGCCCCGAACACCGTCAACTCGATCGCGTAGCGCATATGGTCGAACGTGGTGTTGGCCAACGGCTTCATCGACGGCACCCGGAACGCGTTGTTGATCAACACGTCGACCCGGCCGTAGGCCTTCATGGACTCGTCGACCAGGTTCTTCACCTGCGTCTCGTCGGTGATGTCGGTACCGACCGACAACGCGCGCCGACCGAGGTCGGTGATCTGCTTGGCGACGTCCTCGAGCCGCTCGACGGTGCGCGCCGCCAGCACCAGATCGGCGCCCTCCTCGGCGCATCGTCGCGCGAGCGTCGTGCCCAGCGCGGGCCCGACGCCGCTGATGACGACGACCTTGCCTTCCAGAAGTCCTCCGGCACCAGCCATCGTCAACCCACCATTCTCTCGCCAATTTGTTTCTGGCGCAGCGCGATCCGCGCCCGCCAGTCTTCCTCGGTGATCTTGTTGCTTTCGTAGTGCGGCAACGCGCCCGCCACCTCGTCGAAGTCGACGAGGTCTACGGTCGGGCCGTCGGCCTCGGTGAGCTCCCGGGAGACCCGCTGCCAGCGGAACTGGAGGAATCCCTTGTGATGCCCCAGCGTCTCCACCCAGTTCGTGACGCCCGGGTTCCGGTCCGACACCACGATGCGGATCTTGCCGTCCGGATCTGCCTGCGCCTGAGTGCCGTTCAGCGAGGTCTGGTGGTTGATGTAGTCCAGGGAGATGTACCACAGGCTCCCGAGTTGGAAGCCCAGATACGGGGCGTCGGTGACCGGCAGCGTGATGATCAGCGCCTGGTCTTCGGCCAACTCGAACTGTCCGGCCGACGAGTACTGGGTGGCCAGCCCACCCGGTGTCAGCCGGGGCGCCACCATCGTGTTGGCGGGACTGTCGTTGTAGAACCACTGCGGAAACTGCAGCCAGGTCTTCACACGCTGTACCAGCTGCTTACCGGCGACGGCATAGCGCTTCTCGATGAGTTCTCTGGTCAGCGGTGGCGGCGCCGTGCCCGCCGTGTCGGTCCGCGAGATGGCGAACGTGCCGCGCTGGGCGGACCAGTCGTTGTACACCTCGCGGATCACCAGCTGCGACGGGCCGGGCGGGGTGAAGCGCCATTCGAAGGTGCCGTCGGCGGCGATGTCGAGCTTGCGGTCGTCGAACGCGGTCTCACTGTCGGGCACGTTGTCGTCGGTGTAGTCGCCGCCGAGCAGCTGGAAGCTGACATCGGTGGTGGTGCCGCGCCGGCCGGTGACGACATATTCGTGGCCGGGCGCCACGCGGGTGCCGAAGTACATCGTGTCGGGATTGTCCAGGCCCATCTTGGTGAACGGACCGGTGCCGCTGTGCAGGAACGGGTGGTCGCGGTCGTAGTCGAAGGCCACGTGGGTGCAGGCCGCGATGCATCCCGCGAGGTACTGCAACCCTTCGAGCAGGTCGGCCTCGGATTCGATGAACGGCGCGGCGGCGACGAGCTGTTCGGCTTCGGCGATGGCATCGGCCAGCGGCTGGGAGTACATCACGGGACTACCTCTCACTTTCCAGACTGTTCCAATATTGGACCGGGCTGGTAGAGTTTCCGACCTGACACTAGAACGCGTTCTAATTCGAGTCAACGGGCGGGGGCATGCGGGAGGCCGAGGAAGCACCGACGAGCGCGGGTCGAGCCTCCCCGCCGACGGCCCGGGTCGTCGCCGTCCTCGACTTCCTCGCCGCGCATCCGCACGACGGCTTCGGCTTGTCGGAACTGGCCCGCCGGGTCGGGATGAGCAAGCCGACCTGTCTGGGCATCGTCACCACCCTGACCGAAGCGCGCTACCTCGTTCGCGACGCCCGCGACAAGACCTACCGGATCGGCCCCAGGCTGATCGCGCTCGGACACACCGCACAGGAGTCCATGCGGGTCAACCCCGCGGCGCGCACGGAACTGCGCCGGCTCTCGGCGATGTACGGCACCACCGCGGCGCTGTCCGCGGTCATCGACGACCGCATCACGCTGCTCGAACTCGTCGGGCCGCCCGGCGCCGACACCGGCGTTCACGTGGGCCAGAGCTATCCGTTCGCGCCGCCGGTGGGCCTGATGTTCGTGCTCTGGGACGACGAGGCACTCCGCGCCTGGCTGGCGAAGGAACCCACGATCCCGCTGCGCACCGACACCGCCCGCCTGGACCGGGTGATCGCCGAGTGCCGCGCCGCCGGCCACCTCGTCGAACGCCAGACCCCCGGCGGCCGGCGCCTGTACTCGCTGATGGCCGGGATGTCGAGCACGCTGCCGGACGAACTGCGGGCCCTGTTGGGCGAACTCGTGTCCGACATCGGCGAGCGGGTGTATCTGCGCACAGAGGACGGCCGGGACAGCAGCGGACGCCGCAACACCCGTTCCGACATCAGCGTGATCTCGGCGCCGGTGTTCGACCACCACCAACGACAGGTCATGGTCGCGTCGATGCACATCGGAGAGTCGTTGACCGACAGCGAGATAGCCCGCCGGGCCCGCTCACTCATGGCGACGGCCGACGAGGTCACCGCCCAGTTCGGCGGTGTGAAACCGGACCACTAGCTGGTGGCCGCGAGCGCGAACGGCAGCACCGCCGGTGCTCCCGCCTCACGCACGATGCGCGCGGCCATAGTCAGCGTCCACCCGGTGTCGGTCAGGTCGTCCACCAGCAGCACCGGTCCGCCGGCTGCCTCGACAACACCGGCATCGGGAGGCGACCACGAACGGTGCAGTGCCGCGACCCGGTAGGCGGAGTTCGCCGCGATCACCGGCCGGCGATCCGGCGCGTACCGCAGCGTGCCGAGGTCGGTGAGCCGACCCAGCTCGGCGAGCTTGCGGGCGAGCGACGAGATCAGCAGCGGATGGGTGTCGGAGTCCAGCGCCATCACCGCTGTCGGCCTGGTCGCCCATTCCCACGACGCCAACACCTTGACCGCCGCTTGCACGACGTCGTCGGGAACCTCGGCATCGGCATCGTCGAGCAGCTTGCGCAGCCGGGCGCCCCAGCCCAGATCGGTCAGCCGCCCGATCGCCCGCCCCGGGGCCGGGCCGTCGGTGATCCGCCCGCTGAGCTCCACGCCGAGCTTGCCCAGCCCCGAGGGCCACTGCTTGCGAGGGCTGAGTTCGACCCCCGGGCGCATCAGGCGCTGCCGGGTGTCCTCGGCCGCGGTTGCGTCGACGTCGACCGCCGGCCGGACACCCGTGCAGTTGTCACACCGGCCGCACCGCTCATCGGCACCGAGTTCGGGATCGTCGAGTTGGCGGCGCAGAAAGGCCATCCGGCATTCCGCGGTCTGCTGGTAGTCGAGCATCGCCTGCTGCTCACGCTTGCGGGCTTCGTCCAAATTGCGGTAGCGGGGTTCGTCGTACTCCCAGTCTGCACCGGTACCGACCCAGCCGCCCTTCACCCGCCGCACCGCACCGTCGACGTCGAGCACCTTGAGCACCATCTCCAGTCGGGACCGTCCGAGGTCGACGAGCGGTTCCAACGCCGGTGTCGACAACGGCCGCTCCAGGTCCAGCTCACCGATGACCTTGCGCACCATGGCTTCCGACGGGAACGCCACAGAGGCGAAGTAGCGCCAGACGTCCTGGTCCTCGCGGCCGGGGAGCAGGATCACCTCGGCGCTCGCCGTCGACCGGCCCGCGCGGCCGACCTGCTGGTAATAGGCGATCGGCGACGAAGGCGCGCCGAGGTGCACGACGAACCCGAGGTCGGATTTGTCGAAACCCATGCCCAGCGCCGAGGTGGCGACGAGCGCCTTGACCCGGTTGGCCAGCAGATCCGCTTCGAGTTGCTCACGTTCGGCCGCCTCGGTGGAGCCGGTGTAGGACGCGACCTCATGTCCCTGCTCCCGCAACAGCGCGGCGATGTCGTGCGCCTGGGCGACCGTCAGCGTGTAGACGATGCCGGAGCCCGGCAACGAATCGATGTGTGCGGCAAGCCAAGCGGCGCGTTGCGCCGGGCTGCCCGCGTCGACCACCGACAGCCGCAGCGACTCGCGGTCCAGCCCGCCGCGCAGCACCAGCGTGTCCTTGCCCGCACCCGAGCCACCGACGCCCAGTTGCGTTGCGACGTCGGTGACCACGCGGTCGTTGGCGGTGGCCGTGGTCGCCAGGACCGGGACGTCGGCACCGAGTTCTGCGATCAGCGTGCGGATCCGCCGGTAATCGGGCCGGAAGTCGTGGCCCCAGTCCGAGACGCAGTGCGCCTCGTCGACGACGACGAGCCCGGCGTCGCGGGCCAGCGCGGGCAGCACCTGATCGCGAAAGTCGGGGTTGTTCAACCGTTCCGGGCTGACCAGCAGCACGTCGAGCTCACCGCCGCGAACCCGGTCGTGGATCTCGGACCAGTCGGCCATGTTGCTCGAGTTGATGGTGGCCGCTTTGACGCCCGCACGGGCGGCGGCGGCCACCTGGTTGCGCATCAAGGCCAACAGCGGCGACACGATGACGGTGGCCCCGCGCCCCTCGGCGCGCAGCAGCTTGGCGGCGATGAAGTACACCGCTGATTTCCCCCAGCCGGTGCGCTGCACGACGAGCGCGCGGCGACGCTGCACGACCAGAGCTTCGATCGCCGTCCACTGGTCGTCACGCAGCCGGGAGTCCGGGCCTGCCAGCTGTTCGAGGATCGTCTGGGCCTCGGCTCGTGTCGCCATGGCCCCATCGTGCCCGGGGGGTGCGACAGCCTGCCCGACGGCCCCGCCGAGGCCGCAGAACACGCTTGCCGTGCCTGCGCCGGAGCGCGGGCACGGCAAGTGCGTTTCCAGCTAGCGGCGACCTGCGTCAGTTCGACGGCGCCTCAGGCGTCTCGGCAGCCGGCGCAGGTGTTTCTGCGGCCTCCGGGCCGGTCGCCGTCTCGGTGCCGTTCCATACGGCCTGTGCCACCGGTGTCGGTGTCACCTGAACGTTGCACTGGTTGTTGATGGCGCTGACCGGCTGATAGATCGCCGTCAGTTGGTCCTTCACCTCGGGGTTCTCCTCGAAGTACGTGCGGAAGGCCTCTTCGGCCTCGGGCTGTGCCTGCGACGCGATGTTCGACAGGGTCTCGTTGGTCTGCGGATTGGCCGTCAGGTATGCGCCTTCCGAGGCGGCTGCGGTGCTGACGGTGCCCGCGACTCCGGCGGCGGAGCAGTCTGGACCTGGCGCCGGCTGGGCGTTGGCGACCGGCGCGACGATCGCAGCCGAGCCGAAGGCGAGCAATCCGCCGGCGAACACGCCGAACAGCCCGCGGCGCACGGTGGTAGCGGAGGTGTTCATGGAAATCACTCCTCGTCAATCGGTCGAGCACGCGACCATTCGGTCGCACCCCGAGGCCTAGCCGATCGACGGGGCCGCCAAACACCCGACGTCTGCCACAGGCCCGGCCCGAGCGGCGTCGACGCTGGTCAGCCCTGCCGTGGAGTGATCTGAAAAATGTCTATGCCGGGGTGCCCATCTCGCGTTTGATCTCGAGTGCGATGTCGATGAGTTGGTCTTCCTGGCCGCCGATGAGTTTGCGTTGCCCGGCGCGGTGCAGGAGTTGGTGCGCGGGCACCCCGTACCGCTCGGATTGGCGGATGGCGTGTTTGAGGAAGCTGGAGTACACCCCGGAATAGCCCATGATCAGCGCGTTGCGGTCCAACAGGCATTCGGCCGGCATCGCTGGGGCCACCACCTCCTCGGCGGCATCGGCGATCTCGAAGAAATCGATCCCGGTCTTCACGCCGATCTTGTCGAACACCCCGATCAACGCCTCGACCGGCGCGTTGCCGGCTCCGGCGCCGAACCTCCGGCACGACCCGTCGATCTGCTTGGCCCCGGCACGGACGGCCTCGATGGAGTTGGCCACCCCCAGACCCAGGTTCTCGTGACCGTGAAAGCCCACCTGGGCGTCGTCGCCGAGCTCGGCCACCAGTGCCGAGACCCGATCGGCGACACCTTCGAGCACCAACGCCCCCGCCGAGTCGACCACATACACACACTGACACCCGGCATCGGCCATGATCCTCGCCTGCTTGGCGAGCTTGTCCGGCGCAATGGTGTGGCTCATCATCAGAAACCCGACGGTCTCCAGACCGAGCTCGCGGGCCAGGCCGAAGTGCTGGATCGACACATCGGCCTCGGTGCAGTGCGTGGCGATCCGGCAGATCGACCCGCCGTTGTTCTGCGCCTCTTTGATGTCTTCCTTGGTGCCCACCCCGGGCAGCATCAGGAACGCGATCTTCGCGTTGCGGGCCGTCTGCGCCGCAAGCTTGATCAGCTCCTGCTCCGGGGTCTTGGAGAACCCGTAGTTGAAGCTCGACCCGCCCAGACCGTCACCGTGGGCCACCTCGATGACCGGAACCCCGGCGGTGTCCAGCGCCGCGACGATCGCGCCCACCTCGTCGGCGGTGAACTGGTGGCGCTTGTGATGACTGCCGTCGCGCAGCGACGTGTCGGTCATCCGGATGTCCCACATCGGATCGAAATAGATGGTGTCGATGCCACTCATGCTTGCCCTCCTGACGACGCGGACAGCGATGCCCCGGCACTCTGCTTGGCGATCTCCTCGCCGACTTTCGTCGCCGCAGCGGTCATGATGTCCAGATTCCCCGCATACGGCGGAAGATAGTCACCGGCGCCTTCCACCTCGATGAACGTCGTCACCACCGCCTGCCCGCCGGAGTTCATCGACGGATCGTCGAACTGCGGGTCGTTGAGCAGCCGGTAACCCGGCACATAGGTCTGCACCTCGGCGACCACATCACGGATCGACTGCGCGATCGCGTCCCGATCGGCGTCCTCGGGGATCGCGCAGAAGATGGTGTCCCGCATGATCATCGGCGGATCGGCCGGATTCAGGATGATGATCGCCTTACCCCTGGCAGCGCCGCCGATGTGCTGCACTCCGGCACTGGTGGTCTTGGTGAACTCGTCGATGTTGGCCCGCGTCCCCGGCCCCGCCGACGCCGAGGACACCGACGCCACGATCTCCCCGTAAGGCACCGGGACCACCCGCGACACCGCGTGCACGATCGGGATGGTCGCCTGACCGCCACAGGTCACCATGTTCACGTTCGGCGCGTCGAGATGCTCCCGCAGGTTCGCCGGCGGGATCACCCCCGGCCCCACCGCCGCCGGTGTCAGATCGATCGCCCGGATCCCCGCCTCCGCATACCGCGGCGCCGCATCCCGGTGCACATACGCACTGGTGGCCTCGAACACCAGGTCCGGTTTCTCGTCGCGCGCCAGCAACCAGTCCACACCCTCGTGGGAGGTTTCCAGGCCGAGCTTGCGCGCCCGGGCCAGACCCTCACTGTCAGGGTCGATGCCGATCATCCACCGCGGCTCCAACCACTCCGAGCGCAGCAGCTTGTACAACAGATCGGTGCTGATGTTGCCCGATCCCACGATCGCGACGGATGCCTTGTCAGGCATGGATTCTCCCTGTCATTCGCAGTCATTCGCAGTCATTCGCAGTCATTCGCAGTCATTCGAAACTCAGTTGTACTGAACCTAGCCCGCTGAAGTCGGCGACAAAATGGCTGCCCGCGGGTGCGTCTATCGCACGTGTGCACGACCCTGGCAACACGATGTCACCGGCTTTGAGCCGGACCCCGAAAGCCTCGACCTTGCGCGCCAGCCACGCGACCGCGGTCACCGGGTTCCCCAGCACCGCATCGCTGCGCCCCTGCGCGACGACCTCGCCGTTGTTGGTCAGGACGGCGTCGATAGCTCGTACATCGATGTCCTTCGGGGACACCCGCGCCTCGCCGAGCACCCAGCCCGCCGACGACGCGTTGTCGGCGATCGTGTCGCAGAGCTTGATCTGCCAGTTGGTGATGCGGGTGTCGATCAACTCGATCGCGGGAGCGAACGCCGCCGTCGCGGCGAGCACGTCGTCCTCGGTGCATCCCGCCCCGGGCAGGTCGTCGGCGAGCACGAACCCCACCTCGACCTCCACCCGCGGATACAGATAACGCTCGGAGCGGACCGGAACATCTTCAAAGACCTGCATGTCGTCGAGCAGATGCCCGTAGTCGGGCTCGTCGACGTTCATCATCTTCTGCATCGCCTCCGACGACAGCCCCACCTTGTGCCCGATGATCCGGGCACCGTCGGCGACCCTCTGACGGATGTTGATCAGCTGGATCTCGTAGGCATCAACCACATCGATGTCGGGGTTGCCGTCGGTCAGCGGCGAGATCGGAACCCGGCTGCTTTCCGCCTTGGCCAGGTCAGCAGCAAGTTGCTCACGCATCTCGGAACTGAGCATCTAGGTGAAGTCCCCTCGTTTCGTCGACCGGCACAGTTGTGGGTCAGCCGCGCGATTCTATAACGTGTTCTACATGACTGGACAGGAGTACGACGTCATCGTGGTGGGCAGTGGCGCTGCCGGCATGGTTGCCGCCCTCACGGCCGCCCACCAGGGTCTGTCAACAGTAGTCCTCGAGAAGGCCCCGCACTATGGCGGTTCCACTGCGCGGTCAGGTGGTGGGGTGTGGATCCCGAACAACGAGATCCTCAAGCGCGACGGCGTCCGCGACACCGCCGAGGCGGCCCGCACCTATCTGCACTCGATCATCGGCGACGTGGTACCGGCGGAGAAGATCGACACGTATCTGGACCGTGGTCCGGAGATGCTGTCGTTCGTGCTGAAGCACTCGCCGCTCAAGCTCTGCTGGGTGCCGAACTACTCCGACTACTACCCCGAGAGCCCGGGCGGCAAGGCGACGGGCCGGTCGGTAGAGCCCAAGCCGTTCAACGCCAACAAGCTCGGCACCGACCTGCCCGGCCTGGAGCCGCCGTACGGCAAGGTTCCGATGAACATGGTCGTGCTGCAGCAGGATTACGTCCGGCTCAACCAGCTCAAGCGACACCCCCGCGGAGTGCTGCGCAGCCTGAAGGTCGGCGTGCGCGCGACGTGGGGCAAGGTCACCGGCAAGAACCTGGTCGGCATGGGCCGCGCGCTGATCGCCCCGCTGCGCATCGGGCTCCAGAAGGCCGGTGTCCCGGTGCTGCTGAACACCGCGCTGACGGACCTTTATGTCGAGGACGGAGTGGTCCGCGGCGTTTACGTACGCAACACCACCGAGCCCGAATCCGCTGAACCGCGGTTGATCCGGGTCCGCCGCGGGGTGATCCTGGGCAGCGGCGGGTTCGAGCACAACGAGCAGATGCGGGTGAAATACCAGCGCGCGCCGATCACCACCGAGTGGACGGTCGGCGCGAAGGCCAACACCGGCGACGGCATCCTGGCCGCCGAGAAGCTCGGTGCCGCTCTGGACGTCATGGAGGACGCCTGGTGGGGTCCGACGGTCCCGCTGGTAGACGCGCCGTGGTTCGCTCTGTCCGAGCGCAACTCGCCGGGATCGATCATCGTCAACATGTCGGGCAAGCGGTTCATGAACGAGTCGATGCCCTACGTCGAGGCCTGCCACCACATGTACGGCGGCCGTCACGGGCAGGGCCCGGGGCCGGGCGAGAACATCCCGGCCTGGCTGGTGTTCGACCAGCGTTACCGCGATCGCTACATCTTCGCCGGTCTGCAGCCCGGGCAACGCATCCCGAAGAAGTGGCTGGAGTCGGGCGTGATCGTCTCCGCCCCGACCCTCGACGAGCTGGCGGCGAAGACTGGCCTGCCTGCCGGCGCCTTCAAGGAGACCGTCGAGCGGTTCAACGGCTTCGCCCGCTCAGGAGTCGACGAGGACTTCCACCGCGGTGAGAGCGCCTACGACCGCTACTACGGCGACCCCACCAACAAGCCGAACCCCAACCTCGGCGAGATCGACCACGGGCCGTTCTACGCGGCCAAGATGGTCCCCGGGGACCTGGGCACCAAGGGTGGCGTCGTCACCGACGTGCACGGCCGCGCGCTGCGCGACGACGGTTCGGTCATCGAGGGTCTCTACGCGGCGGGCAACGTCAGCGCCCCGGTGATGGGCCACACCTACCCCGGTCCCGGCGGCACCATCGGCCCGGCGATGACGTTCGGATATCTCGCGGCCCTGCACATTGCCGGAGCCGCTCCGGCGGCGACAGGCAAGGAGTGAGCCGTGCCAATCAACCTCGATGAAGCCATCGGCGCCGAGCTCCCCGCCGTCGATTTCTCCTGGACCAGCAACGATGTCCAGCTCTATCACCTCGGCCTGGGCGCCGGCGGCGACCCGATGGACAAGCGGGAGCTGCGCTACCTGGTCGACGGCACCCCGCAGGTGCTGCCGACCTTCGGCAACGTCGCGCAGAGCTTCCACATGACCGAGCCGCCCGCGGTGAAGTTCCCCGGCATCGACATCGAGCTCAGCAAGGTACTGCACGCCAGCGAGGCCGTCACGGTGCCCGGCCCCATCCCGGCTACAGGGTCCGGCACCGCGGTCACCCGGTTCACCGAGATCTGGGACAAGGGCAAGGCCGCGGTGATCTGGTCGGAGACGACCGTGACGAATCCCGAGGGCGCGCTGCTGTGGACGCAGAAGCGGTCCATTTTCGCCCGCGGCGAGGGTGGCTTCGGCGGAGACCGTGGCCCCTCGACCTCGTCGGGCACGCCGGACCGGGCTCCGGACCTCGAGTTGTCCGTTCCGACATCACCTTCGCAGGCGCTGCTGTACCGGATGTGCGGTGACCGCAACCCGCTTCACTCCGACCCGGATTTTGCTGCCGCAGCAGGATTTCCGCGTCCGATCCTGCACGGACTGTGCACCTACGGGATGACCTGCAAGGCGTTGGTGGACAACCTGCTCGACGGCGACGTCACCGGGCTCAAGTCCTACGGCGCACGGATGGCGGGCGTGGTGTTCCCCGGTGAGACGCTGCGGGTGAACGTGTGGAAGGGCGACGAGGGATTCAGCGCCGTCGTGACCGCCCCGGAACGCGACAACGCCGTCGCGCTGTCCGGAGTGGAGTTCGTCCCCGCCTGACCGCTATGCGCAGAGCTCGGCGATCCGCTCGGCGGAGGCCTGGGCGTCGTTGAGGCGGGTGGTCTGGGCCGCATCCTGACTGGATGCACCGGCGAGCTGTCCCATTCCGATGTACTCGAGGTTGTTCGCGAACGCCCGCACCTCATCGGCGAGCTCGGCCGGCACCGCGTCGTCGAGCCGGGAGAGCAGGAACTGGCCGCCGCCCAGCGTGGCGAGGCGGGCGTTGGCAGCCACCGTCTGAGTGGCCACCCGGTCGGTGCCGAGGTCGACGTTGGTCTGCAGCGACACCGCGTTGCGCACCAGTTCGAACGCCGCGCACACCTCGGTCTCGGCCTCGGCGGACGGCTCGGCGCTGACCGAGGAACTGCCCGACGAGGGCGACCGCACCAGCCCCCACACCGCGAGCGCCACAGCGATCACGGCGAGGACGAGCGCGGCCGGGGCGATCCAGCTGGGTTTGGTGTCTGACATCACGCGATCATAGCCCTGCCGATGCTCACGATCGAAAGCGGTACACGGCAAGAAAATTGGCGACGTAAAACTCATGACCGGGTGCGGGCGCCCGGTTCGGCGCCCGTACCCGGTCAGTCAGT
The DNA here is from genome assembly GCF_049683355.1 of Mycobacterium sp. GTDB lineage: Bacteria > Actinomycetota > Actinomycetes > Mycobacteriales > Mycobacteriaceae > Mycobacterium. The sequence goes on from NZ_JBAUJB010000364.1 coordinate 31,937, forward strand.
TGCTGCG
>NZ_JBAUJB010000365.1:0-1674 GCF_049683355.1 Mycobacterium sp.
ATCCAGGCCATCCGCGTCTCCGCCCGCGGCTACCGCAACCGAGAGCACTTCAAGACCGCAATCTACTTCCACCTCGGCGGATTACAGCTCTACCCGGTCACACCATGACCCACGGACTTCCCGGAAGCGCCCCCATATGGGGCGGGTTTTGAGGTGATGCTGTCGGGGTGACGACAGCTTCTCGGTTTCGTGTGTTCAATGATGCTCAGTGGGAGTTGATTTCAGCGGAGTTGCCCTCCAATGAGGGTCGGCGGGGTCATCCTTCCGGGGATGACCGGCGTGTCGTGGAGGGCATCATCTACCGGTACCGCACCGGTATCCCATGGCGTGACCTGCCACGTTCGGAGTTCGGGCCGTGGCAGACGGTGTGGAAACGTCATCGTCGTTACGCTGCGGACGGGACCTGGGACCGGGTGTTGATGGCGCTGTTGGTGAGCGCTGATGCCGACGGCCGACTGGACTGGACGGTGTCGGTGGACGCCACGATCAATCGAGCACATCAGCACGCGACGAACACAACGCGACCTGATCAAGACACAGGGGGCTGGGTCGAATTACACGAATCGGCCGCTGTGCGAGCGTGAACCCGCAGGTCATGGGATCGGACGGTCCCGGGGCGAGTTGACCACCAAGATCCACACCGCCGTCGATGGGGTTGACCCCTGGAGGGGGGCATCTGATCGCGAGACTGCTGGTCCTGCGGGGAGGATGTTCCCGTGTCGGGAAACCGCAAGAAGTACACCACGGAGTATCGCGAGCAGGCCGTGCGTTTGCTCGTCGATACCGGACGCCCGATGGCGCACCTCGCCGCGGAGATCGGCGTTGGAGAACAATTGCTCGGCCGGTGGGTCGCGGCGGCCAAAGCGCGCTTGGCAGCCGATAATCCTGAGGTGCTCGATGACGATGAACGCGCAGAGCTGCAACGTCTGCGCAAGGAGACTGCCGAATTACGTTTGGACAGGGCTTTTTTGAGAAACGCCGCGGCCTTCTTCGCCTCCGAACAGACGTTCATGGCGCCGTTCCGCAGCTCGGGCGAGGATGACACGTGCGATGCCGAGGCGATCAAGCACGTCGCCAACCGCGTGATGGACTACCACGAGCGATTGCTGGAGATCTCGGAACGCTGCCGCGGGTTGTCGGTACCGTCGCAGTACGCGGACATTCTCGCCGATTGCGCACGGCTGCTTGATGTTCCGTTGCAGAGCTACCGCGAGTTCATCGCCGAAATGGTCGATTTTGTGGAGTCCCTGCCGCGGGTGCTGGAACATGCCACGGGCGTGGTGAACATGGGGGCCGTGTTGCTGGACATGGACTTCGACGAAATCCACGAGAAGACCCGTATCTTCAAGCGGTTGGAGGCGATCAGCAAGTCATAGCCGGTCGGAGAAGGCCGCCAGCGAGGCCGCGATGTAGCTCAGATCGCAATCGCGGGTCGCGACGTCGTTCATGAGTTCCTCGGCCCGATCGACGTCAAAATCGTGCGCCAGCTCAGATCCGTTGAGGTGCAGGAAGGTCCACGCCGCTGCCCATGCTGTCCGCTTGTTCCCATCGACCAGTGCGTGATTGCGGGCCAGCGACTGCAGCAACGCGGCGGCCTTGTCCCACACCTGCGGGTAGGCGTCGACTCCGAACACGGTCGCCTGCGGCCGAGCGACCGCGGCGTCGAGCAGCCCG
>NZ_JBAUJB010000366.1:0-3931 GCF_049683355.1 Mycobacterium sp.
ATAGGGGCCTCCCATGATTCGTGGAAAGTGGACACCCCCAGCATCCGCCGGGAACGCCACGAGGAGCGGAGGCCCCCAGTATTCCGGCCGGGAACCCGTCAGCGGTACCCGTGGCACCGACCAGGCGCCCTGCAGATCCGACTTCGCCAGCCCCTTGTCCACGCTGGCGGCACACTTGGAATAAGCCATCGGCAAAAGGTCTTTCAGCCCCAACGCGAAATGCTCACCGAGGCGGTTATTCCGGCGCCGACAACCGCAACACGTCTCATGGCGCCACCGCTTCCGGCTCGACCATGTAGCCGTAGTCGGCACCCCGGACCGGATGGCGACCCGCCGCAGCGCCAGGCGACCGCGGCTGCCGATGCCAACCGAACCCGGCTCCGTCCCGGTGACCTTCACCACCGCCCCGCACCCCGACCCCGTCGAGCTCGACGATCACCAGCGAGTACGACGAACGCAAAATCCGGCACTGGTCCAGTTCATTTATTCTGCCGACGCCGCCGCCAGTTTCTGTAGGTCAGCCAGGTTGAGATTGAGCTTCTGCGCGCCTTCGCGCAACTGCGACTTGATGCTGATGTCATGATCTTTGACCTGCCCACGCAGAGCACTTACCGTGCAATTCTGCCGCCCCCCTAGCACGGAGAAGGGGTCGTAGTGGAAGTGACGCATGGCGTTCAAGTGGGTGATCTTGTCTATTTCTTCATCGGTCAGCCCACCAGCCGATTCGGCGAACACCTCCGGTGACTGCGGCCAGTTGGAGTCAGAGTGTGGGTAGTCGCACTCCCAGGTCACCATATCGAGGTTCAGCGCCGACTTGCTGGCGAGTCCGAACTTGTCGTCGATGAAACACGTCAGTATGTGCTGGTTGAAGATCTCGCTGGGCAGCTTGTCGCCGAAGTCCTGACCCGTCCACTTGTGGCGGTCGTAGTTGTAGTCGATCCGCTCCAGGAAGTACGGAACCCATCCGATGCCGCCCTCACTGAGTGCCACCTTCAAATCGGGGAACTTCCGCAGCATCCGCGACCACACCAAATCAGCAGCAGCCTGCACGATGTTCATCGGTTGCAGCGTGATCATCACGTCCATCGGCGCGTCGGGGGCGGTGATCGTCAACTGCGACGACGACCCGATGTGCATGCAGACCACCACCGATTCCTCGCTACAAGCCTTCCACACCGGATCCCAGTGGTCTGAATGAATGGAGGGCCATCCCAACTTCGACGGATTCTCGCTGAAGGTCAATGCATGGCAGCCCTTCTTGGCCACGCGACGCACCTCGGCCGCCATCAACTCGGGATTCCAGATCGCCGGCAAGGCGCACGGTATGAACCGTCCCGGATGACTGCCGCACCACTCGTCGATATGCCAATCGTTGTAGGCCTGCACCATCGCCAGCGCGACATCCTTGTCCTCCGTCCGAGCGAACAGCTGGCCGCAAAACTGCGGAAATGACGGAAAACACAATGAGCCCAACACCCCGTTGGCGCTCATGTCTTTCACGCGCTCGTTATGGTCATAGGTGCCCGGACGCAACTGGTCAAAAGACGTCGGTTCGATCCCGTACTCTTCCTTGGGGCGTCCAGCCACTGCATTCAGGGCGACATTCATAACGGTCTCGCCGTTGTACGCCCACACATTGGTGCCGTCGGGATTCGTGACGAACTTCGGCGCGAACTCCGCATACTTCGACGGCAATCGATCCTCGAACATGCCCGGCGGCTCTACCACATGGTCATCTACGCTGACTAAAACGAGCTCTCCAACGTCCACCGCACGACTCCTCACCTTGCTGCGATTTCCGCCTGCCTCCGGCGGCTGTCTTCTTATCTTTACGACGTTACCACCGAGGCCCGCTCTTCACCATCTCCCCCATGTCGACATAGGAAAGCTGGCGCAGGGTGGCACCGCGCCTCGTGGCTACGGCCCAAGCATCTGGAGAAAGGGGCCGAGGCGCCGCGCGGGCCGTATGCCGCATAGATCCCGCATAAGCGGCCTTCCACCCGAGCGGTGGAAATTCAGCAATGATAAGTTGATAGGCGTATCTCGATTTGGAACGCCCATGTGGCCACGCGTCGCAGGGTGAGAAGCCGAAGCGCATCTTCAACCGACAGATGAGGTAGTCATGGCAAGCTCAGCATGGACAATCGCAGCCGCCGAGATGGCCGGCGCATCGGCTCACTTCACAAGTTGAGAGATAGTCAATGCCTGGCACGAAGAACGTTGTGAAGCGCCGACTGACGTCGCCGCGCATCGCCCAGACGATCGCGGATGAATTACGCCGCCAGATCGTCGATGGCGAACTCGTCGACGGTGATCTACTCCCGCCGCAGTCGGTTCTCGTCGAGAGGTTCAACGTAAGCCTTGTGTCATTGCGAGAGGCACTGCGAATTCTCGAAACCGAGGGCCTAGTCTCGGTTCGACGCGGGAATCGGGGCGGCGCCGTGGTGCACGCCCCCGACGAAACCACGGCGGCCTCCATGCTCGGCCTGCTCCTTCAGAGCGAGAATGTCCCACTCAGCGACCTTGCGCAAGCGCTGACGGAGTTCGAACCCGCATGCGCAGGACTTGCGGCTCAACGCGTGGATCGGGCCGACACAGTTGTTCCCGAACTCCACAGGATCAACTCCCAGATGGCCGAGCGTCTCGACGACGGCTCCGCGTTCACCGAATGCGGTCGTCGGTTTCACGACATGATCGTACGCGGTTGCGGCAACCGCACCATGATAGCCATGGTGGGTTGCCTTGAGGCACTGTGGACTGCGCGGGAACTACAGTGGGCCGAAGAGTCGGCGGCCACCGGCGAGTATCCGTCGATGAGTCAGCGCAAAGCAGTTCTCAAGGCCCACGAAGCCCTGACCGACGCGATCGCGATCGGTGACCCCCAACGAGCGCGTCGGGTCGCGGCCCGCCACGTCGCTAATACTCAGTCCAATGTCCTGGCCGGCGAATTGGCCGATCGGATAATCGCGCCCGCCCCGGATGCGGTCATTCGCATCCGGGACCGGCGGATCATTTAACTGCCTGACACCAGCCAAGGCTTTACGAGATTCTCGAGCACTGCAAAGGAACGGCTGTGAGGAACGCGGTTATCACCGGCGGCAGCGGCGGAATCGGAAAAGCCTGCGGGCGCTCGCTTGCCCAGTGTGGATACGACGTAGTGCTCATGGCGCGTCGTGAAGACCAGCTGCGGGAGGCAGCCTCCGAGATCGGAGCCCGCTGGCTGGTAGCCGATGCATCAGATCCCGAAAGCTTTGGCACCGCGCTGCAGCGGTTAGAACGCATCGACCTGTTGGTGCATGCGGCTGGTGTACTCGGCGGTACTTATGTGCGCAAACAGAGCTTCGATCAGTGGCGCACCACTATGTCGGCGAACCTCGACTCGTGCTTCGTAACCACCCATGCCGCGCTCCCGCTGATGGCGGCTGGATCCCGTTTCATTTTCATCTCGTCCTCGGCCGCCCACGACCCAATGCCGGCCCGCACGGCCTACTCGGCTTCGAAAGCCGGGATGAACGCATTTGCGCGCGCACTTGCCCTTGAAGTGGACCGCGACGGGATCAACGTGCATATAGTCACACCGGGGCCGGTCGAAACCGAGATGCTGCAGGAGGTTCCATTCGAGATGCATACCGTCACCGTCGACGATGTGGCCGAAACTGTGGCCTGGCTCGACACGGTTGACGGATCAGTGGATTTGCCGGAGATCCAGCTGAATGCCGTGCGGCGAGGCCCGGCAGCCAGGCCGCCCGTGGTCCCCGCCGCGGCCCAACGCCATGCATCTCCGGCTCGATGGAATGAGTCATGAATTTCGGCTCTTCCGGGAAGTCCGTGGGTCATGGTGTGACCGGGTAGAGCTGTAATCCGCCGAGGTGGAAGTAGATTGCGGTCTTGAAGTGCTCTCGGTTGCGGTAGCCGCGGGCGGAGACGCGGA
>NZ_JBAUJB010000367.1:0-3817 GCF_049683355.1 Mycobacterium sp.
TCGCCGGCAAGCAGGCCGGGGCCGAACGGATGCTGGGCTTCTTCGCCACCAGGACCCGGTTCGGCCTGTGGTTCCGCAACTTCGCGATGAACATGATGGACGTCGGGCCGCTGGCCAAGCTGCTCGCAGGAAGCGTGCGCGACAACATCGACCTGCCGGACTACCGCCTCTGAGATCTCAGACCAGTTCGCCGAGCGACGACGCGGTGCCCGCCGGTGCGATCCGCACCAGCGGGCCGGGCTGATACGTCAGCTGGTAGACGTTGCCGTCGGGCCCCTGCAGCAACAGCACGGTCGAGCCGGCATCCGGATCGAAGTCCTGCGGATCGCCGCACGACGTGAATTCCGGCGTGCACGTAAGCACCTTGATCCAGCCCTGCACCAGGTCGGCGATGAACACCTTGTTCAGATAGTCCGGACCGAACGTGTCCCCGTCGTAGACCAGCACCGAGGTGATGGCCGCGCCGCTGCCGCGCGGATAGGTGTAGATCGGGTTGATCGACGAGCACGTGTTGCAGACACCTTCGGCGCCCGGCCAGCCGTAGTCACCGCCGGCCGTCACCAGGTTGACCTCCTCGAAGGACGCCGCCCCGACGTCGGCGACCAGCAGCCCGCCGGCCGGAGTGAACGTCAGCCGGAACGGATTCCGCAGTCCGTAGGCGTAGATCTGCGGCAACGCTCCGTTGCCCAGGTCCGGGTTGTCCGACGGTGTGGTGCCGTCGGGGTTGATTCGGATGATCTTGCCGTGCAGGTTCGTCAGGTTCTGCGAGTTGGGTCCGGAACCGTTGTCACCCAGACCCCAGTACAGTTTGCCGTCCGGTCCGAACCCCAGCGCGCCGCCCTGATGGTTGAACGCCGCGGATTCGGTGGACTGCAGCAGCACCAGCTCCGAGCCGGCGGTGTTGCCGACCACCGTCACCCGCGACAACCGATTGCGCAGCGTCGAGGTGGTGTAGGCGACGTAGAGGTGCCCGTTCGTGGCGAAGTCCGGGTCGACGGCCAGTCCGCTGACACCCCGCTCGCCGAGCGTGTTGACCGACAGTGTGATCAGCGGCTGCTCGCGCAGCACACCGTCCTCGACGATCTTGATCGCGCCGCCCTTCTCCGCGACGACGATCCGGCCATCCGGCAGGAACCGGGAGTCCACCGGCGTGTTCAGACCCGATACGACGACGGCGCGCTCGAAACCGATGAACACGGTCTCGGTGGTGCGGTGGCCGCTGCTGCCCAGAATCCCGAAGGACAGCAGGTTGAGCAGACCGGCGAAGCCGTGGATGTGGAATCCGCTGCGGGCGTCGCTGACGGTGACGTCGAACCTGTCCTGTCCGGCGTAGGACGCGCCGGGGGTGTAGGCGAAAGTGCCGTCGGGGTTGATCACCACGGTCCCGTGGGTGGGCCTGGTCGCGGTGTAGGTCAGCCGTGTCGAGTCGGGGTCCTCGGCATGCAGGTCACCCTCGATGCGCCCTTCGACGACGGTGTTCTCCGCCGGGTCGTGATCCAGGGTGGGGCTCTGGTTTTCGAAGAAGCGCTCGAAGGGACTCGGTTCCTCCACGGCCGCAGTGATATTCGAACTCAGGGTTGCCGGCGCTTCTGCGGCGTCGTCTTCCGGTGTGGCGGAGCGGGACTTCGCCGGTGCATCTTCGGAAACCGCTGCAAGAGAATCGGTCTCGGCTTCCTCGGCTTGTTCTGCCTGTTCGTCGGCTTCTTCCTCGGCGTCCTCAGCCTCCGCGTCGGCCGCAGCCTCCGACTCTGCTTCGGCGTCCGCGGCCTCCGTGACGTCGGTGTCCGACTCCGCCTCGGACTCAGCCGAACGCTTCGTTTGGGACGACGACGAGGATGACGACGACGCCGAGGACGACGAACTCACCGACGTGGTGCCCCCATCCGAGTCCGACGTGTCCGCCGATGCCGCACCCGCTCCCGCGAGCACCGCCGCGCCGATCCCCAACGCAAACGCCAATCCGCCGACCCGCCCGATGTAGCGACTCCCCGGCCGGTCCGTCCTCGCGATGGCTGCTGATCCCCCCATGTCGCCTCCTTGCGAACACACACCGTGACGCCCCGCCAGCACCCGTGTTCGGCGATTGCCCACAGCTAGGCAAACTGTATTTCCGCCGACTCGCCGGGCACAGCGGTTTCGCCCGAAGGCCGGCAACCCGTCACATTCAGGTCAGCGGCTGCCCGCCGAACCGGTTGCGGTTCAGGTCGCCAGCGACTCGTCCAGCCAGCTGCGCAGCGCGGCCAGCGGTGCCGCGCCTGCTTTGCGGGCCAGGACGCGGCCGTGGTCGATCAGCAACAACGTCGGAACCGCGCTCACGTCGAAACGCCGCGAGAGCCCCGGCGCGGCGTCGACGTCGATCTTGACGAGTTTGAGCCCACCGGCGCGTTCGCCGGCGAGCTGCTCCAGTGCCGGGCTCACCATGCGGCAGGGTCCACACCAGGTGGCCCACAGGTCGACGAGCACCGGCACCGACGCGCTCTCCACGACATCGGTGAAATCACCGTCGCCGGCCGAGGTGATCCACGGCAGCCACTGCCGGCACTGGCCGCAGCGTGGCCTGCCGCTCCCGCCGGCCGCAACACGGTTGCGCTGCCCGCATTCCGGGCATGTCACGGTGCTGGTCGTCATGGATGGCCCCTCTCTGCGTACACGGCATTCACCTCAGCGCGGCGGCGTGCAGTTCGCTGTACGCCGCCTCGATCCGGTCGGCGAGCCGGGCCACGTCCGGAAGCGCGTGCGGGTCGGTGCACAGCCCGATCCCGACGTCACCGGCGCACGAGATGGCCGAGATCCGCAACGCGTGGTGCACGGCGGGCTCCGAGGACGAGAACAGGTGCAGCACCCGCCTGCCGGCGACACCCACGGAGGCCGCGGGCCCGGGCACATTCGAGATGGCCACGCTGAACTCCCTGGCGCTGCCCGCCAGCCGTTGAGCGGCGGCGCCGACGTGCCGGAGGCGGCCGAGCGCGTGGAAGAGGTCGAAGAGTTCCTCGGCGTCGCCGAGGTGTTTTCGGCGGGCGGTCTCCGCACGGATCAGATCTAGCCGGGTCAGCGGATCACGTTCTGCCAGCGGCAGATCGACGTTGATGAACGAGTCCCGGTTCCCCAGATCGGCTGCGGCCTCGTCACGGTGGTGAAGGCTCACGGGCACCTGGGCGCGCAGCCGGTGCACCGCCGCTCCATCCGGGCTCAGCCAGTCGCGCAGCCCGCCGGCCACCACGGCCAGCAACACGTCGTTGACGGTCGCGCGGTCCGGTCGGGACGCGCCGATCGCCTTCAATTCCGCCAGCGGCACAACGGTGAACGCGAGTTCGCGGGCGGCGCCGACGGGCCGGTCGAACGGCGACCGCGGACCGGGCCGGCCGAGTTCCCGCAGCAGCGCCTCCGGCATCCGGCGCGCCTCGGTCAGGCGCGACGAAGCGGCGACGGCCCTGCTGGTGCCTATGTGTGCCGGCGGGTCGGGGTGGGGGTCGAACAGCACTGAGTCCAGGAATCTCACCCCGGCGATCCCGTCCGCCATCGCGTGGTGGATGCGGGCCGCGATCGCCTCGCGTCCGTCGGCCAGCGGCCCGATGACGTCGAACGCCCACAGCGGCCGGCTGTGGTCGAGGTGCTCGGCCATCAACTCGCCGACGGTCTGCCACAGGTCGGTGGACGTGGACCTGCACCGGACGTGGCTGGTGATGTCGCAGTCGGGGTCGTGGGCCCACCGGGGCCCGTCACCGTCGTCGACCACCCGCTGGGTGGCGCGCGGTTGCCCGGCCAGCCGACCGGAGACGGTGCGGCGCAACCGGTTCAGGTCCAGCGGTGGCCCGCC
>NZ_JBAUJB010000368.1:0-2209 GCF_049683355.1 Mycobacterium sp.
GTTCCCGGAAGTGGAACACGCTCGCGGCGAGGACGGCGTCGGCACCTGCAAAAACCGCGGGCGCAAAATGTTCCACCGCACCCGCTCCGCCGCTGGCGATCACCGGCACCGACACCGCTCCGCGCACCGCGCGCAGCATCTTCAGGTCGAAACCGGCCTTGGTGCCGTCGTAGTCCATCGAGTTGAGCAGGATCTCGCCGACCCCGAGTTCGGCCCCGCGCGCCGCCCATTCGATCGCATCGATTCCGGTGCCGCGGCGCCCGCCGTGGGTGGTCACCTCCCAGCCCGACGTGGTGGCCTCGCTCCCTTCGGGCACTGTGCGCGCGTCCACCGACAGCACGATGCACTGCGAGCCGAACTGCCGGGAGAGCTCCGAGAGCAACTCCGGGCGTGCGATCGCCGCGGTGTTGACGGCGACCTTGTCCGCCCCGGCGCGCAGCAGGACGTCGACGTCTTCGACCGCTCTGACGCCGCCGCCTACGGTGAGGGGGATGAAAACCTGCTCGGCGGTGCGTCGGACCACCGCCAGCATGGTGGCCCGGCCCGACGAGGAGGCCGTCACGTCGAGGAACGTCAACTCGTCGGCGCCCTCGGCGTCATAGGCGGCAGCCAGCTCGACCGGATCGCCTGCATCACGCAGGTTCTCGAAGTTCACACCCTTGACCACGCGTCCGTCGTCGACGTCCAGGCACGGGATCACCCGGGTGGCAACGTCATTGGAAGTCACTGGCGGCCCTCACGCGTAGTCCTCCGGCTCCCCGACGGCTCGCACGATCTCCAGCATCTGCTCGTGCACGCCCGGCGCGGCCACCAGCGCCGAGGGCGAGGACACCGTCCACGGCAGTCCGGCGAGGTCGGTGACGACACCTCCTGCGGCCCGCACCAACGCCACGCCGGCAGCGTGGTCCCAGACGTGATGGCCGAAACTGATTGCGCCGCCGAGGATGCCGGCCGCGACGTAGGCAAGGTCGATTCCCGTCGCCCCGTGCATCCGCAGTCGCGAGCACTCGCGGCTCAGCCCCTCCAGAACTGCCATCCGGTACCGGCCCGGGTAGCGACCGCGCGAGTCGATGTTGAAGGTGCCGATCCCCACCACCGAGTCCGAAAGCTCCGAGGGTGCCAGTGCCTGCAGCACCTCGCCGTTGCAGCGCACCGGTTCCCCGACCATCGCGGTGTAGCGCTGCGCGGTGAACGGCAACCAGGTGAGCCCCAGCACCGGTTCGCCGTCGGCGAGCAGACCCAACAGTATCGCCGCCGTAGGCAGCCCGGCGGCATAGTTGAACGTCCCGTCGATCGGGTCGAGCACCCACACCAACTCGGAGTCCAGCGGTTCCCCACCGAACTCTTCGCCGTGCACCCCGATGCCGGTCAACCGGGTCAGCTCGGCCACCACCCGGCGTTCGATGGCGAGGTCGACCTCGGTGGCGAAGTCGTTGCCCTTCTTGGCGACCGCGGAATCGGCGCGGTGCCCCGCGATGAACTGCGTCGACGCGGCATCGAGTACCTCGGCCGCGGTGGCCAGCAGCGGGGCCAGATCGACGGTCACGTGTTGACCGCGGCCAGCGCCTGCGGCAACGTGAATCTTCCTGCGTACAGGGCCTTCCCGACGATGGCGCCCTCCACCCCGCGGCCTGTCAGGGTGGCGATCGCGCGGAGGTCGTCCAGGCTGGACACCCCGCCGGAGGCGATGACGGGCGCGTCGGTGCGTTCGGTGACCTTGGTCAACAGGTCCAGATTCGGCCCGTTCAATGTGCCGTCCTTGGTGACATCGGTGACCACGAAGCGTGAACATCCTTCGCGGTCAAGACGTTCCAGCACCGGCCACAGATCGCCGCCGTCGGTCTCCCAGCCGCGACCCCGCAGCCGGTGCTCTCCTTCAGCAATCTTGACGTCGAGCCCCACGGCCACGCGTTCGCCGTGCTCGGCGACGACCTTGGCACACCACTGCGGGTTCTCCAGCGCCGCCGTACCCAGGTTGACGCGCGCACAACCGGTGGTCAGGGCCGCCGCGAGCGACTCGTCGTCGCGGATGCCCCCGGACAGTTCAACCGCCACGTCCAGCCTGCCGACCACCTCGGCGAGCATCTCGCGGTTGGACCCCCGGCCGAACGCAGCGTCGAGGTCCACCAGGTGGATCCACTCGGCGCCGTCGCCCTGCCAGGTCATCGCGGCGTCGAGCGCCGAGCCGTACTCGGTCTCACTACCGGCC
>NZ_JBAUJB010000369.1:0-4280 GCF_049683355.1 Mycobacterium sp.
CGCCGCAGCATTCCGCGGCGGTCCAACTCCGCGGCCACGGTGACGGCGTCCGCCGGCTCCCCGCGCCCGTACAGGTCCAGGATCGCGTCGTAGACGATCTGGTTCCCGGGCTTGTAGAAGTCGCCCGGTCGCAGCTTCTCCAGGACGTCGGCGACCGCGTCCTTGCTCAGCAGCATCCCGCCGAGCACCGCCTGCTCGGCGGCGGGATCCTGCGGGGGCTGACGACCGAAATCCTCGTTCGGTGGGGCTTCCTGCCTCGAGGAACTTCCAGACCGCCCCAGGTCATCTACGACAGCCACGCAGCGCCTCACCCTCCTGATCGCGATCGAACTCACATTCGACATGCGGCATGCTGCGACTCTAAGTCCGAGCCCCGACAAGCTCCCCGTTCGGGACCCCAACCGTTCCCGCGAGGGCCAACGCTAGACGTTGCTGTGGGGGAATCAAGTCGACCCTGTTAGTGGGCTTGTGGATGGAGTGTGCATAGGTCCGGTCAGGGATGTTGAGCCGCTGTGGACAACTTGTGGATCAACAGCATTGTCGACCACGTTTACGCAGATGAACGCACCATAGGCCGAGGTGAGAACTGGGGATGGGAAATTGGTCGGCGTGTCGTGTTCGGTTTCGGTTTCGGGCGTGTTGTGTTTCGCGCTGAGGCCGCGCAGGTTAACAGCCGGTTAGGTTCGCTGTAAGTCGTTTGCCGGGGAAAGTTCGCCACCGGGTACAGCAACAGCCGGGTGAAGACCACTGCTGGTCCTCACCCGGCTGTTTCAGAGCTGGTGCTGCTAGCCCGCGACTAGCGCGCCACCACGTTCAGCGATACCTCGGCATCGACGCTCGGATGCAGCCGCACCTCGACGGAGTGCGTGCCGATCGTCTTGATGTGCGCCTTGGGCAGGCTCACGGTCCGCTTGTCGAGGTTGGGCCCGCCGGCCTTCTTGATCGCCGCGACAACGTCGGCGGCGGTGATGGAGCCGAACAGCTTGCCGGAATCGCCGGCAGCCTTCGCGGTCAGATCGACGGTCCCGAGACCCTCGATCGCCTGCTTGATCTCGTTGGCGTGCTCGAGGTTCTTGACGCCCTTGAGTTCCTGGGCGCGGCGGATGTCCGCAGCCTGGCGCTCAGCGCCGCGGGTGGCGACGATGGCCATCCCGCGGGGCAGCAGGTAGTTACGGCCATAGCCGTCCTTCACCTCGACCGGATCTCCGGCTGCGCCGAGGTTCTCCACCTCGGTGGTCAGAATCAGTTTCATGTGTTTCGTCCTGTCTGGGCTTCTCGCGCTTACCGCGTCGACGAGCTGAACGGCAGCAACGCGACCTCGCGCGCGTTCTTCACCGCGATCGCGATATCACGCTGGTGCTGAACACAATTGCCGGTCACCCGGCGGGCACGGATCTTGCCGCGCTCGCTGATGTAGGTACGCAGCAGCTGCGTGTCCTTGTAGTCGATGTTCTGCAACTTGCCCTTCTTGGAGCAGAACACGCACTTGCGGGTCTTGACCGGCTTTTCCGGTGCCGGACGCCTCTTCGTGGAGGACTTGGCCATGTCTATCTCTTTCTAGAAATCACTGATGAATTGGGTTGATCAGAAAGGCGGTTCGTCGTCGGTGCCACCGAACGAACCCGACGCGGGCGCACTGCCCCACGGGTCGTCCTTGGGCGCCTCGGCCGCCGGACGGGAGTTCGCGGCCGCACCGCCCCCACCGCCGCCGAAGCCGCCGCCTCCACCGCCGCTGCGGCTGGCCTTGTTGACCTTGGCCGTCGCGTACTTCAGCGACGGACCGATCTCGTCGACCTCGAGCTCGACCACCGTGCGCTTCTCGCCCTCGCGGGTTTCGAACGACCGCTGCTTGAGCCGGCCGCTGACGATGACCCGCGAACCGCGCACGAGGCTCTCGGCCACGTTCTCGGCAGCTTCGCGCCAGATGTTGCAACGGAGGAACAGCGCTTCGCCGTCCTTCCACTCATTGGTCTGACGGTCGAACATGCGGGGCGTCGACGCGACCGTGAAGTTCGCGACGGCCGCGCCCGACGGCGTGAACCGCAGTTCGGGGTCAGCGGTCAGGTTTCCGATGACCGTGATGATGGTGTCACCAGCCACGAGGTCCTCCTGGGATCGGTGTTCTGCTCTTCGCGCAAGCGCTCATCGCCGGCGTTGGGCGCGAGCCTACGCAGAGGCTCCGACGTACGGCAGCACTTAGTGCTTGTCGGTCCGCATCACTTTGGTCCGCAGCACGGACTCGTTCAGGTTCAGCTGACGGTCGAGCTCGGAGACCGTCGCCGGCTCCGCCTTCACGTCGACGATCGCGTAGACGCCCTCGGCGTGCTTGGCGATCTCGTATGCCAGTCGCCGGCGTCCCCAGATGTCGACCTTGTCGACAGAGCCGCCATCCTTGCGGATCACGTTGAGGAACGTCTCGAGCGACGGAGCAACGGTTCGCTCGTCGAGAGTGGGGTCGAGGATGACCATGATTTCGTATGGACGCATGTGGAACCCATCACCTCCTATGGTCGTGTGCGGCCACGGACTGTCCGTGGCAGGAGGGTCGCCTGCGTCGGCAACCGGGCCAGGCTACCCGAACCCGCGCTGATCTGCGAAATCGCGCTCCACGGGGACGGCGGATCGGGCGCGCTCGGTGACCGCCACGGTGCTTGAGCGCGCCGAATTCGCCGGGACCCGTGGCCGCAGCCGGTCCGGTAGCCACCGCGGCGGCGCATCCGGCGCCCGGTCGAACACCCCGCCCGCCGGGTCGTCGTCGACACCGTCGCGGCGCACCAGGTCCAGCTCGGGACGGTAGATCTGGCGGATCACCAACGCGCACAGCGTGATCACCGCGATGTCACGGAGCAGGACGGTCGCCGTGAACGCCTGTTCCGGCAGACCCATGTTCTGTTCACCGAACAGGTACAGCATCCGCGGAACCCAGACCAGCATGTCGATCGTCATCCAGGCCAGCAGGATGCGCCGGTGCGGCAACGCCAGCACCGCCAACGGCACCAGCCACAGCGAGAACTGCGGGCTCCACACCTTGTTGGTCAGCAGGAACGCCGCCACCACCAGGAACGCCACCTGCGCCACCCTCGGCCGCCGAGCAGCCGTCAGCACGATGTAGCCGATGGCGATGCAGCACGCCGCGAACAGCGCCGCGCTCACCGCGTTCAGCACCACCGGTGGCTCCCAGAACCCGAGGTCGGTGTCGAAGCCGCGCCAGCCGGTGAACGACTTCACGACGTTGTAGATCGAATCCATGTCGTCGCCGCGACGAGTGTTGAGCCGGAAGAACTCCGACCAACCGCGCGGGAAGAGCACCATGATCGGCAGGTTGACCAGCAGCCAGGCGACCACCGCCGCGAGCACCGTCTTGCCGGCCTCGCGCAATCGTCCCGTGCGCAGCGCCAGCAGCACCAGGGGGATCAGCAGCAGCAGCGGGTAGAGCTTGGCCGCCACCCCCAACCCGATCAGCACGCCGGCCAGCACCGGTCTTCGCCGCGCCCACGCCAGCAACGCCCCTGCCGCGAAAGCCGTTGCCAGAGCATCGAAGTTGGTGAAGATCTGGAAGATGACGATCGGCGAGGCAGCGACCAGCGCGGCGTCCCAGATGCGCCGCGGGCCTGCCAGCATCGCCGTCGCCCACAACGTCGTCAGCCAGGCCAGCGCCAGACCGAACGCGGCGATGTTGAAGAACATCACCACCTCGGCGACGATCGGCACCGACACCAGCTTCGTCAGGGCCGTGTAGGTCTTGGCCAGCGACATCGACAGGTACTGGTAGACACCGGTCAGCACCGGATACTCCATGTAGCGAACGGCGGGGCTGCCGTCGTACTGAACGTGGGGCTTGCCGTCGCCGTCGGTCTCCACCCAGCTGGACTTGTAGGGAAACCTGCCCAGATTCAACAACTCCGCCGTGTACAGCGGCACCGTGTCCGAGTAGCACAGCTGGTAGTAGGCCCGCTGGTTCTCCCAGTTGCCGACCCGCTGATCCGCTGCGCCGGTGCCGGTGGTCTGCAGGCACGCCGCCTTGGTGGAGTAGCCGAGCGCCAGGAACACCAGCGCGATGATCAGCATCACCCGCAGCGGCGTCAGGAACCGGGCACGCCCGATCAGCGGGTGCCGGCCGACGGGACCGCCGATGGTGCCGGACAACGCGGCACCGATGGTGTCGGTGCGGCTGGGCAGATCACGGTCGTCGAGGCTCCGCGGACTGCCCGCCGATTCAGACCCCGGTTCGGTCACGGGGGCGGCGGAGGACCTGGCGGAGGCAATCCGGGCGGCGGGAG
>NZ_JBAUJB010000370.1:0-8661 GCF_049683355.1 Mycobacterium sp.
CCCCCAAGACACCCGAGTCCCCTGGTGGGGAAACCGCACCCTCCACTACGAAATCACCTGACCCCTTGCCCCGAACCAGTTGCGTGGAAATCGGCGCTAACAGTTTGCGTACGCCCTACCGGCCCGCAAACTCGCTGCGGTCAGTAGCAAAGAATCCCCGACGCCGAAACCTCGTGCGCACATAGTGCCATCGCGTCCGTCCGGCTGACCAATCGAGCCGGCGATGGCGCGGGTATTAGAGGCGGTTAAAGCAACGCTGGCAGGGGCTTCACGAGGGCGGTCACCCTACAGCTTGCTGCTGTACGCTCGCGCTACGAAACGCCGGGGAGAAAGTGGGGAGTTCCCATCCAGCAGTTCATGATGCGCATCAGCAGCAAGCTGCGCAGATATCGCTGGGCGGTGTTCGCGGCGTGGGTACTGCTGTTGATCCCTTCGGTGTACATGGCCATGAACCAGTCCGGCCATCTCACCGGCGGAGGTTTCGAGGTCGAGGGCTCCCAGTCCCTCTACGTCCAGCGCCAGCTGGAGGCACAGTTCCCCGACCAGGGCGCCTCGCCGCTGGCGCTTGTCGCCGCACCCCGGGCCGACGCGTCCTTCACCGACATGGACGAGGCCGTCGCCCATCTGGAGCGGCTGGCCTCCGAGGTTCCCAGCGTCACGGTGATGCCCAACCCGCAACAGCCCCCGCCCCGGCCGGACCGGCCGTACGTCATCACGCTGCAACTCGACTTCGAGAACACCGGCGCCGTCGACGTCGCCAAACAACTGCGGGAGAAGGTCGGGATCGACGGCGAAGAGCCGGGCGAGATGGAGAACGGCAAGGTCCGTCTCTATGTCATCGGTCAGGGCGCGCTGGGGGCGGCCGCCACGTTGGCCACCAAGGACGACATCGCGCAGGCGGAGAAGTGGAACCTGCCGATCGTCCTGATCATCCTGCTCGCCGTCTTCGGCTCGCTGGCCGCCGCCGCGATGCCGCTGCTCCTGGGCATCTGCACCGTCGCGGTCACGATGGGGCTGGTCTACCTGCTGTCGATGTACATGACGATGTCGGTGTTCGTGACGTCGACGGTGTCGATGTTCGGCATCGCGGTCGCCATCGACTACTCCCTGTTCATCCTGATGCGGTTCCGCGAGGAACTGCGCGCCGGGCGCGAGCCCGCCGATGCCGCGGACGCCGCGATGGCCACGTCGGGCCTTGCGGTGGTGCTGTCGGGGATGACGGTGATCGCCTCGGTCACCGGCCTGTATCTGATCAACACCCCGGTGCTGCAGTCGATGGCCACCGGTGCCATCCTCGCCGTCGCCATCGCGGTGCTGACCTCGACGACGTTGACGCCGGCGGTGCTCGCGGCGTTCGGCCGGGCCGCGGCGAAGCGGTCGTCGTACCTGCACTGGTCGCGGCGCCCGGAAGCCACCCAGTCGCGGTTCTGGTCCCGCTGGACCGGCCGGGTGATGCGCCGGCCGTGGGTGTCGGCGCTGGCCGCGGCCGCCCTGTTGCTCGCCCTGGCCGCGCCGGCGTTCTCGATGGTGCTGGGCAACAGCATGCAACGGCAGTTCGACCCGACGCACGAGATCCGCGGCGGGGTGAACGCGGCAGCCGAGGCGCTGGGTCCCGGTGCACTCGGCCCGGTACGGGTGCTGGTGACGTTCCCCGACGGCAACGCCGCCTCGGCGCCGGCGAAGGAACCGCTTCTCGAGTCGGTCCGGCAGCGGATGGCCCAGGCGCCCAACACCGTGTCGGTGTCGCCGCCGGTGTTCGGCAACGACTACCGCAGTGCACTGCTCTCGGCGGTGCTGTCGGTGGACCCGGAGGATCCGGGAGCCCGCGACACCGTCGACTGGATGCGCGAACAGCTTCCACCGGTCGCCGACGGCAGCGCCCGGATCGACGTCGGCGGACCGACGGCGCTGATCAACGATTTCGACGACAAGGTCTCCCAGACCCAACCGCTGGTCTTCGTCTTCGTCGCGCTCATTGCCTTCGTGATGCTGCTGATCGCGATCCGGTCGGTGTTCCTGGCGTTCAAGGGCGTGCTGATGACCGTGCTGTCGGTGGGCGCCGCCTACGGCAGCCTGGTGGTTGTCTTCCAGTGGGGATGGCTGTCTGACCTCGGCTTCAAGCAGATCTCGTCGTTGGACAGCACGATCCCGCCGTTGGTGCTGGCGCTGACCTTCGGGTTGTCGATGGACTACGAGATCTTCCTGCTGACCCGCATCCGGGAGCGTTTCCTGCAGACCGGCAACACCCGCGATGCGGTGGCCTACGGCGTGAGCACCAGTGCGCGCACCATCACCAGCGCCGCGCTGATCATGATCGCGGTGTTCATCGGGTTCGCCTTCGCCGGTATGCCGCTGGTCGCCCAGCTCGGCGTGGCCAGCGCGGTGGCCATCGCGGTGGACGCAACCGTGGTGCGTCTGGTGCTGGTGCCGGCGTTGATGGCGATGTTCGACGAATGGAACTGGTGGCTGCCACGCTGGCTGAACCGCATCCTGCCGTCGGTCGACTTCGAGAAGCCGCTGCCGAAGGCCGACATCGGGGACCTGGTCATCATTCCCGACGACATCTCGGCGCTCGCACCGTCCGGCTCGGACCTGCGCACCGTTGTCAAGTCCGCCGCGAAGCTCAAGACCCTGGCCCCGCAAGCCATCACGGTGGCAGACCCGCTGGTGTTCAGCGGATGTCAGCCGCGCAAGGTGCTCGGCAGCACCCGGTTGAGAGACGACGGCGCGCTGACCGTGGCGGTGTCCAACCGCGCACACGGCAAGACGGTGGCGGTCAAACTCCCCAAGCATCCGGTCACGATGTGGCGGGGTCGGCTCGACGTCGCGCTCGACGCGTTGGCCGTCCAGAGCGGCACCACACTCGAGGACGCCGACACCGGACGGGCGCCGCTGGCGCGGACCAGCCCGATGGAGACCACCAACGTGCTGCTGCCCACCGGCGACCGGTTGCAGATCCCGACCGGCGCCGAGACCGTCCGCCTCAAGAGTTTCCTGATCATGGAGCGCAACGCCGCCCGCGACTACGCCGAGTTCGCCGAGCTGGTCGATTCGATGGACATCCAGACCGCGGCGGAAGTGCTCGCCGGCATGGACCGGTACTACTCTGGTCCACCGGCACGCACGCACTGGGTGGCCACCCAGTTGGTGCGCCGCCTGGCAGATCCGCGGCCCGCCGACGGACCCGATGTCGCGCTGTCCGGCGCCGACGCGGAGACTGAGTGGGCCCGAGTCAGACAGCGCTGCCTCTCGGTGGCGGTGGCAATGCTGGAGGAGGCGAGGTGACGGTGACCTCCGAGGTTCGGGGCACAGACCGCGATAAGTCTTCCGCGCGCAACCGGGCTGCGGCCGCAAGCGACCGACCGGTGGAGTTCTGGCCGACCGCGGCGATCCGTGCCGCGCTGGAGAACGACGACCTCAACGTGTGGCAGCGCATCGTGGTGGCGATCAAGCGCGACCCGTTCGGCAGGACGGCACGCCAGGTCGAGGAGGTCCTCGAGACCGCAAGACCGTACGGGGTGTCCCGGGCGATGTCCGAGGTGCTGGTCCGCACCCGCGAACACCTCGAGGCCAACGAGTGCGCCGAGGTGGCCCGGCACGTGCACCTGCTGCTGGACCGGTCGGGACTCGGCGAGCAGGAGTTCGCGTCGCGCATCGGCGTGCCCGCCGAGGAATTCGCGACCTACCTGCGCGGCACCGTCAGCCCTCAGGCGTCGCTGATGATCCGGATGGGCCGGCTCTCCGAGCGGTTCGCCAAGATGCGCAACCCACCCCCCGCCTGACCCCTTCCCCGCGGAATAGTGTTCCTGGTCGCGATTCTCCCCTCGGACACAACCGTGGGTTCACTTTCGCGAGCAGTCCCTAGCGCGAGTGGATCGGCGCAACGTCCTGCACCAGCCAGCGGCCGTCGACCTTGGACAGCGCCACCCGCAGCGCCAGCACGGCGGTGTCCGACGGCTGCCCGGGCGCGGACTGCGTGCCCCGGAGGATGACCGCCACGCTCGCTGCGTCCGGGCCGATGGCCTCCACTCCCGCCGACACCGTGGCCGCCTGCGCGGACACATTCCTGCCGGCCAGATCCTCTGCCACCGCCGCGAACTCGTTGTTGAACCGGTCCGCGCTCTCGGGGGTCATCAAGCTGGTCGCACGATCGATCGACCCGGTCGGGTTCTGCGGCGTGAACGTCGCCGACGCCTCCGCGACGCTGCTGGCGATTCCGGCCACCTCGGCGGCGTCGGCGCGAAGCGTCCGGTCCGGCTGCGTCCACTGCGTGTAACCGATGACGACCGCCGCCACCAGCGCGGCGGTCGCGGCGCCGACGACTGCCAGCCGCAGGCCGGCCCCGTCGTCATCGGTGCCAACGGTGACGGCGTCCCGACGTGCCAGCACGAAGTTGACGATCACCCCCTGGAGCACCAGCAAGCACAGCACCGAGCACGCCGAGACCCACCACAGCGGCCAGCCCAGAACCACACCGATGTAGATCAGCGCGGCGACGCCCGCGGCCGGGGCCAGCAGGTCGAACGCCAGCACCCGCAACCGGTTCCTCATCGAATCGGCTCCAGACCGGAGATGAGCAGCTCTCCGTCGACGTCGGACACGTCCAGCCGGAGCGTCCAGCGCACGGTCTGCCGCTCCTCGGTGCCGGCGTTCTCGCTGACTGAGGTCGCGACCACCATCACCGTGTCGGTTCGCGCGGCCGACGACACCAACTCCGGTTGCTGCGGTGCGCGCGAGGCGCCGGGCTGGTCGTGATGGATCGTCTCGAGCGCGACCGAGTCGATCTGACCGGTGGTGCTCGCCTTGAGGGTCTGCACGAGCTTGCGGTAGGGCTCCACGGTCGCCTCGAAGTCCGCGTTGAGCTGTCCGACGGTGCCCTCGTGCAGGGTGTTCAGGTCGGATTCGACGGTGTCGGTGTTCATGTTGATCAGCACGTTGGTCCACTCGGCGGCGGCCTGCAGCACCTGCGTGCGGTAGCGCAGTTCGGCGGTGTGACCGCGGTGTTGTGTCCAGATCAGGGCCGCCAGCACGACCGCAGCCACCGCCACCGCCCCGAGCACCGCCGAGGCGATGCCATAGCTGCTGAAGATCCCGCCAGACTGCGGATCCTGCTCATCGTCGGGCATGCGCGTGAGGGTACCCGGGCGATTCTGGAAGGATGTGGGGGTGACGGTAGAAGCGAATCACGACACCAAGTCAGGCATCGACCTCAACTACATCGACACCACGGCACGGCCTCAGGACGACCTGTTCGGTCACGTCAACGGCCGGTGGCTCACCGAATACCAGATCCCGGCGGACCGGGCGACCGACGGAGCGTTCCGCACGTTGTACGACCGCGCCGAGGAGCAGATCCGCGATCTGATCACCGAAGCAGCAGATGCCGAGGCCGCTGCAGGCACCGATCAGCAGCGGATCGGCGATCTGTACGCGAGCTTCATGGACGAGGAGACGATCCGCCGACGCGGCCTGGCGCCACTGCTCGCGGAGTTGGCCGACATCGACGCCGCGGACACCCCCGACGCGCTCGCGGGGGTACTCGGGACGCTGCAGCGCACCGGCATCGGCGGGGGCATCGGCCTCTACGTCGACACCGACTCCAAGAACTCGTCCCGCTACCTGTTGCATCTGAGCCAGTCCGGCATCGGGCTGCCCGACGAGTCGTACTTCCGCGACGACCAGCACGTCGAGGTCCTGGCCGCCTACCCGCGCCACATCGCGGCGATGTTCGCCCTCGTCCACGGGGGCACCGCCGAGGACCACGCGGAGGCCGCCGCCGGCATCGTCGCGCTGGAGACCAGGATCGCGGCCGCCCACTGGGATGTGGTCAAGCGGCGCGACGCCGATCTGACCTACAACCTGCGCACCTTCGCCGAGGTGACCGACGAGGCCCCCGGTTTCGCCTGGACCGGCTGGCTCACCGGCCTCGGTGCCACCGCGGAACAGGCGGCCGAGCTCGTGGTCCGCCAACCGGACTTCCTGACCGCCTTCGCCGAACTGTGGGGCGGCGAAAGCCTCGAGACGTGGAAGAACTGGGCCCGCTGGCGCGTAATCCACCGCAGGGCGTTCTTGCTCACCGACGAGCTGGTCGCCGAGGACTTCGAGTTCTACGGACGCAGACTGTCGGGCACCGAAGAGATCCGCGACCGCTGGAAGCGTGGTGTTTCGCTGGTCGAGAGCCTGATGGGTGAGGCGCTGGGCCGGGTGTACGTCGAGCGGTACTTCCCGCCGCAGGCCAAGGCCCGGATGGACGAGTTGGTCGCCAACCTGCGCGAGGCCTACCGGGTGAGCATCAACCAGCTGGAATGGATGACGCCGCAGACCCGCGAGAAGGCACTGGTCAAGCTCGACAAGTTCACCCCCAAGATCGGCTATCCGAACAAGTGGCGGGATTACTCGGCGCTGGTCATCGACCGCGGCGACCTCTACGGCAACTACCGACGCGGCTACGAGCTGGAGCATCAACGCGAGCTGGCCAAGCTCGGCGGCCCGGTCGATCGGGATGAGTGGTTCATGACGCCGCAGACCGTCAACGCGTACTACAACCCGGGCATGAACGAGATCGTGTTCCCCGCAGCGATCCTGCAGCCGCCGTTCTTCGACGCCGACGCCGACGACGCCGCCAACTACGGCGGGATCGGTGCGGTGATCGGGCACGAGATCGGACACGGATTCGACGACCAGGGCGCCAAGTACGACGGCGACGGCAACCTGGTCGACTGGTGGACCGACCAGGACCGTGCCGAGTTCAGCACTCGGACAAAGGCGTTGATCGAACAGTACGAAGAGTTCGTCCCGCGCGAGTTGGCCTCGGGCGGCAATGGTCACCACGTGAACGGTGCTTTCACCGTCGGCGAGAACATCGGCGACCTCGGCGGCCTGTCGATCGCACTGCTCGCCTACCGGTTGTCGCGCAACGGCGAACCGGCACCGGTGATCGACGGACTCACCGGGGAGCAACGGGTGTTCTTCGGGTGGGCTCAGGTGTGGCGCACGAAATCCCGTGCGGCCGAGGCGCTCCGCCGGCTCGCGGTGGATCCGCACTCGCCGCCGGAGTTCCGGTGCAACGGCGTGATCCGAAACATGGACGCGTTCTACGAGGCCTTCGAGGTCAGCGAGTCCGACTCGCTGTACCTCGAACCGCAGCGGCGGGTGCGCATCTGGAACTAGCGATCTCGGGCACGGGGCCGTTCCAAGCTGGCTGAGAGCTGTCAATCAGCTACCAGATCGCTTGGGCGGATGGACCGGCGACCGCGGCGGTCATACGGTTGGTTCCGACCAGCCAGGCCGTCGGGCGTCCCCGACCTCACGAGAAAGCAGGGCCGCATGGCACCGAGTCGGCGAACTATTTCTCGCAGAGCAGGATTCGGTTGTGGCGCCGCGGCTCTGACCGCCGCTGCACTCACCTTCGGGACGGCGCCGGCCCACGCCGACCCCAACGATCCGGCAATGAGCCAGCTGGCGCCGGACGGTCAGGTCCGATCCGAGCAGGCGGCAAGGGTCTCCGGCAGCGACCGCTGCGTCGCGAACGAAGGCACGCTCGGCACCGCCAGCATCCGGACTCCCGAGATCGGCGTTCCCGGCCAGACCGCCGAAGAGGCGGGGCCGGACTGGGTCGGGTCCCGTGGGTGGCAGGCGTTGGCGATCGATCCCGCAGACCCGTGGGGCGGAAACTTCGATCCGCAGAACACCCACACCGGCCCGTCCTGCCAACCGGTCTCGGCGAACGGCTTCAGTTAAGACTGCTGGTCTGGCGGGCACCCGGCCCGCGAACCCCCGAGGTACGGCCGCAGCGCCAGCAGGTAACCGCCCAGCAGGGCGAGCGGAGCGGCCAGCGGAAGCCACGGCACCTGCACCGGTAGCACCACCCCCACCGCGGCGACCACCGCGAAGCCGACGGTGGCGAACATCGTCGGTGCGGTGGCGCTGACCGGCACGTGCCGCAGCACCAGGTAGCCGGCGGCGGCCAGCCCGGCGAGGGCGGTGAACATCGGGGCGGGTTCGGCGAGCACCACGGTCAGCACCGCGAGCAGCACCGCCGCGGTGGCCGCCTGCCGCCACCACGCCGCGAGCACCACCGCGATCAGCGCAGCGGCAGCCGCGGCGAGCGCGGGTCCGTCAGCCCGGTAGCCGGCGGCGCCGACCATCAGAATGCCGAATGCGCTGGGCAGCAACAGTTTCATCGCCGCACCCCGTTGCGGTGGTCAGGCACCAGTGCCATCGCCTGGTCCAGCGTGGCGGTTCCCGGCCAGCCCACGATGTCGACGCCGACGGTGGCCATGTCGCGGTACATGAAGGAGCGTTGCAGCGTCCACATCCTGTTGACCAGTGGATCGCGCGCACCCTCGACCGGGCAGTCCTCCAGGACGTCGACCGCGACCACGGCATGTCCGCGTTTGCGAAGGTCGATCAGCGCCAGGGCGAATTCGGTCTCGAGCATGGTGGAGAACGCGACGACGATCGCGCCCGGCGGCAGGGCCGGCCTCGGGGCCAGACTGCCCGCCGCGGTCTGGAAGGTGTCGGCGGCGCCGAGCATGGTGTCGAGGATCCGATAGAACTGCCGCTGCCCGATGTCGGCGCCCAGCCAGCGGGTGCTCCTGCTGCCCAGCGCGACCAATCCGGCGCGGTCGCCGAAGCGCAGCGCACTCTGCACCACCTGCG
>NZ_JBAUJB010000371.1:0-42603 GCF_049683355.1 Mycobacterium sp.
ACCCCGGTGATGCTGACCCATGCCAGATCGCGCGCGGGGTCGAACTCGACGAGCTCGATCACTCCGCCCACCGGTGCCGCGCCGATCTTCCAGTGCACGGTGTAGCGGGACCCGATGCCGGCGGGACCGTCGGTGACGGTCTCCCAGCGTTCCAGGTTCGGCATGAAGTTCGGGTAGTGGTCGGGGTCGCTGACAAGCGACCACACAGTGTGGCGGTCGGCCCGCAGGATCCGGTGGCGTTCGACGCGCATCAGCCGATCACCGGGAACCTGCGCTCGGCCGCCAGTCGGTCCACACCGGCCTGCAGGCTGGCTCGGACCGCCTCGTCGACCGTGTCGTCGTCCGCGTCGACATCGATCGGATCCTGGACCTCGATGGTGATCTTCGCGGGCAGCGGCACATGCCCGGCCAGATCACTGATGTTCAGACCCCACGGAAGGGCCAGCGAGATCGGCACGCTCTTGAGCCGCAGCCGCTTGTCCACCCCCAGCAGTCTGGCCAGCCATTGTCCGCGGTCCAGGAACAGCGCGGTCTCCTGGCCGCCGACGCTGGCCACCGGGACGATCTGCACCCCCGCTTCACGGGCGAGCTGGACGTAGCCTTTGCGGCCGTCGAAGTCGACGACGTTGCGCTGCCACGACGGGCGGAAGACCTCGTAGTCACCACCCGGGTAGACCAGCAGCGCACTGGCCTGCCCGGCTTGCAGCGCCAGGCGGGCGTTCTCCGGGGTTGCGGCCACGGTGCCGAACTTCCGGAGCCAGCCCAGCCCGGGGGCGGACACCACCAGATTGTGGGCGAGCTGGAAGAACGGCCGCTCCACGCCGAAGTAGGAGCAGAAGGCCAGCGTGAACACAAAGGTGCCCGGCGGGACGTTGCCGCCGCTGTGGTTGCCAACCAGCAGTACCGGTTTGTCGGCCGGAATCCGGTGCAGGCCACGAACATCGGCCCGGAAGTACAGCGATGCGAGCAGCCAGGTCCCGGGCAGTCGGTCGCGGATGTAGTCGGGATCGCGATGGTCGAGGTCCGCCTCGGGGACTTGTGGCGTGACCTGCTTTTTCGCCCATCCGACCGCATCGTCGATCAGGGAACGCGCCGACATCGTCACGCGGCTCCGGTGACTGCGACAACCATCCTGGCGAACCCCCTCATCCCTTGCCCCTCTCATCGCGACGCACCGGCGGCGCACCTCAGTACTGCCCCGATATTTCCGGCGTCAAACTGGCGGCGGCGCGACGACCGGTGGCGGGTAGCCTGAGGCCATTGCCATCCCACGTGAGCCCGGCGGCCCGATCCGCGTTGCGGTGCTGGCACCGATCGCGTGGCGGACGCCGCCGCGGCACTACGGGCCGTGGGAGCAGTTCGCCTCCCTGCTGACCGATGGTCTGGTGGCGGCCGGTCACCACGTCACCCTGTTCGCGACCACGGACTCGATCACCACCGCGGCCCTGCACGCGACCGCGCCAACCGGATGGTCCGAGGACGAGACGATCGACCCCAAGGTCGCCGAGTGTCTGCACATCGCGTCGGTCTTCGAACGCGCCGCCGAGTTCGACGTCATCCACAACGGGTTCGACTTCCTGCCGCTCACCTACAGCGCCCTGGTCGCGACGCCGGTCGTGACGACCATCCACGGCTTCTCGTCGGAGCGGATCGTTCCGGTCTACGAGCGCTACGACAGCACCACCACCTACGTGTCGATCAGCGACGCCGACCGCCACCCGAACCTGACCTATGCCGCCACCATCCACCACGGCATCAACACCGGCGCGTTCGCCACCCACCCCGAACCCGGCGAGCATCTGTTGTTCTTCGGGCGGATCCACCCCGACAAGGGCACCGCTGACGCGATCGAGGTCGCCCGCCGTTGCGGCCGCCGCCTCGACATCGCCGGAATAGTCCAGGACGAGAGGTACTTTCGTGACCAGGTCGCTCCGCACATCGACGGCGACCGGGTGCGCTACCTCGGTGCCGTCGACGCCGCCGGCCGTGCCGAAGTGCTCGGTGGCGCGCACGCACTGCTGCATCTGATCGACTTCGACGAGCCGTTCGGTTACAGCGTGGCAGAGGCGATGGCCTGCGGCACCCCGGTGATCGCGAACGCGCGAGGGTCGATGAGCGAACTGATCATGCACGGCGTCACAGGCGCTCTGGTCACCGACATCGACTCCGCGGTCATCGCCGTCGCCGCTGTCGCAGACCTGGACCGCAGCCGGATCGCCGCGATCGCCCACGAACGCTTCGCCGTGGCGGCGATGGTCGAGAAGTACGTGGACGTGTACCGCGCGATCACCGACCGACGGTGAAATCGCCACCGGAGTACTGGAACTTGTTGTCGTTCAGGTGCAGCAGTCGGGGTTGAGCACCGCGCACAACGCGCCGACCGCGTCGGTGGCCGGGCGGTGGTAGACGTTCATGCCCCGCCGGTCGGATTCGACGAAACCGGCACGGCGAAGTTGGGCCAGGTGATGGCTGACGGTGGATTCGCTGAGGCCGAGGACCACGGCGAGGTCTCCGCTGTTCTCCGCGCCGGCCGTCGAACTGTAGAGCAGCGACATGATCTTCACCCTTGCCGGGTCCGCCAGCGCCTTGAGGCGCAGTGCCACTTGCAGCGCATCGTCGTCGCTCATCGGCCCGGCCGCCACGGGTGCGCAGCACACCGGTGCGGAGATGTCGATGGTCGGCAGTGTCTTGGGCACGATTCGATTCTGCCAGAGGATTGACATATATCAAAAAGGTGGCATGGTGGCGGTAGCGCGCTAATTCGATATAAGTCACACAGGTATGGAGGTTCTCATGTCCCGAGTCCAACTCGCCCTCAACGTCGACGACCTCGACACGGCGATCACGTTCTATTCCAAGCTGTTCAACACCGCCCCCGCCAAGATCAAAGACGGTTACGCCAACTTCGCGGTCGCCGAGCCGCCGCTCAAACTGGTTCTCATCGAGAACCCGGGCAAAGGCGGCTCGATCAACCACCTCGGCGTGGAGGTGGCGACGAGCGAGGCCGTGCACGCCGAGATCGGCCGGCTCAGCACCGAGGGTCTGTTCACCGAGGAGGAGATGAACACCACCTGCTGCTTCGCCACCCAGGACAAGGTGTGGGTCACCGGGCCCGCAGGGGAGAAGTGGGAGGTCTACACGGTGTTGGCGGACTCTGACGCGTTCGGCACCAGCCCACAGCATGCCGAAGGCGGCACCGGGGAAACCGACGTGTGCTGCGGCGCCGGCGCGGAGGACAAGGCGGAGAACGTTTGCTGCTGACGAATACCGTGATCTGCTGCGGACCCGGCGGCAGCGCCATAGATTGATAGCGAGCTCGGCCACGCCACGCGCCGACCCCGGCAGAGGTGCAGGCTGTGATTCCGAATTTCAAGAGGGCGATGCGGCTGGCCGGAATGCGCCTCCTGCCGCGATGGCCCGCCCGTTCAGCGGTCGACCTCGCCGGCAAGCGGATCCTGTTGACCGGTGCATCGTCGGGAATCGGTGCGGTCGCCGCGCAGAAGCTCGCCGCCGAAGGTGCCACGGTCATCGTGGTCGCGCGCCGGCAGGCCCTGCTGGCCGAGGTGGTCGACCGGATCACCTCGGCCGGCGGGCAGGCCCGCGCCGTCGCCGTGAACCTGGCCGACCTCGACCAGGTCGACGATCTCGTGAAAACAGTGGGCCCCGTTGACATCCTGATCAACAACGCGGCCAGGTCGATCCGCAGGCCGCTCTCGGGATCCCTGGACCGCTGGCACGACATCGAGCGGGTGATGGCGCTGAACTACGACGCGCCGCTGCGACTCATCCGGGTCTGGCCCCCGGGATGATCGAGCGGGGCGACGGCCACATCATCAACATCGCCACCTGGCGGGTGCTGCCCGAGTCGTCCCCGATGTTCGCCGCCTACAACGCCTCCACGGCGGCGTTGAGTGCCGTCAGTCGCGTCATCGACACCGAGTGGGGCGAGTCCGGGGTGCACTCCACGACCATCTACTACCCGTTGGTGGCGACGGCGATGATCGCACCGACCCGCGCCTACGACGGGGTGGCGGCGCTCACCCCGCAGGAGGCGGCTGACTGGATGGTGACCGCCGCGCGCACCAGGCCGATCCGCATCGCGCCGCGCAAGGCGCTGGCGCTGCGTGCGCTCGACGTCGTCGCACCCCGCACACTCAACAACATCCTGGCACGCGAGACCGCTCGGATGAACGCCCGAGCGAGCAGCGTCGCTGTCGCCGAACCCCCTGCGGGCGCGGTCATCCCGCTCGCCCGTCCGTCGTAGGACTGCGTCATGTCCGGCACCGGGACCGGCCACCGGCCCGACAACCTGGTCCTGGCGGCGGTCCTCACCACGGTCGCGTTCTTCTGCGTCGCGCTGGTGGGCGCCCTGGCGAAGTACACGGGCCAGTACACCTCCACCGGGGTGTTGGTTGCGGCCCAGAACCTGATCTGCCTGCTTCATCACCCCGGTCGCGCTGCGCGGTGGCGCGTCTGCGCTGCGCACCGGCAAGATCGGTCTGCACGTGCTCCGGGCGGCGACCGGCACCGCATGCTGGTATGCGCTGTTCTTCGCGATCACCCAGATACCGCTGGCCAACGCGACACTGCTCACCTACAGCGCCCCGCTGTGGATCCCGCTGATCGCGTGGTGTGTCACGCGCCAGCGGGTCTCGGCCCCCACCTGGATCGGTGCCGGTGTCGGCTTCGCCGGGGTGATCCTGGTGCTGCAGCCGCAGGGCCACAGCTTCGGCATCGGTGAAATGTCAGCGGTTGCGGGCGCGGTGTTCCTGGCTGTCGCCATGATGTCGGTGCGTTGGCTCGGCGCGACCGAGCCGATGACCCGGATCCTGTTCTACTACTTCCTGCTGTCGACGGTCATGGCGATCCCGCTGGCTGTCATCGACTGGCAACCGTTCCCGGCCCGAGCGTGGGGCGGGTTGATCGGTCTCGGCTTCGCCCTGTTGTTCTCGCAGGTTTTCATCGTGCTGGCCTACCGGTACGCATCGGCGGAGAAAGTCGGCCCGTTCATCTACACCGTGATCGTGTTCACCGCGCTGATCGACTGGATCGTCTGGGACCACCGTCCCACGCTGACAACGTATCTCGGGATGGCGCTGGTCATCGGCGGTGGCCTGGTGGCGGTGCGCAGCAGAAATCGCGTTCCCGCGGGCACACCGGCCCTGGTGTCCCCGCCATGACCGTGCCGATTCGTCCCGACGACATCACCACCGAGGTGTTCCGATCGTTGACGGGCCTGGACCAGGTCACCGACGTGCACCTCACCGGTGCCGATCACGGCACCGCCGTGCGGGCACGCCTGGAGGTGACGGGCCCACCGGGCACACCGCGGCGGGTGTTCGCGAAGCTGACGCCCACCCGGCCGGTGGAGCGGCTGTTCGACAACATGATGCGGTTGGGGCGCAACGAGGTCGAGGTCTACCGGCGGCTGGGACCGGATCTCGGCGACGTGGCACCGGCGGTATACGGTGCCGCGTCTGGCCTGGGCAGGGCCGTGCTGTTGATGGAGGATCTGGCGCAGGCCGGCGCGCGCTTCGGCGACGTCGCCGGTTCGTGCACGCGCGACGAGGCCGTCGCGGTGGCCAGGGCGCTGGCCGGATTCCACGCCATGTTCTGGCAGTCGCCCCGGTTCGCCGCGGATCTGGCAGCGTTCACCCCACCGGCGGCCCGGTCTGTGACGTGGGGTCCCCAAACGTGGAGGCTGGTGGCCCTGCTGCCCCGCCGGTACCACGACATCGTCCCGGCGGCGGTCCGCGCCGACGCCGTCATCCTGCGCACCCGGCGCAGGGCCGTCGCCGCGGCGCTGCGCGACTTCCCGCTGACGTTCCTGCACGGCGACACCCACCGCGGCAACATCTGTTTTGTCGGCGACCGTCCCGTCCTGTTCGACTGGCAGGTCGCCGCGCAGGGCCCCGGCCTCAAGGATCTCGCCTACTTCGCCGTCACGTCGCTGGAGCCCGAGCTGCGGCGCAGCATCGAACGGGAACTGCTCACCGAGTACCTCGACGCGCTGTCCGCGCGGTCCGGGCCGCGGCTGGAGGTCGCAGCGGCCTGGGCCGACTACCGGATGCTCGCCGTCACCGCCTACATCGCGGCCGCGGTCACCGCCGCTTTCAGTGGACGGCTGCAGGGGGAGGACGTGACCCGCGCCGGGCTCGACCGCGGCGCGCAGGCCGTGCAGGACCTCGAATCGTTCGCCGAGCTCCGGCGACGCATCGGCGACCGGTGAAAAGCCCCGTACTCTTCCACCGTGACCGCGATCGATCCCGACAAGCTCAGCACGTGTCTACAGGTGCTGGCCGACATCGAGTCGTTGCCGCCCGAGCACCCCGACGCCGTCGCCGTCCGACTGGCCACGGCGGGGATATTCAAGTCGGTGAAGAAAGCCCGCCGGCTCGCCAAGCGCGACGCGGTGGCCGCCGCTGACCGTGCCGTCATCGCCGCCACCGCCACCGGGGCGCCCGGACGCATCGACGACGAGACCGCCGGCCTGCCGCTCGTGTCCGCCGCGGCGGGAGCCACCGCAGGGACCCTGCTGCGGTCCCGGGCCTGCTACATCTGCAAGAACCACCACACGGTGGTCGACGCGTTCTACCACCAGCTCTGCCCGGGATGCGCCGCGCTCAACCGGGCCAAGCGCGACGCCCGCACCGACCTCGCCGGCAGGAGCGCCCTGCTCACCGGAGGCCGCGCCAAGATCGGGATGTACATCGCGCTGCGGCTGCTGCGCGACGGCGCCCACACGACCATCACCACCCGTTTCCCCAACGACGCGGTGCGCCGCTTCGCCGCGATGGACGACAGCGCCGACTGGTTGCACCGGCTGCGCATCGTCGGCATCGACCTGCGCGACCCGGCTCAGGTGGTCGCGCTGGCCGACAACGTGGCCGCGCAGGGTCCGTTGGACATCCTGATCAACAACGCCGCCCAGACCGTGCGCCGTGCTCCGGGTTCGTACACAGCGCTGGTCGAGGCGGAGCGCACCTCGCCGGCCGAACTCGCGGACGTCGACGTGGTCACGTTCGACCGGGTCAGCGACGCCCATCCGGCGGCGCTCGCCGGGAGCCTGGCCGACCACCCGGATCCGCACGCCGTCACCGAGCTCGCACTCACCGCGCGCAGCGCATCCCCCGACCGGATCGCCGCGGGCACCGCGATCGACGCGGGGGGCCTGCTGCCCGACACCGCCGCGGTGAACAGCTGGACCCAGCGGGTGCACGAAGTGGACGCGATGGAACTGCTCGAGGTGCAGCTGTGCAACCAGACCGCACCGTTCATCCTGGTGAGCCGGTTGCGCCCGGTCATGGCCGCGTCACCGGCCCGCCGCAAATACGTCGTCAACGTCTCGGCGATGGAGGGCCAGTTCAGCCGCGCCTACAAGGGCCCGGGGCATCCGCACACCAACATGGCCAAGGCCGCGCTGAACATGCTCACCCGCACCAGCGCCGCCGAGATGCTGGAGCAGGACGGCATCCTGATGACCGCCGTCGACACCGGCTGGATCACCGACGAGCGCCCCCAACCGACGAAGCTGCGGCTCGCCGACGAGGGGTTCCACGCTCCGCTGGATCTGGCCGACGGCGCCGCCCGCGTCTACGACCCGATCGTGCGCGGCGAGGCCGGTGAAGACCTGCACGGCTGCTTCCTCAAGGACTACTCGCCGACGAACTGGTAGCCGCCAGCCCTGGCTTGGCTCCCGCTTGGCCACCGCGAGCAGACACAAACTCACACGAATACTGAGAAATCTGTGCGAGTTTGTGTCTGCTCGCGGCAGGGGCGAGCAGCGCATCGACGAAATGCCGGTCTGTCAATTCACCCCCAGTCGCAGCGACGCAAGGCGGGCGCGGGCATCGTCCGGGATCGGTGTCGGCCCGCTGTCGTCAAGCAGCACCAGCACTGTGTCGCACAGGCTGATACATGCGTCGTCGTGAAACAGGGCGGTGGAGGCGACGAACGACGTCGTCCCCACGTGGCCGATGCCGATGGCGGTGTCGATCGCTGCCGGCCAGGGCGCCTCGTGCAGATAGTGCACGACGATCGTCGACGTCACGATGCGAAGAGTCGCGCAGTGCGCGCATACACGTCAGGGAACACCTGCCGGTTGAGGCCGGCCCGGGTGTTCTCGTGCAGCGATTCCAGCGCGACGTTGTTGAGGTGTCCGTTGGCGTCCATGTCCCCGAATCGGGCGTCGATCAGCTGGTGGACCGGGTACGCCGTCGTCTCCAGCCGTGCCGGGTGCGGTCGCGGCACGGAGCTGATCAACGGGTTCGGTCCAGATTGCATGAGGTGAAACTAGCGCCTCGGTCATGTCGGGTTTGCCAGGCGCTGAGGAGTCGGACCCGGCGCTGAGGTCGATGAGGCAGACTTGCGCAGGTGACGAACCCGCCGCAGCGACCCGGGCAGCCTGGCCGGCGCGACCGGGGTGCTCCGCCGTCCGACCCGGCGACTCATCGGCTCCCGCGTCCGGGCCGCCACGATCAGCCGACCGAGAAGATCCGTGCGCCATCTGCGGATGCGGTGCCCACCGAGCAGTTCCGGCGGCCGCCGCCACCGCCGCCGCCACCTCCTGCTGTGGACCGTGCGCAGCGGCCCGCCGCCCCCGGGCGCGGTGCCAGTTCCCGTCACCGGCAGACGAACATCCTGATCGCGGTCATCGTGGTCGCCCTGCTGGTCGGCGGCCTGGCCCTCGGCGAGCTCTACGCCAGGCATCGCGCCGACGGCATCCTGGTCGGCGTGGCCGAATGTGTCGTCGAGGACGGCGCGACGATCTCCTACGGCGTGAACCCGCCGTTCCTGTGGCAGCACCTCACCGGTCGCTACACGAACATCTCGGTACGCACCGCGGGGGACCGGGTGCAGTCCGCAGAGGGTATGACCGCGGTGGTCACCCTCGAAGACGTGCGACTGCAGGACTCCGGCGACTCCAAAGGCACCATCGGGTCGCTGGATGCCACGCTGAACGTGGACATCGGCGGGCATCAGGGACACCGTCGCCGACAATCTTCCCGGTGTCGGCAGTCTCGTGACCGGCGTCGTGACCAACCCGGCGGCGGGCACCATCGTGCTGCAGGCGGGCGAGAACAGCGTCACGGCCAGGCCGGTGGTCATCGACGGCGATCTCGAGCTCGAGGTGCTCGATGTCGTCGGCCCGTTTCCGCGCGACGCCGTGCAGAGCGCACTCGACGACCTCACCACGCGGCTCAACGACAACTACCCGCTCGGAATCCAGGCCGACAGCGTCGCGGTGACCGACGCCGGCGTTGTCGAGGAGTTCTCCAGCCGCAACGCGTCGATCCCGCAAGAGGACACCAATCCCTGCTTCGCAGCACTCTGAGCACCTACCCGCCGGAACGGTATTCCAGCAGAGAAATCGCGAGTGGTGGCGTGCTGGAATACCGTTCCGGCGGAGGGCGGTTCACCGCCCGCGGGCCAGCTGCTCCAGCAGCGGCCGCGTCCGGTAGGCGACGACCTCGTGCATTGCCACCGACATCGTGGTGCGCTGCACGCCGGGCACCGCGAGCACCAGTCCGGCGAGGCGGTACAGGTCGTCGGCGTCGGTGGCCACCACCGCGATCAACAGGTCGGCCGCACCGGAAAGCCCCGTCACCTGGGTGACCTGAGCGATGGTCTCCAGCGCCGCAAGGACGTCTTCGAGCTGATGCTGGTCGACGACGGCGGTGATGAACGCCTTGAGCGGATAGCCGAGATCACGCGGTGACACGCAGCGGTCGATCGGCGCGAGCACCTTCTCCTGCTCCCAGCGCGACAGCCGCGCCTGCACGGTGTTGCGCGCGAGGTTGAGCGTGGCCGCCAGTTGCACCCCGGTTGCCCGGGGTGCATCACACAGCGCCAGCAGCAGACGGGCATCGGTGCGGTCCAGCTTCGTCATGCCGCGCAGTATCGCACGTCACGCTCCGTCGGAAATGGGCAACATGCTCAATACGATCGTCGTTGCTTGCTCAGTCTGTATGTCGGTGCCACCCTGGAGGCAGCAACACACCCATCAAACGGCGAGGTGGTGAGGCCCCGATGACCGATCTGGACATCCGCCGACCGGACCCGAGTCCGTACAGACTCGGCGACCGCTACCGCGCCGGGTCGGGCCGGGTTCTGCTGACCGGGGTGCAGGCCATCGCCCGGGCGCTGATCGAACAACACGAGCGCGACGCCCGCGCGGGCCTGCGGGTGGCGACGTTCGTGTCGGGTTACCAGGGCAGCCCGCTAGGTGGTGTCGATCGGATGCTGTCCGGGATGCCTGAGGTGCTGCAGGCGCACGACATCACCTTCGTGCCCGGCCTCAACGAAGAACTCGCGGCGACGTCGGTGTGGGGCAGCCAAGCCGTCCTGCCTGCCGGCAAGGCACTCTACGACGGCGTGGTGGGGGTCTGGTACGGCAAGGGGCCCGGCCTGGACCGGGCCACCGACGCCCTGCGGCACGCGAACATGTACGGCACCAACCCCCGCGGCGGGATGCTGCTGCTGGTCGGTGACGATCCCGCGTCGAAGTCCTCCACCGTGCCCGCGGCCAGCGAGCGTTCGTTGGCGGCGCTCGGTATCCCGGTCCTCTTCCCGCGCAACGCCCGCGAGATCGTCACGATGGCCATGCACGGCGTGGCGCTGTCGCGGGCGTCGGGCTGTGTGGTCGCACTCAAGATCGTCGCCGACGTGGCCGACGGCGCCTGGTCCGTCGACGCCGGTGACGTCGACATCAACATCGTCACGCCCGAAGTGCTCTGGGAGGGAAAGCCGTGCGTCTACCGGCAACGTCCGATGGCGGCACCGGCCGCCAGCCTCGATGCCGAGGCGGACCTGTACGGACCGCGGGCGGAGGTGATCCGTGCCTACGGCTCCGCCAACGGTCTGGACGTCATCGAGCTCGACCCGCCGCACGCCAGGATCGGGATCGCCGCCACGGGAACGACGTTCGACTCCCTACGGCAGGCACTGCACGACCTCGGCGCCGACGACTTCGCACTGCACCGTGGTGGTGTCAGGCTGTTGCGGATCGGCATGCCCACCCCGCTGGGGCCCGACCGCGTCACCACCTTCGCCGACGGTCTCGACGAGATCCTGGTCGTCGAGGACAAGACGGCGTTCATCGAGAGTCAGGTTCGGGAGATCCTCTACGGCCTTGCCGGCGCCCCGCGAATCGTCGGCAAGAAGGACGCCGCCGGGAAACCGCTGGTGCCCGCCGGCGGCGAACTGACCGCCGGGCGGCTGATGGCTCCACTGCGACGTGTCCTCGACGGGCGGTTGGCGCTCACCAAGGCGTTGCCACCGGCTCTGTCGCTGGAAGTGCTTCCCGCGCAACGGCGTGCGTACTTCTGCAGCGGCTGCCCGCACAACCGGTCGACCGTCGTGCCGGAGGGCTCACTGGCGGGCGGCGGGATCGGCTGCCACACCATGGTGACGATGTCCGGCCGCACGGACACCGCCGTCACCGGGCTCACCCAGATGGGGGGAGAAGGCAGCCAGTGGATCGGCCAGGCACCCTTCACCGACGTCCCTCATCTGTTCCAGAACATCGGCGACGGAACGTTTTTCCACTCCGGTCAGCTAGCGGTGCAGGCCTGCGTCGCGGCAGGCGTTAACATCACCTACAAGCTGCTGTTCAACGACGTGGTGGCGATGACGGGCGCCCAACACGCCGAGGGTGCGCTCTCGGTGGCCGAGCTGACGCACAAACTGACCTCCGAGGGCGTCAAGCAGATCATCATCTGCGCCGAGGATCCCAGGCGCCACCATAAGCGTGCCCTGGCCCCCGGAACCGTCGTCTGGCACCGTGACCGCCTCGACGAGGCGCAGAAACGTCTCCGTGCCGTCAAAGGTGTCACCGTGTTGATCTATGACCAGCACTGTGCCGCCGATGCGCGCAGACAACGCAAGCGCGGGACGCTGCCCGCCCGCACCACCCGGGTGCTGATCAACGAAGCAGTGTGCGAGGGCTGCGGGGATTGTGGTGTGAAGTCCAGTTGCCTGTCGGTGCAACCGGTGGACACCGAGTTCGGTCGCAAGACGCGCATCGACCAGAGCTCCTGCAACACCGATTACAGCTGCCTCGACGGTGACTGCCCGTCGTTCGTCACCGTCGAGGTGCAGCCCGCGAGGGCGTCGCGCCGTACCCGGCCCCGGCGGGAGCCGCCGGTTCTGCCCGATGTCGAGCTGGAACCCGTGGCCGGCACGCACAACGTACTCTTCGCCGGGATCGGCGGCACCGGCATCGTCACCGCGAACCAGGTGCTCGCCACCGCGGCGCTGCGCACCGGCTACGACGTGGCGAGCCTGGACCAGACCGGGCTGAGCCAGAAGGCCGGCCCCGTCGTGTCCCACCTGCGGTTCGCTGCGGGCACGATCGACCCCGCCAACCGGCTCGCCCCCGCCGGCGCGGACTGCATCGTCGGCTTCGATCTGCTGGTCGCCGCCGACGCCAAGAACCTCGGTTACGGGGATCCAGCCAGAACCGTCTGCGTGGTGTCGACGAGCAAGACGCCCACCGGAGAGATGGTGTACGACAAGACGATCGCGTACCCGGAAACGGCCTATCTACTCCACCGGTTGGATCAGGTGTCACGCAGTGTGCACTCCTTCGACGCCCTGGCGGTCTCCCGCGCCCTCTTCGGTGACACGGCCCCCGCCAACTTCCTGCTCATCGGTGCCGCTCATCAGAGCGGTGCGCTGAGGATTCCGGCCGAACACGTCGAGGAGGCCATCGCGATCAACGGTGTTGCCGTTGAGTCCAACATCGCGGCGTTCCGCTGGGGCCGGCTGGCGGTCGCCGACCCCGCGCGGTTCGGTGAACTCGTCGCGCCGGCGTCTGCGCCGACCAGGGCGGTGGTCGCCCCCCGGGTCCTGGACGGCACCACGTTCTTCGGGCACGTCGGTGACCTCATCACCCGGCGGGCGGCAGACCTCATCGCATTCCAGAGCGAGACGGTCGCCCGCCGCTATGTCGCTGTGCTCGAATCGGTCTGGACGGCGGAGCGCGCGGTGGGGGAGCGGACCGAGTTCAGTGAGACCGTCGCCAGGGGTCTCTACAAGTTCACCGCCTACAAGGACGAGTACGAAGTGGCACGGCTGCTGACCGACCCACGGTTCCTGTCGTCGGTGCACGAGCAGTTTCCGACCGGCGAGAAACTGACCTACCAGCTGCACCCACCGGCGCTGCGGGCGATGGGCCTGCAGAAGAAGATCGGTCTCGGCCCGCACAGCCACGTCGT
The DNA here is from genome assembly GCF_049683355.1 of Mycobacterium sp. Taxonomy (GTDB): domain Bacteria; phylum Actinomycetota; class Actinomycetes; order Mycobacteriales; family Mycobacteriaceae; genus Mycobacterium. Next base: position 13,218 of record NZ_JBAUJB010000371.1, read on the forward strand.
TCTGCGCATGCTGGCGAAGGGAAAACGGCTGCGGGGGACCAAGTTCGATCCTTTCGGCTACGCCCACGTGCGCAGGGTCGAGCGTGGGCTGCTGACCGAGTACATCACCGTGGTGCGCCGGCTGGCCGCCGAGTTGGAGCCGTCCAACTATGACCGGGCCGTGGAGGTGGCCGGCCTGGCGGACATGGTGCGGGGTTATGAGGACGTCAAACTGGCCAGTGTGCAGGCTTATCACGACCGACTGCGGGAACTAGGAGTTCGCAGTTGACGGCTCCTGCTGCTGGACGTGCCTGGTGATCCACTGCGCGGCGAGCTTGACCAGGCCGGACTGTGGGTAGCGGCGGTGGGCGTCGAAATCGTCGCCACGCGAACAGATCGGGTCGTTGGTGTTGCACAGGTCGGCGGTGCGGGCGCCGAAGTCCGGGCTCAGGATCGTCAACGGTCGACCGAGTCGTGCCGCGGGGTTGCCGAACACCGCGACGGCGGCGACGTGGGGAACCACCGAGGCCGGTAACGGCGCGTTGTAGCCGAGCGCGGCGACCGGTGATGTGGTGACCACGTCGATGACGGCGGCACCCTGCGAGTAACCGCCGAGCACGATCTTGCTGTCGGGACAGGTGGCGGCGATGGACTGGATCCGTCTGCTGGCGTCATTGGCTCCCACCGCGACCTGAAGGAAGTCCCACGAAGCCGGGTACTTCACCGCATAGGACCCGATCGTCTGGTCCTCGATCATTGGCGTCAGGTTGTCCACCAGCGCTCTGCCCACTCTGCCGAGCCCGGCGGGCTCGTCGGTGCCCCGGGCGAACACGATCTCGATGTCGTTGCACTGCGGCGCGGCGACGGCGGTCGCGGGGCTCAGGGCGCTCAGGGCGCTCAGCCCGATGAGGACAGCAAGGGCTGACAAGGCGGCGCGCCGGGCGGCGGGGCGGATTGCCACGGTCTCTCCTCGACCTGAAGCGTGTGGGCGATCGTCCGCCAGTATCTACCCAGTTTTCACAGCTGTCACACCTGTAACACCGTCAGCGGAACAGCTTCACCCTCGAACCGAGCGCGAGGGCACGACGCCGCCCTCGAACGAGCTCGCGTGCCAGAACTCCGCACACCACGCCCGCCACGAAGATCCCGCGGGTGCGTCGTCTCGGCCGGCGGGTCACGACGGCCGCGAAGAAGCCGGACAGCGTTGCGACCACGGTGACCGCCAGCAACAGCGAGATCAGCTGTGCCGTCCCGAGCGAGTCCATACCGCAACCTCCGGGCCGTCGTCCGTGTCGGCGGCTCGCCCGATCCAAACACCCCTGCCACCGGATCCGGCTCGACGGTGATCGTTCGTGACCGAAGTGAGCGCCAACCGTTAGGACCGGTGGTCAGGGCCGTCGGGAGGTCTTTAGGCCTCTGCCGGCGGGACCAACGCCAGCAGACGTGCCGCGATCGCCGAGATAGCGTAAGGCCACGACGCAAACCATGCCTCGACCTCACCGTCGAAGGGAAATGTCATGTCCGACAATTCTTCGCACTACGGGATCGTGGTGGGGGTGGACGGCTCACCGCAGTCCGACGCAGCGGTCGCCTGGGCGGCCCGCGAAGCCGGGATGCGGGGCGCGCGGCTGACCCTGGTTCACGCACTGACCGATCCGACCGCCGCGGCATGGTTGGACGTCCCGTTGCCCGCGGAGTACTGGGAGGCGCAGCGCGCGCGGGGCGCAGTCCTGCTCGAGGATGCGACCCGGATCGCCCAGCAGGAGCTGCCGACCGACACCACGGTCTCGGTGGACCAACACGTCGCATCGGACAGTCCGCGCGCGGTGCTGGTGAATTTGTCGAAGGATGCCGAGATGGTCGTGGTCGGCTGCCGGGGTTCCGGCGCCATCCAGCGGGCGTTGCTGGGTTCGGTCAGCTCGGGGCTGGTACGCCATGCCCACTGCCCCGTGGCTGTCATCCACGACGACGACCCGACGCGGGACCGGCCTGCCGACGCCCCGGTCGTGGTCGGCATCGACGGCTCGCCGGCATCTGAGCGGGCGGTGCAGATCGCCTTCGACGAAGCCTCACGGCGAGGCGTCGACCTCGTGGCACTACACACGTGGCTGGAGAGCACCGACGACTTCATCGACGTCGGCTGGCCAAACGTCAGCGAGCGGGCCGAGGAGATACTCGGAGAACGACTCGCAGGCTGGCAGGAGCGCTATCCCGACGTCACGGTGCGCCGGATCGTCAAGATGAACAACCCCGTGCACGAACTGCTCGACCTGTCCGAATCCGCCCGATTACTGGTGGTCGGTAGCCATGGCCGCGGCGGCATCGCCGGACTGGTGCTCGGTTCGGTCAGTTCGGCGGTGGTTCAGGGAGCCCGGATTCCGGTGATCGTCGCGCGGCAGTCCTGATGCCGGAGAACGATCCACCCGTCGTCGTCGGGGTCGACGGCTCGGAAGGTGCAATCGCGGCGGCACGCTGGGCGGGGGTCATCGCCGCACAACTTCGCACCGGGTTGCACATCGTGCACGCGCTGCCCAGCATCGGACGCAACCTGACCGAGTCAGCAGCGGCAATCGCCGCCGCCGCGATGAGCTACCAGGACGACGCGGTCACGATCCTGCTCAAAGAAGCCGCCGAAGCGGTGCGCGCCGATCGTCCCGCGCTGTCGATCAGCACTGAGGCGCTTGACATTCCGGTCGACAAGGCATTGATCGACGCCAGTCGTGGCGCACGGTTGGTGGTGCTGGGCGGTGACGGGTTGACACCTGCGGTGGCATTGCTGGTCGGATCGACCACCGTGTCGGTGGCCACCCATGCCTGCTGTCCGGTCGTGGTCTGGCGTGGCGGACAGATGCCCGACGACGATCGTGCGGTGGTCGTCGGGTTCGACTTCACGCCGGCCGCGAGCAGCGCTCTGGACAATGCGTTCATGGTGGCCGACTGCCTCGGCGCACCGGTGCGCGTGGTGTATTCCTGGCCGATGCGCACACCCGCGGCGCCGGTCAGCATCCCGTTCCTGATCGACTGGGAGGCGTTGGAAGCCGCAGAGTGGAGTCGGCTGGCCGACGCCGTCAACCGAGCCAACAAGCGCTATCCGGGTGTCAGTGCCGAATTCCGCATCGAAGCGGCCAGCCCGGCCAAGGCATTGCTGGGACGTAGAGCCGACGCTCAGCTACTGGTGGTCGGCACCCGAGGCCGCAACACCGTCGCCAGCGCGCTGCTGGGCTCGACGAGCATGAATCTTCTGCAGCACAGCAGGATTCCGATCATGATCTGCAGGCCGTAGCACGCGGGCCGCCGTCACTCCGCGGGGTGGCGGGACTGATCCAGCTTGGAGACGAATATCGCCGCCTGGGTGCGCCGTTCCATGCCGAGTTTCGCCAGGAGCCTGGAGACGTAGTTCTTCACGGTCTTCTCGGCGAGAAACATCCGCGCCGCGATCTGCTTGTTGGTCAACCCCTCGCCGAGAAGGTCCAGCAACACCCGCTCCTGATCGCTGAGCGCGGACAGCGGATCGGAATGGTCGGCGTCGTGACGCAGTTTGGCCATCAACGCCGCTGCCGCTCTGTTGTCGAGCAACGAACGACCGGCGCCCACTTCCTTGATGGCTGCGGCGAGTTCCATGCCCTTGATGTCCTTGATGACATATCCGCTGGCGCCGGCAAGGATCGCGTCCAGCATCGCCTCGTCGGAGGTGAACGACGTCAGCATCAGGCATCGCAGGTCCGGGAGCAGCGAGAGCAGGTCTCGGCACAGCTCGATGCCGTTGCCGTCGGGCAGCCGGACGTCCAGGACGGCGACGTCGGGCGCCAGAGCCGGTATCCGGGCCAACGCCTGTGACACCGATCCTGCCTCGCCGATGACTTCGAGGTCGTCGTCGGCGCTGAGGAGGTCGACCAGCCCGCGACGAACCACTTCGTGGTCGTCGACGAGAAATACTCTCACCACACGACGTCCTCCCTGCCGATCACCCGCTACCCAGAGAGTACGTTCTGCAGTTCCCGGATGACGCCGAACCGGTCGGCTGGGTGAGGACAGGCTAATTCTGCGGGGCGACGCGCCGGACTTCGAAGACCTCGTCGATCGGCCGGCGCGGGGTCGGGGCAGGGACATCGGCGGCGGCCGGGGCGAGCCCGACCCGGACCAGGACCTGTGGCGTGTTCGACCCGCTCAGCGTCGCCACGATCTCCCGGGTAGCCGGCAACTCCATCAGGTGAGTCACCGTGCAGGTGGCCAGCCCTGCCATCGTGGCGTCGAGGAGAAGGGCGGACAACGCTTCTCCACACCGCAACACGCTGTCACGGGTGTCGTCGAACGTCGACAACACCACGATCTTGGAGCGGTCCTCGCTGACTTCTGCACGCCGGTGCGAGTCGCTGGTGACCGGAAAGCTGCGCCCGACGTCGACGCGGTCGCCTTCGGCCGCCGAGACCAGCGCGCTCTGCGGGATGCCTTCGTCGCGGGCCGCACCTGAGGTCCACCAATGGATTTCCTTGTGGTAGGACGAGTCGTACAGACGCAGCGACTCGACAAGATCAGAGGCCTGCGCGAGTTGTGGTCGATGCTCCTCCGCGACCACCGCGACCGGCACCGCTGCGGTATCGAGCGTGGCGCGCAGTTCCGACTCGAACAGCTTCCAATCCGGTGGCGCGGCGAACGGGAGCCTATCGGTGCGCCTGGCCAGGATCGCCTCGGCGCGACGGCGATGCCCCTCTGTGACGAACGTGTTCGCGCTGAAATCGATCGAGGCCAGATAGTCGAGGTCATTGGGGTTGGGAAAGCGTTCGACGTGGGCGGTCCACCCGGACGCGGCCATCGCCACCCGGAAGTGGTCGAGGACCGCTCCGCAGCTGATCAACGCCTCCCGGCCGGAACGGTCGGTGGACGGGGCGACGTGGTCTGGATCGATGAACAGATGGACGGCATCACCCTCGAGTGTCCAGCGCCAGGGCTGGCTGTTGTGCACCGACGGCGCCCGGCAGGCCAGCTGCACCGCGCCTTTGATGATCTCGGCATCCACCGGAAAGTCCCGCATCGGTACTACCTCCTCATTCATCACCATCGTGGTCCGACCCTGTGGGGCAGGCCAGGGCCAATGGTCCTCTGTGCGGTGGCCTATTGCTCTGGCGACACCGATGCCCGTGGTCGAGCCTTGAGGGCATGAACGGTGACCTGGCCGCGCAGGTGCGAGAAACACACACCGGCGTCGTCCTGCTACTCGGTGACAAGGCATACAAGGTCAAAAAGCCGGTGGCGACCGACTTCCTGGACTTCAGCACCACTGCCGATCGGGAACGCGCGTGCCAGCACGAGCTCACCCTGAACAGGCGGCTCGCGCCGGGCAGCTACCTCGGGGTGGTCCATCTGAGCGATCCGCAGGGCGGCCAGCCGGAACCGGTGATCGTCATGCGGCGACACCCGGATTCGGCACGGCTGTCAACGCTGGTCAACAGCGGGCGACCGGTCAGCGACGAACTGCTCGCCATCGCGGGCGTGCTGGCGCGCTTCCATTCGACGGCGGAGCGCGGACCCGCAATCGACAGCCAGGGTTCTGTCGAGGCCGTCTGGGGACGATGGCAGCAGAACCTGCGCGAATTGGAGGCGTTCACCGAGCACGTGCTGCCGCAGGACTCGGTTCGGGAGGTGACGCGCCTGGCCGGTCAGTTCGTCGCAGGCCGTGAGGAGCTGTTCACCCGTCGCATCGAGGAGGGCCACATCCTCGACGGACACGCCGACCTGCTGTCCGACGACATCTTCTGTCTGCCCGAGGGGCCCGCGCTGCTGGACTGCCTGGAGTTCGACGACCGACTCCGCTACGTCGACGGCATCGACGATGCCGCGTTCCTCGCGATGGACCTGGAGTTTCTCGGAAGGCGTGACCTCGCCGACCACTTCCTCGCTCGGTACACACAGCTGGCTCGGGCCCCCGCACCGAGCTCGTTGGTCGACTTCTACGTCGCCTACCGTGCACTCGTCCGCGCCAAGGTCGACTGCGTGCGGGTCTCGCAGGGCCACCCCGAGGCAGCCGACGACGCCCGCCGGCATCTCGGCATCGCCGTGCAGCGGCTGCGCGCAGGCGCCGTTCGGCTCGTCATCGTCAGCGGCGGTCCAGGAACCGGAAAAACTACTCTGTCAACAGCTTTGGCTGCGCAGATGGCAGCCCACGTCGTCTCGACCGACGCTGTGCGTCGGCGGTTGCAGGAAGACGGCGTGATCTGTGGCGCGGCCGGCGAGCTCAACGCCGGTCTGTACTCACCGGAAAACGTTGCCGCGGTGTACCACGCGGTACTACGCGAGGCCCAGGCCTGGTTGCGCACCGGGCATTCGGTGATCCTGGACGGCACGTGGAGAGAGGCCGGGCAGCGGGACGGCGCACACGACCTCGCCGGCCGGACATCGGCAGCACTGGTCGAATTCAACTGTTCCGTACCGATCACCGAGGCATCGGCCAGGATCGAGCGCAGACCGCGGTCGGACTCGGATGCCACGCCGCAGATCGCCGCGGCCCTCGCCGATGCCGGTTGCGATCGCAGCGGTGCCCACGACATCGACACCTCCCGACCCCTGGCGGACTCGGTGAAGGAAGCCACAGAGATCTGTTGCCGGACAACGGAGTCGCAGTGACCTTTGGCCCTCCCCGCAGCCGTGGCAGCGGCGTAGGAAGTAGAGCATGAGCAACAAAGCCGACCTGCCGGATACCATCGATGTCACCGTGACGACCGACGGTCGGCTGCCAGGCGCCGCCGAGTACGCCCGCAACCGAATCAGCGAGATCGCCAGGTTCACCGGTCGGCCGGTGCTGCACGCACGTGTCAGGCTCACCCGGCACACTGACCCGGCGGTGCGACGACCGGTTGTCGCTCAGGCCAACCTCGACGTCGACGGCCGGCTCATCCGGGCCCAGGTGGATGCCGCCACCGCGCGCGAAGCCATCGATCAGCTCGACGAACGGTTGCGGCGCCTGCTGGACAAGACGGCCGAGCACTGGGAAGCGCGTCGCGGCCGGCTGCCCGAAAAGGCCCCGCACGAGTGGCGCCATCAATCCGAGCCCACCCAGCGGCCACACCATCATCCCCGGCCTGCTGAGGACCGCCAGATCATCCGCCGCAAGTCGTTCACCATGGCAGCCTGCACCATCGACGAAGCCGCCCTCGAAATGGAGCTGCTCGACTACCAGTTCCACCTGTTCGCCGAGCAGGGCAGCGGTATCGCCAGTGTGCTCTACCGCACCGGTCCGACGGACTACCGGCTCGCCCAGGTGGTAGCGGTGTCGCCGGACCAGCTGGCACCGTTCGAACTGCCGGTGACGTTCAGTTCGCAGCCGGCTCCCTGCATCACGGTCGAGGAAGCGACCGAACGGCTCGGGATCCTCGACTTGCCGTTCCTGTTCTTCATCGACGCCGCTCAAGGCCGGGCCAACCTGCTCTACCACCGCTACGACGGCCACTACGGGCTCATCACCCCGGCGTGACTATCGGGAGTGTCTAGCTGCGGACGACGGTCACCGGCGCGTGTGCGGCCCGGGCCACCGCAGCGCTCACCGAACCCAGAAGCATCGAGGTGAACCCGCCGCGACCGCGGCTGCCCACGACGACCAACCCTGCGTTCTGGGATTCGTCGATCAACCACCGACCGGGCCTGTCGCACACGATCCGCCGGTGAACGTCGACGTCGGGATACTGCTCCTGCCAGCCGGCCAGACGTTCGGCCAGCGCTTCGTGGCCCTGGTCCTCGTACTGATGCCAGTCCTCGCCGAGGATCGGGAAGACGCCGACGTCACTCCACGCGTGCAGCGCAACAAGATCCACACCCCGGCGGGATGCCTCGTCGAAGGCGAACGCAGTGGCCGCTTCGGATGCGGGTGAGCCGTCGATGCCCAGCAACACCGGCGACTCCGGATCAGTGGGGCGGCCGTCGTCGTGGACGACGGTCACCGGGCAGCGGGCATGGTGCAACAATCCACCGCTGACCGCGCCCAGCACCGCACGGCCGACGCCGCCGATGCCGCTGCTGCCCACGACGACCATCCAGGCGTTCGGTGTGGCGTCGACGAGCGCCGTGAGGGCGCCCGCGTATCGGATCTCGACGCGCACCTGCTGCAGTTCGCCCTCGGTTGCACTGGCGTACAAGACCTTCTGCGACGCAGCGATGACCGCGCGCGCGTTGTCCTCCTGCCATTCGGCGATGTTCGCCTGGACCGGACCCATCGGCCAGCCCACGATGACGGGCGTGACGACGTGCATCAGTGTCAGCGGCAGAGCGCGCATCACGGCTTCGTGCGCTGCCCATCGGACAGCTGAATCGGACTGCGCCGACCCGTCGACACCGACGACGATTCCGTACCCGGCCGCATTCTCTGACATCGTGCCCCCACCTGTTCGGCTGAGTGGAGACTAAGGGCTGGCTCCGTCGATGACCAGGGTCGTTCGTCACCGATGCCGAGGCCCGCGGTCCCTTCGTCCTGTGACCGTCGTAAGGCCGTTCGCCCCTGGGGCGACGGCGCCGTCGTTGCCAGGATCGATGTATCAGCAGGCGCGTGACGGCGGCACAGGAGGCATCTGATGGACACCGTGACGTTCTACCTCCGACGGAGTTGGTTGGCGCGCGCCTTCGGGAGCAGCCCCTTGGTTCGGACCAATGACCGAGTCGAAGCCCTGGTGCTGGTCCTGGCGTTCACGGCCGTCGTCGTCGTCACGCCGATCGCCGGCGCGATCGGCACCGCCGTCCACGAAACCCGCGCTCACCTCTACTCCGAGGAGGCCCGCAGTCATCAGGCGGTGGTCGCCACGGTGACGGGCAGCCCGGCGTCGAACATGCAGTCCGACCGTGTGGTCATCACCGCGCCGGTCGAATGGCGTGTCGGCGACGTCGAGCGGCGCGGCGAGGTCGAGGTCGGCTCTGCGACGGAAGTCGGTGACCACCTGCAGCTCTGGGTGGACGAGGACGGCGACCAGGTCAGGCAGCCGCCCCCGAAGTGGCGGGCGGGAGCTGACGCCCTGGCCGTGGCGGCCGGGTTCTGGCTGAGCGTGGTGGCGTCGGTGGCGGGTCTGACCGTGTGGCTGCGCCTGCGCCTGGCCCGGCAGCGTGACGCTGCCTGGGAGCGTGCCTGGAAGTCAATGATCGACGACGGCGGCGGTCGGACGGGCAGCCAAGCCTGACGGCCCCACGCCCGGGTGAGCGCGCTCGTCAGCGGGCCGCGTGCTGGGCGACGTATCGCACGATGTCGTCGAGGGTCCGCAACGACGCGTAATCGGATTCGGGGATGTCGATGTCGAGTCGCTTGTGGAGTCCGACGAGGAAGTTCAGCCAGTCCATCGAGTCGAGATCGACCTGATCACGAAGCAGGAGATCGTCACTGATGTCGTCGGGTTCGACTTCAGGGGCGATCGTGGTCAGCACGGACAGGACTTCGCCGCGGACATCGTCGTGCTCCATGGTCGGGCCTCACTTCTCGAGTTCATCTGGTTGCTGCAGCAGTTGGTTGATCGCGTCCAGGAACAACGCGCCCCGGTGGCCGTCGCTGGCGCGGTGATCGGCGGCGAGCGACGCCTGCACCGTGGTGGCGATCCGGATGCCCCCGTCGATCGCACACACCCGTTGCGCGGCTTTGCCGAAACCGACCAGAGCGACCTGCGGGGGGTAGATCACCCCGAACACGGTGTCGACGCCCTTGTCACCAAGGTTCGTGACGGTAATGGACGGATCCGACATCTCCGAGCTGCGCAGCGACCCTGCCCTGGCGCGGGCGACCAGATCGGTGAGGTCCGCCATCAACTCATCGAGATTCTTCTCCGGCACATCATGGATGGCGGGCGCCACCAGTCCGCCTCCGCGCAACGAGATCGCGACGCCGACATGCACCCCGGCCGCAGCGTCGTAGCCCTGCTCACGCCAGAATCCGTTGAACTCGCCGTAGCGTGCTGCCGCGACGGCCACGGCTTTGAGTTGCAGCACGGCCGGCAGCACGCGTTCGGTGATCGGCCGCTGCGCATTGCGCTCGGTCAGCCAGGTCAGTGCCCGGTCCATGAGGATCTCGTCGGCCAGGTAGTAGTGCGGGATCTCCCGCTTCGATCGGCTCATCGCCGCTGCGATGGACTTACGCATCTGAGCGGCACGGTCGGAAACCGCGGTGGCCTTTGGCTTCTCGCGGGGAGCCGCCGCCGCCGCGTGCTCCACGTCGCTGAGGGTGACCGCCCCTTGCGGGCCGCTGCCGGTCAGCGCGTCGACGTCGACGCTCAGTGAGGCGGCCAGCCGGCGCGCAGCGGGGGATACCCAGCGGCGCCGGTGGAACGCACCTGATGGGCTCGGTGGGACCGCGACGGCCGGCTCCACGACGGCTGGCCCCGCGGCTTCCACGGCCGGCTCCGACCGGGTGCCGCCGTCGGTTTCGTCGGAACCCACCAGGGTCGCCAGCGGCGTGCCCACCTGAACTGTGTCACCGACCGGTACCAGCAGATCCTGAACCGTTCCGGCGTGCCAGCATTCGATCTCCACTGCGGCCTTGGTCGTCTCGACGACGGCGACCACCTGGCCGCGAGCCACCTGGTCGCCCGGTTTGACGAGCCATTCCTGCAGGGTGCCCTCGTCCATGTCCGAGCCGAGGGCCGGCATCTTGAACTCGATCATGGTCGGCTACCGAAGAGGCTCTTCACGGCCGCGACGATCGTGGCGGGTTGCGGCAGTGCAGCCTGCTCCATGTGTTTGGCGTACGGCATCGGTACCTCGGCGCTGCAGACCCTGCCGATCGGCGCGTCGAGTTCGAAGAATGCGTTCTCGACGATGCGGGCGCTGATCTCCGCCGCCAGGCTGCCGGTGCGCCACGCCTCGTCGACGATCACCGCGCGGTGGGTCTTGCTCACCGACGCGACGACGGTGTCGGTGTCCAGGGGGCGCAGCGACCGCAGATCGACGACCTCGCAGTCGATTCCGGCCAGGGCCAACTCATTGGCCGCATCCAGGACCTTCGGTAGGCAACCGCCATAGGTGATCACCGAGACATCGGCTCCGCTGCGACGGACCGCGGCACCGGACAGTTCGGTGGGCCCCAGCGTCTCGATGTCTGTCGCCGTGTTGTAGAGCTGGACGTGCTCGAAGATGATGACCGGGTCCGGGTCGGCGAGTGCGGCGCCGAGCATTCCGTAGGCGTCCTCCACGGTCGCCGGGGCCACCACCTTGATGCCGGGGATGTGCGCGTACCACCCCTCGAGGCTGTGTGAGTGCTGCGCTGCCAGCTGCCGGCCAGCGCCGGTGGCCATCCGCACCACGAGTGGAACCGAGAACTGGCCGCCGGACATGTGGCGCAGTGCCGCAGCGGTGTTGACGATCTGATCGAGCGCCAACAGGCTGAAGTTCACGGTCATCACCTCGACGATCGGGCGCAGCCCGCCCAGGGCAGCCCCGATGCCGATTCCCACGAAACCCAGCTCCGACAGGGGGGTGTCGCGCACCCGATCCGGGCCGAACTCGTCGAGCAGACCCTTGGACACGGCATACGTTCCCCCGTAGCGGCCGACGTCTTCCCCCAGCAACACCACCCGAGTGTCCGCGCGCATGGCGTCGCGGATCGCGTCGTGGATCGCGGTGCGATAGGTCGTCTTCACGAGACCATCTCCGAGGGTGGTGTCACCACATCGCGTTCGAGATCGTCGACGCTCTCCCATGTTCCGGCCTCGGCGAACGCCACCGCGTCGGCGACCTCACGGTCGGCCTCGGCCTCGATGGCGCCGACGTCCTGCGCGGTCAGGGTGCCATCGGAGAGGCATTTCCCGCAGAACGCGGCGATGGGGTCGCGGTGGCGCCATACCTCGACTTCGGCCTTGTCCCGGTAGAGCTCGGGGTCGAACATCGAGTGCGCACGGAATCGATACGTGCGGAACTCGATGAAGAACGGGCCGCCGGAGTTGCGGATGTGGTCGGCACCCTGTCGGGCGGCATCGTGGCAGGCGGCGACGTCCATCCCGTCCACCGCGAGGGTGGGGATCCGGTAGGACGCCGCCTTCACCGTGAGGTCCGGCTGTGACTGCTCCAGCTCCAGCGCGGTGCCCATCGCATACCGGTTGTTCTCGCAACAGAACAGCACCGGCAGCTGCCACAGCTCGGCCATATTCAGCGATTCGTGGAACGCACCTTCGGCGACCGCCCCCTCGCCGAAATAGCAGGCCGTCACCCGGTATTGGCCGAGCATCTTGTCGGCGAACGCCAACCCCGCCGCGACCGGCAGGCCGCCGGCGACGATGGCATTGCCGCCGTAGAACCGGGTGGCGGCGTCGAACAGATGCATCGACCCGCCACGGCCTCGAGAGCAGCCCTGCTGCTTACCGAACATCTCGGCCATGATCGATTTCATCGGGATGCCCCACAACAACGCATGTGCGTGCTCGCGGTAGGTGGCGACCACGGCGTCGCCGGCGGCCAGGGCACGCAAGGAGCCGGCGGCCACCGCCTCCTCACCGACATAAAGGTGCAGGAATCCGCGAATCTTGCCTTCGCCGTATAGTTCTGCGCATTTCTCCTCCATGCGCCGCACCCGCACCATGTCGGAGAGCAGTGCCCGGGCCAGCTCGGTGTCGGTCGTGGTCTCGGTGTCGGTCATAGTGCGGCCTCTGTCACGTGGGTGTCGGGCGCCGATTCGATGGTGGACGTGTCACCTTCGGGCAGGCCCAGTTCGCGGGCCTTCAACAGGCGGCGCATGATCTTGCCGCTGCGGGTGTGCGGCAGCGAGTCGACGAACTCGATGTGCTTGGGCGCCACCGCAGCTCCGAGCCGTTTGCGGGCGTGCCCCAGCAACTCCAGTCGCAGCGCGTCGTCGGCGTCGTGCCCGTCCTTGACTGTGACGAATGCCTTCACCACCTCGCCGACGGTCGGATCCGGAATTCCGATGACGGCCGCCTCTGCTACCGCGGGATGATCGGTCAACGCGCTCTCCACCTCGAACGGACCGATGAGATGTCCGGCTGATTTGATGACGTCGTCGGCGCGACCGACAAACCAGAAGTAGCCGTCGGCGTCGCGTTTGACGAGATCACCCGTCAGGTACATGCCGTCGGTGAAGGATTTCCGGTAGCGCTCCTCCTGGTGCAGGTAGCCGCGGAACATCGACGGCCATCCCGTTTTCAGGGCCAGCTCACCCTCGACATCGGGCTCGTCGACAACCGACACGGAGCCGTCCTCACCGCGGCGGACGACGAAGGCGTCGACGCCGGGCAGTGGCCGGCCCATCGAGCCCGGCTTGATATCGAAGGCCGGGGTGTTGGCGATCATGATGCCGCCGGTCTCGGTCTGCCACCAGTTGTCGTGGATCGGCAGGCCCAACACACGTTCTCCCCACCAGACTGCTTCGGGATTGAGGGGTTCGCCGACGCTGGCGATGAACCGCAGCCGGGGAAACCGATAGTCCCGGGCCGCTTCGGGTCCCGCTTTGATCAGCATGCGGATCGCCGTCGGCGCGGTGTACCACACGCTCACGTTCTGGTCCTGCAGGATCCGGTACCAGCGGTCGGCGTCGAACTCCGCCTCGTCGACAATCGAGGTGACACCGTGCAGCAGGGGAGTGATCACGCCGTACGACATGCCGGTGACCCATCCGGGATCGGCGGTGCACCAGAAGATGTCGTCAGGGTGCAGGTCGAGAGCGTAGGACCCGGTGACGAAATGCATCACCACGGCGCCGTGGACGTGGATGGCGCCCTTGGGCGTGCCGGTGGTGCCGCTGGTGAAGTGCAGCAGGGCAGGGTCGTCGGCCGTGGTGGGCTCGATGGGGGCGAGGTCGTCGACGGCGTCCATCCGGTGCCAGAAATCCAGCGGTGCGTCCTGAGATCCGTCCTCACCGCCGGCGTCGACGCCTCCTGCTTTTCCGTCGTCTCCGACGAGGATCACATACCGGACCGAGGCCAGCCGGTCCCGGATCTTGGCGATCTTGCGCCGGTAGAGGGCCCTGGTGGTGACCAACACGTCGGCTTGGCCGATGTCGATCCTGGTGGCGATCGGTTCGGGGCCGAACGCGGAGAACAGCGGGGACACCACGCTACCGTTGCGCAGCGCACCGAGGATGGTGATGTACAGCTCGGGAACGCGGTCCATCATGGTGAAGACCCGGTCGCCTTTCCCGATGCCCAGCGAGCGCAACACATTGGTGAATCGCGCAGTGAGGCGGGCGAGTTCGGCGTACGTCAGATCGCGTGTGACCGGTGCGCCGTCCCGATCCGATCGAGTAACGAACCGCAGCGCGGTGCGGGCCGCCGTGGGGCCGTCGACGTGCCTGTCGACCGCGGCGTAGGCGATATTGCATCCGCCGGAGGTCATACCGGCACAGACGTCGGGAACCTCGGCCCAGTCGAAGGCCGCCCGGGTCTGCTGGTAGTCGGAGAAGTTGGGCGGCAGGCGCCACGTTCCCGGGGTCTTGTGAATGATCGTCATGACGGAACCTGGTCTTTCGGCGGACTCAACACTCCGCGACGGAGCGCGGGACCGATGTTCGCCATCACCCGCTCCAACAGGGCGGCGCATGCGGTTCCGTCATCGGCGATCGCAGCCAGTCCGTGATGGTGAAGGTAGACCTGGAGCCGCCGGTCGATCGACCACCCGGCGTAGGTGGGTCCGGTGAACTCGGACTCGAGGAAGTCCCACGAGATGGACTCCAGGTCCTTGTCCATCGAGGTGCTCGGCGGCATCATCGGTGATCCCTTTCGGTCGCTGCAACCCATCGTTCGCGAACCCGGATGGGGGAAATAGAGACGAAAGTCACTTACGCCGCCGGCGGTTGTCTTCGCGATATCGCAGCTACCCGGCAGCTTCTCGCAGATGCCTTAAGTCACTTCGGTTCCGGTCCGGTCGGCTCTGTCCGACCATTCCTTCGGAGCACGACAATCGCCAGATGTCTGTCAACAGGATGATTCGGGACGCGGTACGGACCTTCAACATGCATGTGTTGAACCCGGCGATGTTGCTGTTGGCAGGCCGCGAGCACTGGTATGCCGCGGCTCTGCAGCACACCGGGCGGCGCTCCGGAAAGACCTACACCACGCCGGTGGTGGCCGACCGGGTAGTGGACGGTGTGATCGTGCCGTTGCCGTACGGCACCGGAATTGACTGGCTGCGCAACGTGGTCGCATCCGGGCACGCCACGATCACCGTCCACGGGCGGACCTATGCGGTCACCGATCCGCAGCTCATCGACGCCGAAACAGCCGGACCGCAGCTGTCAGCTCGGCGACGGCGCGTATTCGAACGGTTCGGCGTCGACTGCTTCGTCAAACTGCGGTGGGATGAGCAGCGATAGCGCACGTCCCGTCAGGGGCGGACGACCAGGACGGAACATTCGCTGTGGTGGAACCACGGATGACCGGCCGGCCCGACGATCTCCGCCAGCTGGCCCGACTTCGCGCCACCGATCACGGCCAGCCCGACCCGCTGGTCGAAGTGCTTCAGGAAATACGCGACATCCGCCTGGTCGGCGACCGGATAGATGTGCACGTCGGGATGGCATTGTCGCCATTTGGTGACCGCGGCGTCGAGGCCTTCCCCCGATCCGAGGTGGGTTTTGTGTTCCCCGATGGCGAGCACCGGTGCGTCACGGAGCTTCGCCTCCCGCAACGCGTGCTCGACGACGTTGCGGTTTTCGGGTTCGTCGTTGACCCCGACGACGATCCAGTTGATCTCTCGTGACGACTTGTCGTCTGTGTGCGTGCGGATGATCGCCACGGGGCAGTGGGCCTTCTCGGCCAGATCGGTTGCCGTCGATCCCAGTATCGACCGGACGTAGCGTCCGATCCCGACCGAGCCGACGCAGACCAGGCCGGCATCATCGGATTCGGCGACCAGAGCAGCTCCGGGAGGGCCGGTGACGATGGCGGTCTCGACCTTCACCGGACAGCCGCCGGCTTCGACGGCGGCCTGTGCCGTGCGTAGCGACGCCTTGCCGTGCTGCACGTCGCTTTCGTAGTCCTCGGCCGACGGGTGGGTGGCCTTGGTCACGTAGACCAGCCGCAGCGGCACGTCTCGGCTGACGGCTTCGTCGACCGCCCACAGGGCCGCCTGCACTGCCGTTTCGGAACCGTCGATGCCTGCGACGACCGGCGCGGCGGGGTGGTTGTCGTTCATCGTCTCACCCATTCCTCTCCACTTCGTGTCCCAACGGTATTGGGAGTCAGCACGAGCGGATTGAGGCGAAAGTCCCTGCATCTGAGCCGATGGTCCTCTCAGTGTGAGCAGCGCGGAATTCCTGCGTGGCCAAGTGCGGTGGGTGGGGCAGACTCACACGGTGATGGCACGGTGATGGCTTGGTCAGTCGTCGGTAAGGGTGAAGTAATTCTCCTCTTCTTGCAGGAAGTGCAGGCGCAGCAAGGTGTAGAGCCCATACAGGCAGGCGAGCAGATCGTCGACCTGATCAGGCTGAATACCGTCGGTCGTCTGGGCGAGCGCAATGTGGGCGCCGATGCGGTCGGACAACCGCTGGATCTCGGAGTGGGTCCGACTCATGGTGGCGGTCGCCTCGCCGGTGCCCAGGGGCCGGGCCAACGCGGGATAAAGGAGGGTTTCCTCGGCGTGTTCATGTGGCAGGAGTTGTTCGGTCAGGAACGCGTACGCCCGGGACAGAGCCTCCAGCGCGGCGGCGTCGGATCCGACAACCAGCCGATCGGCGGCGTCGCGGAGTAACCCCACGGTATCGCGAAGGGTGTCGTGCTCGGCCGCGAACTTGCGCAACATCTCTTCTGTGTCTGCGGGCAGCACGACGGCCAGAGCCGGATTGCCCCGCAACGCGCGCAACGCGTTGAGGATGACCGCGACGTCGATACCCTCCTGAAGAAGAGCGCCCGCGGCGGGGGGCAACCAACCGAACGCGGCGATCACCATGGCTAGAAGAGAAAGCGTCATGCCCACCGCGGCGCTCTGCACCGCGATGCGCCGTGACCAGCGAGCGATGTCCATCGCATCGGCGAGTCGATCGAGGCGATCAGTGGTCAGGACGACGTCGGCTGCCTCCGATGAGGCGGTCGCGCCGCGCGCTCCCATTGCGACCCCGACAGTAGCCGCGGCCAACGCCGGCGCATCGTTGACTCCGTCGCCCACCATCACGGTCACTGCGCGATCGCGTTCGGCGCGTACCGCGGCGACCTTGGCGGCCGGGCTCTGGTGGGAGTAGACCTCGTCCAGTCCGAGCACCGTGGCGACTTCGCGCGCCGGTTCAGGGCGGTCACCCGTGAGCATGACCAGGCGGTTCAATCCGGCGGCGCGCAAGCGCCGAATGGTACGAGGTGCGTCACGGCGCAGTGGGTCACGCAGCAACACAGCGCCCACCGGTTCGTCGTCCACACACACCCAGGCGATCGCTGCCGAATCCAGGCGCGCCCGGTTGACCGCGGCCCGGGCCCATCCCGCATCCACCTTTCCGCCGACCAACTTGCCGACGTGTACCCGCTTGGTGTCGATCGTCGCGGTCACGCCCTCTCCGGGCTGTTCGACCACGCCGCTGGGCAATGTCAGCGGGAGGCCGCGAGCCAGTGCCTCGGTGACGATGGCCTCGGCCAGCACGTGTGGCGACATCTGTTCGATCGATGCCGCCAGTCGCAGCACCGCTGCCGTCTCCCGGCCCGGCGCGGCCGCGATCTCGACGACGACCGGACGTCCCATGGTGAGAGTGCCGGTCTTGTCCATCATCAGGGTGGTGGCGTGACCGAGGTTTTCCAGCGCGGCACCGCTACGGATCACCACGCCCTGTCTGGAAGCGCGGGACAACCCGGAGACGATCGCAACGGGGGCGGCGAGCAGCAGCGGGCATGGAGTCGCGACGACAAGCACTGCGACGGCGCGCACGGCCGACCCGCTCATCACCCACGCGACCGCCGCGATCGCAAGCGTCAGCGGCAAGAACCACGCGGCGTACCGATCAGCCAACCGGACTATCGGTGCGCTCTCTGCGTTGGCCTGTTCGGCGAGTCTGACGATCCCGGCGTACGTGCTCTGGTCGGCCGTTGCGGTGGCACGCAACTCAAAAGCGTTGCCCGCGTTCACCACACCACTACGGACAGGTTCCCCGACGCCACGCTCCACCTGTAATGGTTCTCCGGTCAACACCGATTCGTCCAGCACGGCCACGGTGTCGACAACGCGGCCGTCCACCGGTACCACCTCCGCCGGCCCGACGAGCAGGAGGTCATCGACCGCCACGTCGGCAAGTGGTATCACCGCGACCTCGGAGCCCATCCGCCGGCGGGCGAAACGCGGCGCGTGTTCGAGCAGCGCGCGCAGATCATGAGAGGCCCTGCGCTCCGCGGTTGCTTCCAGAGCGCGTCCGCCCGCCAGCATCACCGCTATCAACGAACCCGCCAGATACTCGCCCACCAGCACGGTCCCGACCAGCGACAGCACTGCGATGAGATCGACGCCGGCGTGCCCGCGGCGCAGCGCGGCGAGCACCCACAGTAACGCCGGCACCAACGCGATGGCTGTGCCTGCTATCCAGCACCCGTCGGCGAGCGTGGGCCGGCCGGCGAGCCACGCGAGTCCGCCCGCAGCCAACGCACCGACTGTGAGCACCACCAGCGCAAGTTCGAGATGCGGTCGCCACCGTGCCACGGACCGTCGTCCTGCCGCCACCAGGCGACCGATCACCTGCTCAGGCATGCCGCCCACCACCGCGTCGCATTGTCGAGAGCCCTCGGTCGGGCTCAAGGTAAGGATCGCAGACGATTTCGGTCAGCACTGTCCGAACTCTCCGGTCGGTAGAGTCCGGTCGCATGGCGCGCGATCTCATTCTCGACCCGATCGGAGCCACGGGCACCGCATTGTCGCATGCCTCGATGCGGGTTCCCACCGCCGCAGCCGGCGACCCGGTGGCCATAACGCTGGAGCGAATGCGCGGCGTGAGGTACGACAGTGCTGCGACGGTGGCGGTGCTCGACAACGGCCGCCTGGTCGGCATCGCCACCATCGAGAGCATGTTCGCCGCGCCCGATGGCGCCATGCTGGCCGACGTCATGGATGCCACGCCGCCGGTGGTGGCGCCCGACACCGACCAGGAGCAGGCGGCGTGGCACGCGGTGCAGCGTGGTGAACCTGGCCTCGCAGTGGTCGACGGCGAAGGGCGATTTCGCGGTCTGATCGCCCCTCAGCAGTTGCTCACGGTTCTGTTGGCCGAGCACGACGAGGACATGGCCCGGTTGGGTGGCTTTCTGCACGCGGTCCAAGAGGCGAGAACGACCACGGTGGAGAGTGTCAGCCGGCGGCTGTGGCACCGGATGCCGTGGCTGTTGGTAGGGCTGGTCGGTGCGATGGTCGCCGCGGGGCTGATGGCGGCGTTCGAGGCTCGGCTCGACGCGACGCTCGCGGTCGCGTACTTCGTGCCGGGGATCGTCTACCTGGCTGACGCCGTCGGCACGCAGACCGAGACCGTCGCGATCCGCGGGCTGTCGGTGGGCGTGGGTATCCGCCACATCCTTGGCCCGGAAGTCCTGACCGGACTGCTCGTGGGCGTGCTATTGGGTGTTGTCATTCTGCCGATGGCGGGTCTGATGGTCGGAGACTGGATGCTTGCGTGCGCGGTGTCCATCGCGCTGCTGGCCGCCAGCGCGATCGCCACCGTGGTGGGCGCTGGTGCTGCCGTGGGTTTTCAACCGGTTGGGAAAGGATCCCGCGTTCGGGTCGGGACCGCTGGCCACCGTGATCCAGGATCTGCTGTCGATCGGAATTTACCTCGTGGCGGTGACGCTGCTGCTTTCGTGACTGCCGAAAGTCCTTCTCACCGCGGGACCAAAGAAGCACGACCGCGTGCCTTCGCCCCTCGCCCCCGGTCCGTCGCAGATGGTCTGATCAGGGGGTAGTACGAGGGGGCTGTTCATGAGATCACTGACTTACCGGGGACGTGCGCACCCGGACACCGCGCCGACTTACCAGCTGACGGACCGCTTACATGAGGGACGCACTGCTCGCGTGTCGGTTGACGGCATCGCCGGCACGGTTTCGGCCTGGCTTGTCGAGTTCGGCGTGTACAGCCCGTTGGCCGAGGATCTCGCACAGTCGGTGCGCGACGGACAGTGGGCGGCTGCGTACGCCATCGGTGACCGCCTCTCGGTCGACGTGTCAATCACCGTGTAGAGGGGCTAACGCACCCGGATGCGTGTTCCCGTGCTGCCGTCGACGATCCTGGTGATGTCGCTGAGCGACCCGATGACGGCTTCGTTGCCGGTGTGGCGCGTGAAGTCGCATGCGGCTTGGACTTTGGGGCCCATCGATCCTGCCGGAAAGTCCACACCCGCGAGGTCGTCGGGAGTGATCCGGCCCAGGCGCCTCTGGGTGGGGGTGCCCCAGTCGAGGTAGACGCCGTCGACGTCGGTGGCGATGACGAGCAGGTCGGCGTCCAGTTGCTCGGCCAGCAGCGCGGAGGCGAGGTCCTTGTCGATGACGGCTTCGACGCCACGCAGGTCGCCGCGTTCGTCGTACATGGTCGGAATACCGCCACCACCGGCGCAGATGACGATCGTGCCGTGCTCCACCAGGGTGCGGATCGGTTCGATCTCGAAGATCCGCTTGGGTTTCGGGCTGGGCACCACCCGGCGGAACTTGTCACCATCGGCCGCGATGGTCCAACCGCTGGCGGCCCGCAGCTGCTCTGCTGTTGCCCGGTCGTAGACCGGCCCGATCGGCTTGGTGGGGTGTTCGAACGCGGGGTCGTCGCGGTCGACCTCGATCATCGTGAGCAGGGTGGCCAGCGACTGGTCGACCGGCAGCAGATTGCCCAGCTCCTGCTCGATGACGTAGCCGATCATCGCCTCGGTCTGGGCCCCGAGCACATCGAGCGGGTAGGGCGCCACCTCGTGGTAGGCCGCGGCCTGCAGCGCCAACAGCCCGACCTGGGGCCCGTTGCCGTGGGCCACGACGATCTCGTTGCCCGCGGTGATGGCGGCGATGCACTCGGCGGCGACGCGGATGTTCGCCCGTTGATTGTCCGCGGTCATCGGTTGGCCGCGCTTCAACAGCGCGTTCCCGCCCAGCGCGATCACGATCCTCACGTCGGGTCAGCTCAGCGCCGAGACGAGCACGGCCTTGATGGTGTGCATCCGGTTCTCCGCCTGCTCGAAGGCGATGTTGACCGGGCTCTCGAAGACATCCTCGGTGACCTCGATCCCGTTGGACAGCACCGGGTACTGGGCCGCGATCTTCGCGCCGAGCGTCGTCTCGCAGTTGTGGTAGGCCGGCAGGCAGTGCATGAACTTCACCCGCGGGTTGGCGGCAGCCTTGATCAGCGCCGAGTTCACCTGGAAGGGGAGCAGCATGTCGATCCGCTCACCCCACGTCTCCAGCGGTTCCCCCATCGACACCCAGACATCGGTGTGGATGAAGTCGACCTCGCTGACCGCCTTGTCGGGATCGTCGGTGACGGTGATCCTCGCCCCGGACGCGGCGGCGAACTCCTGGCACATCGCCACGTGGGCATCGCTGGGCCACAGTTGCTTCGGCGCACCGATGCGGACATCCATGCCGAGCTTGGCCCCCACCAGCAACAGGGAGTTCGCCATGTTGTTGCGGCCGTCACCGACGAACGCATACGAGATGTCGTGCAACGGCTTCGGGCAGTGCTCGGTCATCGTCAACACATCGGCGAGCATCTGGGTCGGGTGGAACTCGTCGGTGAGCCCGTTGAACACGGGCACACCGGCGTACTCCGCGAGTTCGTCGACGGTCTCCTGGGCCGCGCCGCGGTACTCGATGGCGTCGTACATCCGGCCCAGCACCCGTGCGGTGTCCTTCATCGACTCCTTGTGCCCGATCTGGGACGACGTCGGATCGATGTAGGTGACGTGGGCGCCCTCGTCGTACGCGGCCACCTCGAATGCACAGCGGGTGCGGGTCGACGTCTTCTCGAAGATCAGCGCGATGTTCTTGCCCGCCAGGCTGTTCCGCGGGCCGCCCGAGTATTTGGCCCGTTTGAGGTCGCGTGCCAGGTCGAGCAGATAGTGCAGATCCCGGTCGGTGTGGTGAACCAGGCTGAGCAGGCTGCGGTTTCGGGTGTTGAATGCCATGGCAGATGTCCTTCAGGTGTAGAGCGGGTCGCGCAGGATCGGACACGTCATGCACCGGCCACCGCCGCGGCCGCGGCCCAGCTCGCTGGCGTCGATGGTGACGACCTCCACCCCGGCCTTACGCAGGGCGGTGTTGGTCAGGGTGTTGCGGTCGTAGCCGATGACCACGCCCGGCTCGAGCGCGACCACGTTGTTGCCGTCATCCCACTGTTCGCGTTGGACGCCGTAGACGTCGCCGGCGGTGGTGACGACCCGGAACTCCACACCGACCGCGTCGCCGATCGTCTCGATCAATCCCCGGGGTTCGCGCCGGACGTCGAGGCCGGACGGTGCGGCGTCGTCGGGCCGTAGGCTGATCGGCACGATCCCGTCGACGATGGGTGCGAACACCGTTACCAGGTCGCGGTCACAGAAGGTGAACACCGTGTCCAGGTGCATCGCCGAGCGGGTTTTCGGCAAGCTGGCGACGATCACCCGTTCGGCCGCCCCGGCGGCGAACAGGTTGCGGGCAACCTGCGTGATCGCCTGGTGGGAGGATCTCTCGCCCATGCCGATGACCACGAGCCCTTTGCCGATCGGCATCACGTCGCCGCCCTCGAGGGTGGCCAGACCACGGTCGGCGGGCAGTCCGTCGGGGTCGCCCAGCCACACGTCGTACTCCTGATCGGCGAAGGCAGGGTGGAACCGGTAGACGGCGGTGGTCAGCAGCGTCTCGCGGCGCCGCGCCGGCCAGTACATCGGGTTGAGTGTCACACCGCCGAAGATCCAGGCGGAGTTGTCGCGCATGAACTGCGTGTTCGGTAGCGGCCGGACGACGAACCCCGCGGGGTCCAACGTGTTGAACAGTGACAGGAAGCCGCTGTTCACCTCGTCGATCACGTCCTGGTAGGCGACGCCGCCGATCAGGAACTCTGCCAGCCGGTCCGGTGACAGTTCGGTCAGCCAGGACCGGATCTCCTGGGTGAGCCCCGGTCCGACGAGGTCGTCGGTCACCGTGCGATCCAGCACCCACTCGCGGGCGTCGGGCTTGGCCACGACGTCGGCGAGCAGATCCTGGAGCTCGAGCACCTCGACGCCGCGGTCGACCATCTTGGCGACGAAGTCGAAGTGGTCACGTCGAGCCTGCTGCAGCCAGATGACGTCGTCGAACAGCAGCTCGTGACAGTTCTCCGGAGTGAGTCGCTGATGGGCCAGGCCGGGGGCGCAGACCATGACACGGCGCAGCTTGCCGGCCTCCGACCAGACGCCGAGGCGGGAGTCGGTCGCGCTCACAGGACCGACAGGTTTCCGGTAGCCATCAGCACGGCGGCCAGCACCGAGGTCAACGCCACCACGGCCACCACCGCGAATTCGGGCTTGCTGAACGCGGGCAGCCGGCTTTCCCGTCGCGCCCACAGGTACAGCGCGGTGCCCGCGAGGTAGAACATCGCCGCCACCAGCAGGTACTGCCACCCGCCCGCATACACCAGCCACACCGCGTACCCCAGCGCGACGACACCGATGAGTAGATCGCGGGTGCGTCCGCCGCCGGACGCGTACGTCTCGCCGCGCACCGCCAGCAGCACTTGGTAGGCGGCCGACCACAGGTAGGGCAGCAATATCAGCGAGGTCGCCAGGTACACCAGGTTGGTGTAGGTGCTCGCGTTGGCCAGGGTCCACAGCAGCAGGGCCTGGACACAGATGTTGGTCAGCCACAGAGCGTTTGCCGGTGCGCCGTGGGAGTTCTCGCGAGCAAGCGCCCGCGGCATCACATGCTCGAGGGCGGGTAGCCGCAGGATCTCGACACACAGCATCACCCACGCGATCAGGGCACCGAGCAGTGAGACGACCAAACCGATCGAGATGAAGGCCGCGCCCCAGGCGCCCACCTCGTTCTCCAGCACGCCGGCCATCGACGGGTCGGCCACGCCGGCGAGCTCGGCCTGGGTCATCAAGCCGTACGACAGCAGGTTGACCATGAGCAACAGGGCCAACACACCGACGAAGCCGAGCACCGTGGCGCGGCCGACATCTCGACGCTTGGCGGCGCGCTGGGAGTACACGGCGGCACCCTCGATGCCGATGAACACCCACACGGTCACCAGCATCATGTTCTTGACCTGGGTCATCGTGTCACCGAGCGGTGCCCCGTCGATCTGCACCGCGCGGCCCCAGAAGTCGGCGCTGAAGAGTCCAGCCCGGAAACCGACGGCGGCGATCGCGATGAACACCAGGATCGGGACCACCTTCGCGATGGTCACCACGACGTTGACGGCCGCGGCCGTCTGGATGCCGCGAAGCGTCAGGAAGTGCACGACCCACAACACGATCGAGGCACCGATGATCGCGGGAACGGTTGCGCCGCCCTCGAACCCGGGGAAGAAGTAGCCCAGTGTCGAGAACAACAGCACCAGATAGGCGACGTTGCCGACCCACGCCGAGACCCAATAGCCGAATGCCGAGGTGAACCCGATGTAGTTGCCGAAACCGGCTCGGGCGTACCCGTAGACACCGCCGTCGACGTCCGGTTTCCGGCTGGCCAGCGTCTGAAAGACGAATGCCAGGGTCAACATGCCGACCCCGGTGATCGCCCAACCGATGAGCAGCGGGCCGGGGGCGGCACTACCGGCCATCTGCGAAGGCAGCGCGAAGATTCCACTGCCGATCATCGAACCGACGACGATCGCGGTCAGGGCGGCCAGCCCCAGGCCGGGTTTCGCGCCGCCGGCGGAGCGGGCTTCAGGGGGCGGAGACACCAGTGTCTCGGACATCGTTGTCCTCCATGCTCGAGTGGTGTGTCAGATCACACCGCGCCACCGACGCTATGGACACCACCGGCGTGCAGAGAGGAGGCTTTGGTCCTCGGTTTCGGACGCTTAGGTCACCTACCGGCGCCTGCCCCTCACCCCGACTACGAGCCAGCTTGTGGGGAAGTGGATTTCGCCACGGTCAGCAGCACAGTGGAGCCCTCGACGGCCTCCAGTGAGTGGCGGGAATTGGGCACGATGATGAGATCACCGGCGGAACCCTCCCAGCTGTCCTCGCCGGCGACCAGCCGTACGCGTCCGTGCAGGACGTGGACGGTGGCTTCGCCGGGGTTCTCGTGTTCGTCCAGCTTCTGACCCGCCACCAGTGCGATCATGGTTTGCCGCAGGACGTGTTCGTGGCCTCCGTACACGGTGTGTGCGCTGCGCCCGCTGGAGGCACGTTCAGCGTCTGCCAGCTGCTCTCGGGCCAGCGCAGTCAGCGAGATCTTGTTCATGGACTCTCCTTAGTTAGTCGGATAGTGCCCGGACAGTCGTCGAACTGTTCACCGTAGCTCTTGCCCGAGACCAGTTCCGGCGTGATGTCGCAAAGTGACCAAATGCCCTGGTCAGTCATCGGCAGCGGAGGATGATGGTACCGGTGAACCGGGACATCGACGCCGTGCTGCGGCGATACCGCTTCGACGGCACCCGACTGATCGACATCCTCTGGGATATCCAGAATCGGTACGGCTACATTCCCGGTGAACATCTGCCGCAGATGGCAACCGCGTTGAACCGGACCGCACGGGACATCGCGGAGACGGCGTCGTTCTACCACTTCTTCCACACCAGGCCGTCCGGCCGGTACCGGATATTTCTGAGCAACACGGTGATCGCCAAATCACGTGGATACCAGGCCGTGTACGACGCGCTCGAGCGCGAGACCGGGGTCCGATTCGGTGAGGCCGGGACAGGGATGTTCGGCTTGTTCGAGACTCCGTGCATCGGGCTCAGCGACCAGGAGCCGGCGATGCTGCTCGACGAGGTGGTGTTCACCCGGCTGACGCCCGGTAGCGTCGCAGACATCATCGGCCAGTTGAAGGCCGGCAGAGCCCCCGCCGACATCGCCAACCCCGTCGGGCTTCCCGCTGACGACATCGGCTATGTCGACAGCCTGGTCGAGTCCAACGTCCACACCCGGGGCCCGGTGTTCTTCTGCGGCCAGGTCGATCACCAGGTGACACTGAAGCGCTGCCTCGCGGGCGCCCCTGAGCAGACGATCGACACCATCACCGAGTCAGGGCTGCGTGGTTACGGCGGCGCAGGCTTCGCCACCGGCCTCAAGTGGCGGCTGTGCCGCGCTGCGCCGGGCGTCGACAAATACGTCATCTGCAACGCCGACGAGGGTGAGCCCGGCACCTTCAAGGACCGGGCTCTGCTGACCCGCTCACCCAAGGACGTCTTCACCGGTATGGTCGTCGCCGCCTATGCGATCGGCGCCAGGCACGGGATCGTTTATCTGCGAGCCGAATACATCTATCTCAGGCGCTATCTGGAACGGCAGCTACAGGAGCTCCGGGATGACGGGCTCCTCGGATCCAGCATCGGCGCGCTGCCCGGCTTCGATTTCGACATCCGCATCCAGATGGGCGCCGGCGCCTACGTCTGTGGCGAGGAGTCCGCGCTGATCGAATCCTGCGAGGGCAACCGGGGAACGCCGCGGCTGAAGCCGCCCTACCCGATCCAGCAGGGATACCTCGGCAACCCCACCTGTGTGAACAATGTCGAAACCTTCGTTGCCGCAAGTCGGGTCACGGCCGAAGGCGCTGAATGGTTCCGCAGTATGGGCACTCCCACCTCTGCGGGCACGCGTCTGCTGAGCGTCGCCGGGGATTGTGACCGACCGGGCGTCTACGAGGTCGAATGGGGCATCACCCTCGACGAGGTGCTGACCGTTGTCGGCGCGCAGGATGCGCGTGCGGTCCAGATCAGCGGCCCGTCGGGGGAGTGCCTCTCGGTGCAGGCCGACGGTCACCGGCGGATCGCGTACGAAGACATCCCCTGCAACGGCGCCGTCACCGTTTTCGACGCCACCCGGGATCTGCTCGACTGCGTCAAGGACTACACCCGGTTCTTCCGCGACGAATCCTGCGGTATCTGTGTGCCGTGCCGGGCGGGCACCGTCGATCTGCAAGCGAAGATGGAGCGCATCCTCGCGGGCGTCGCGGTCCAGAGCGACCTGGACGACGCGGCCAGTTGGGGTGCCCTGGTCCGCACGACCAGCCGGTGCGGACTCGGGGCCACCGCAGCCAATCCGATCCTGACGAGTCTGACCAAGTTTCCGGAGATGTACCGCAGCAGGCTGCGGGACGGGGAGACAGACGTCCTGCTGCCCTCATTCGACCTCGAGGCGGCCCTCGCCGGCTACGGCGACGCACTCACCGAATTGGGAACGGACACGACGACATGAGCATCCGAATCGAGATCGACGGAACTCCGGTGTCCACCGAGGAGAACCGCGTGCTGGTCGACGTCGCCGCGGAGGCCGGTGTGTACATCCCGACACTGTGTTACCTCGAGGGCAAACCGTGCCTGGGGACGTGCCGGGCGTGCTCGGTCAAGGTGGACGGCGCTGTGGTCGCGGCGTGCACGGTTCGGGTGCGCGACGGGATGACAGTCGAGGTCGACGAACCGGAAACCAAAGACATGCGGAAGGCATTGGTGGAGTTGCTCTTCACCGAGGGCAACCACAACTGTCCGAGTTGCGAGAAGAGCGGCCGCTGTACTCTTCAGGCGGTCGGCTACGAGGTGGACATGCTGGTGTCCCGATTCCCGTACCGGTTCCCGGCGCGCGAACGCGACCACGCGTCCGAGCGGATCTGGCTCGAGCGGGATCGCTGCATCTTCTGCCAACGGTGCGTGGAATTCGTCCGTGACGACGCCGGACAGAAGATCTTCAGCATCAGCCACCGCGGCCGCGAGTCATGCATCGAAGTTGATGCCGAACGGGCCGACGCCATGCCGATCGAGCAGGTCCGCTACGCGGTGGAGATCTGTCCGGTCGGCGCCATCCTGGAAAAGGGGGTCGGATACGACGTGCCCATCGGCCGCCGCAAGTACGAAGTGAAATCCGTTCGCGACCGGGCCCTCGACCCGGCAGAAGAGTCAGAGGCACCGTGACCGAGGAAACCAGGTCGGACCAACTACCCAAGACGCCACCCGATCCCGCCCTGTCGGCGGGCCGCGACGGCAAGATCAACGTCGCGATGATCAGTCTGTGCGGCTGCTGGGGATGCACCCTGTCATTTCTCGACATGGACGAGCGGATCGTGCCGCTGTTGACGAAGGTCACCATTCACCGCTCCTCGCTCACCGACATCAAACGGATCACCGAACGCTGCGCCATCGGGTTCATCGAAGGCGGTGTCGCCAACGAGGACAACATCGAGACACTGCGCCATTTCCGGGAGAACTGTGATGTCCTGATCTCCGTCGGCGCCTGCGCCGTCTGGGGCGGCATCCCGGCGATGCGCAATGTCTTCGAGTTGAAGGACTGTCTGGCGGAGGCCTACCTCGACTCGCCGACAGCGGTCCCGGGCGCTGAACGTGTTGTCCCTTCACATCCGGACATCCCCCGGATCACGACCAAGGTCCACCCCTGTCACGAGGTGGTCGAGATGGACTACTTCATCCCCGGCTGTCCACCGGACGCGGACGCCATCTTCACCGTCCTCGACGATCTGATACATGGTCGACCGGTGCTGTTGCCCCGCTCGCTGAACCACTACGACTGATCTCGGAGACTTGCGTGAGCAGAAAACTCGTCATCGACCCGGTGACCCGCATCGAGGGTCACGGCAAGGTGACCGTGCACCTCGACGACGACGGCAACGTCGTCGACGCCAGGCTGCACGTCGTCGAGTTCCGTGGGTTCGAGAAGTTCGTTCAGGGCCACCCGTACTGGGAGGCGCCGATGCTCATGCAGCGCATCTGCGGAATCTGCTTCGTCAGCCACCACCTCTGTGGCGCAAAGGTGCTCGACGATATCGTCGGCGTCGGTGTGCACTCGGGGGCTGGAGTCACCCGGACCGCGGAGAAGATCCGCCGTCTCGGCCACTACGCGCAGATGCTGCAATCCCATGCGACGGCGTACTTCTACCTCGTCGTCCCCGAGATGATGTTCGGGATGGACGCAGCGCCCGAGCAGCGCAACCTGCTGGGCCTGGTCGAGGCGAATCCCGAACTGATGCGGCGGGTGATCATGCTGCGTAAGTGGGGTCAGGAGGTCATCAAGACGGTTTTCGGCAGGAGGATGCACGGCATCAACTCGGTGCCGGGTGGTGTCGACAAGAACCTCAGCCGCGCCGAATGTGACCGGTTGCTCAACGGCGAGGAGGGGTTGCCGTCGATGGACGAGGTCATCGACTACGCACAGGACGGCCTTCGCCTCTTCTACGACTTCCACGAGAAGAACCGAAGCCAGGTGGACGGTTTCGCGAATGTGCTGGCTCTGAACATGTCCCTCGTCGACGCCGACGGCAACGTGGACTACTACCACGGGGCGCTGCGGATCGTCGACGACAAGAAGCGCATCGTCCGGGAACTCGACTACCACGACTACCTCGACCATTTCTCGGAGGCTGTCGAACCGTGGAGCTATATGAAGTT
>NZ_JBAUJB010000372.1:0-3433 GCF_049683355.1 Mycobacterium sp.
TGCCGGGGTGGAGCATCCACCGTCGTGCTCGGGAGACACCAACCCGCTGCTACAACAAGGCGTCGATGTGCCCGCCCCAGTGCTCGACGACATGCACGTGCACCGGCTGGCGGTGCTGTGGCCCGAGATGTATCCGCGGCTGCTACGCATCGTGGACGCCGACCCAATTTTTCAAGACCGGATCGTCTCGGCGGTGACCGCGGCGATGATCAACGCAGCAACAACCCAGGCCCAAGTCATCGATGGCGGTATCGACGAGGCGTTGCGCCTCGTCTGGGCGATCCGCGGCAGTGACCGGGAGCCATCCCTGCAGCAGTGGGCCGACTACGACAAGGCGGCCAAGGCCCTCAACGTCATGACCGCGATGCGCCGACCGGCTTTCGCCACCAATACCGGCGCGGTCGCCGATCCCAGCGACACCACCGAAGAGCTGGCCGACTACCGAGCGCACTGGATGGTTGCGCGTACCGCCGAACACATCGGCGGGTGGTCCAGGCGCCCGCTGCCGCTCCCCGACATGTGCTACGCCGCAGCCGCTACCGGCGACCCTGACCTGCGCGACATGATCGTCAAGGCCCTTGTCAGCGTCGAAGAGGACCTCCAATACGAGGCTCCTCGATGAGGACTCCAGAGGGTGCGGACGGCGCGGCCTGGAGGGTCGAGCTGGAGCGCTGGCATGCCGAGTTGGCCAACACCATCGACCAAGCGTCTCGGTGGGCGCGGGAGTTTCACGTGTCCACCGGGGACGGTCGCTGGGGCGAGACCCCGGCACCGCCGAGCTATCCGCTGATCGGGTACGCCCACCGGCTGGAACAGATCGGTGCGACGCTGAAGATGGTGTGCGCGAACGCCTCTCTTGACCCGCCGGTCTTGAGTTGGGATCGCACCACGCTGCAAGCACCGCCGAGGATCCGGATACCTGGGCGCGACCCCGATTGGCGAGAGGCCGACTACACCGAGGGCGGCGAATATCTCCTCTACATCCGGCCAAGCGCACCTAATCCCGATATCATTACTGCACAACAGCATTGGCGCACTGCATTAGGGTTCGCCGCTCCGTCGGTGCTGGAACGCGAGTTCGGGATACCGCAGCTCGCTACGTACGCGGAGCAGGCTCAAGGGCTGTTCGACATCGCCCATGACACGGTGCGTGCGGCTTTCCGTGACAGCGTGGCCGCCACCTTCGGCCGGATATGGGCCACGTGGCCCACGACCGGTGAAAGTGCCCGACCGCTGATGATGTGGATGACAGAGCTTACGCAGTTCGGCTGTTCAGCCGAGGAGTGCGACGCCGTGCTCGGCGATATCGAGGTGTTCGACCCCCAGGCCGTGGCGCACTGCCGCGCGGCCCACGAATGGTGGCACCCGGAAACAGCCTGACCGCTGGGGGTTACGCGGCGGTGATGGCGATGTGGAGGCGTTTCCCGCACGCTGCGGCGAGCCGTTCGAGGGCGTCGATACCGGGGATGCGTGCTCCGTTCTCCCAGGCGGCGACGGCGGATTGGCTGGTACTCATGGCTGCGGCGAGCTGGGTTTGGGTGAGGCCGGTCTCGGTGCGGGCGGTGTAGACCAGGTCGGCAAGGTCCATCGCCCGGCCGGCGTCGTGGTATGCCTGCTCGTAGGTCTGGCGTTGGGCGTCGGTGAGGGCGGCCTGGCGCTGGGCGCGGGCGGTTCGGTAATCGACCCCACCGCTGGAGGTGGCGGCCTTCTTCGCAGCGGCGGGGGTTTTCTTGGCGGCCTTCTTCGGGGCAGCAGTCTTCTTGGCGGTCTTGACGGTCATGGCGGTTTATCCCTTCTTGGTCTGGTGGCGTCGTAGCGCTTTGCGTGCGCGGGTGATTTCGTTGCGTTCGTTTTGGCGTTGTTTGCGGAATGTGGTCAGGGTGACCAGCTGGCGGTCGGGGTCGGCGGTGTAGGTGATGCGTTGGTTGACCTGTCCGCAGCGAAACCGCAACTCCCATAGTTTCTCTGAGAGATAGCGGTTGTGCGGCATGCCTAGGTTGATGCCCTCGGCGGCGAGCCGGTCGAGGGCCTGGTCGGCCTGGGCGAGTTCGCTTTCAGGCAGACCGGCATACCAGCGTTCCACTTCGCCGCTGAGCATGATCCGCCACTCATCACCCACACCCCGACTATACCGGACTCGGTATATACCGTCAACGATATATACCGGGTGCGGTGGGTGTGCCCGTCAGTCGATGTCGAGGCCATGTCCGCGGTCGCGGTCTCTGCCTTGATCGCGCGTGGGTCCGGTGGTGAGGGTTCGCCAGCTGCGGGCAGCGATGGCGCGGTGTTCATCGGCGGCGGCTGCGAGTCTGGGATCGTCGATGCCCGGTGCGGGGCGGGTGGTTTCCGCCCAGGGGAGGGTGAGTCCGTCGAGGAGTCGTCGGGCGCTGCCGGGCTGTCCGTTGTCGATGAGAAGGAGGCGGCCGTGTGCGGGGACCAGGGCGGTGGCCACCGCTGCAAGGGCGTCGGGGTCGGCGGCCGCGGCGTCCTCGACGACGATGACCGGTCCGCGCCGGGTGGGTTCGTGGATGGTGATCTGCTCGGCGAGGTGGTTGAGGCTGAGCCGGTCGGGCTGTGGTGTTGCGGTGACGCGGACGTGGTGTCGGTTGGCGTCGGTGGCCGCTGTGTGGATCGCTTCGGCGAGGTCGGGCGTGTAGCGCTCGGCCGCCACGGTGGTCACGACGTAGGGCACCGACAGCGTGACTGCGGCGGGGTCGGTGCGTGGCCGCGGGAGGGTAAGCGGGTCGGCGTTGTGCCAGGAGGCGGCCAGGACCTCGACGAGCGCGCTCTCCGTGGCATGGAAGCTTGTGTGCACGCCTTCATCCTGGGTAGTGGCAGGGTCGACGAGGTGCCGATTGGGTAGGGCTGCGGCGCGGGACAGTGCGTCGGCCAGTCGCCACCACAGCGCCGCGGCGGGCATTTCATCGGGCAGCGGTCCTCGCTGGGCCGCCGCGGTGATCGCAGCGCGAATGTCGTTGCCGCGGGCGGCTTCTGTGAGGTGGGCGGCCAGGGTGGGCCAGTAGGCGTCTGTGCGGATGCGGGGGTCGATTTTGTCGAGGAGGTCGTTGAAGCGGGTGGGGTCGGCGCTGTCGCGCTCGATGGCGTCGGTGCCGTGGCGTTGCAGCAGGTCTTGGATTGCGCGGGTGGCCACCGGGTATTGGGGTGGGCCGGTGAGGCGGGTGTCGGCGCCGTCGACCCCGGTGGCGGCCCGGAACACGGCGATTTCGGCGGCCAGAACAGGGTTGGCCGCGACCAGGGGCTGCGCCCAGCTCGGCTCGGTGTCGGGGGTCCAGGCTCGGGCTTGTTCGCGGATCTGCGCGGCCAGCTCCTCGACAAGGCTTTCGCGGCGGCGCAGGTAGTCGCCCCATTGCGGGTCGCCGGCCAGGGCGGCGGGGATGGCAGGCAGCCAGCGCAGCGGCCCGCAGTCGCGGCC
>NZ_JBAUJB010000373.1:0-2592 GCF_049683355.1 Mycobacterium sp.
TAGAACCGGTGGCAATCCGGGCACGAATCATTTGGCGGATGCGTTCGACGCTGGTACAAAGCACTGCTGCACTAGCTCCACGGAGGGGACACAGATGGCCACTGACTACGACGCCCCACGGCGCACCGAGACCGATGACGTTTCCGAGGACTCACTCGAAGAACTGAAGGCTCGGCGCAACGAGGCCCAGTCGGCGGTGGTCGACGTCGATGAATCCGAGTCCGCCGAATCGTTCGAACTGCCCGGCGCCGATCTGTCCGGCGAAGAGCTCTCGGTTCGGGTGATCCCGAAGCAGGCCGACGAGTTCACCTGCTCGAGCTGCTTCCTGGTCCATCACCGCAGCCGGCTGGCCACCGAGAAGAACGGTCAGATGATCTGCACGGACTGCGCCGCCTGAGGTCAGGAGGCCAACGCTGCGAGCACCTTGTCCGGATGCCGGGCACTGATCAACCAGTACGGGGTGGGGTCATCGGGATCGTCGAGCACCAGCAGCGCCATCGGGCCGATCCACGCCCGGTGCACGACGTAGGCGGCCGGGTCCAGCTGTCGGCCCAGCGCCGCCGACTTGGCCGATCGGGGCACCTCGGCGGAGCGCGCGACGACGCTCACCGGCAGGTGGGCGCCCCCGATCCACAGTTCGGTCTCACCGTCACCGCTGGTGACCCGCAACTCGGTCCTGCCGAGCCACAACAGCACGACCACCGCAACCGGCAGCAGCACCGCGAACGGCAGCCAGTTGGGCAGCGCCTTGACTCCCTGGTTGACCTCCAGCGCGATCAGCGCGGCCAGGCCCAGGCCGGGCAGCCACCACCACCACGGGACCCACAGGCGTTCGCGGTAGCGAACGGTTTGCGTGGTGGCGCGCGTGTCGGACACGCGGCCAAGAGTAATCTCTGACGTCGTGTCCACCTCTCTGGCGGTACTGCGACTGGATCGCGACCTGCCGCTGCCCAGCCGCGCCCACGACGGTGACGCGGGAGTCGATCTCTACAGTGCCCAGGACATCGAACTCGGGCCCGGTGAGCGGGCTCTCGTGCCGACGGGCGTCGCGGTGGCGATACCGTTCGGCATGGTCGGGCTGGTGCATCCGCGTTCGGGTCTGGCTGCCCGCGTAGGGCTTTCGATCGTCAACAGTCCCGGCACCATCGACGCGGGCTACCGTGGTGAGGTGAAGGTCTCGCTGATCAACCTCGACCCCCGGACCCCGATCGTCGTCCGTCGTGGAGATCGGATAGCTCAGTTGCTGGTGCAGCGAGTGGAACTGCCCGAACTGATCGAGGTGACGTCGTTCGACGAGGCCGGCTTGGCCGACACAACCCGTGGTGACGGCGGCCACGGTTCCTCCGGCGGACATGCGAGTTTGTGAAATGGCATTGAAGAGACAACGTAACGACAGCTCCGACGCCCCTGAGGGCACGGCCGACGCCGGCGAGGAGCTCGAAGGCCCGTTCGACATCGACGACTTCGACGATCCGGCGGTCGCGGCGGTGGCCCGGCTCGACCTGGGCTCGGTTTTGATCCCGATGCCCGAGGCCGGCCAGGTGCAGGTCGAGCTCAGCAACACCGGCGTGCCCAGCGCCGTCTGGGTGGTGACCCCCAACGGCCGCTTCACGATCGCGGCGTACGCGGCGCCGAAGTCCACCGGCCTGTGGCGGGAGGTCGCCTCGGAGCTGGCCGACTCGCTGCGCAAAGACGTACCCAAGGTCAGCATCGAGGACGGTCCGTGGGGTCGCGAGGTCGTCGGAGTGGGCGCCGAGAATGCCGGTGTGGTGCGCTTCATCGGCGTGGACGGCTACCGCTGGATGATCAGATGTGTCGTCAGCGGACCCCACGAGCGGATCGCCGCGCTGGCCCAGCAGGCGCGAGATGCGCTGGCCGACACCGTCGTTCGCCGCGGGGACACCCCGATGCCGGTCCGCACCCCGTTGCCGATACAGCTGCCGGACGCCATGGCGGCGCAGCTGCGCGCCGCCACCGAACAGGCCGCTGCGCAGCAGGCAGCGACGTCGGGCCAGCCCCAACCCCAGCAACAGCAGCCGCCCGAAGAACAGCAGCCGGAGGCCCGGCGCGGCACCCAGGGGTCGGCGATGCAGCAACTGCGCACCACCATCACCGGCACCGGGGGATAGCCCGGACCACTCCGCGCCGGAACGGTATTCCAGCAGGCCAGCACGCGCTTTTTCGCGCCCGGAATGCAGTTCCGGCGGCCTACGGGGCTCGCCTGGGTCGGGCCGGGTCGTCGGCGTCGCGCAGCGCGGCCAGACACTGCGCACCCAGGACCCCGGGGTCGGTGCCGATCTCGTCGAGCGTCACGGTGCGCAGGGCCGCCCGCGGCGCCGCCGACACCCATTCGATTCCGACCTCCAGCGGGTGCACCGGGTCATCGTCGGCCGACACCACCCCCAGCGGCGCGGTGAGCGTCCCGAGCGCACCGACGGTCGGCGCGACATACCGGGCCGCCGCCTCCATCGCCTCGGGCAGCGCCGGCCACTGCCCGACCCATGACCGGGTCAACTCCTCGGCCAGCCACGCCGGGCTCGACGCCTGCATCTGGGCGGTGGCCGACACGAGCCCGTCGCGCCGCAGCACCTC
>NZ_JBAUJB010000374.1:0-2242 GCF_049683355.1 Mycobacterium sp.
CCGCCCCGCGGCGGCGTCCGGCCGGGTCAGCACAGCGACCACCTCGTGCCGTGGCGAGTCGATGAGCCGACGCAGGGACGGAAGAGCGGGGTCGGGGGTACCGGCGAAGACAACGCGCACCGAGCCAGTGTAGGGACGCCGTCGCGGGCCTATCGAGACGTCTGGTAGTACTCCCGCTCGCCGACCCCGGTGAGCGGGGCGACGAACATCCACGGGATGGTGCTCAGTGAGCGGTTCAGGGTGGCGACCGCGTCGTTGTAGTACTGCCGGGCGAAAGCCAGCTTGTTCTCGGTGTCCGCCAGGTTCTGCTGGAGGTCGAGGAAGTTCTGCGACGAGTTGAGCTGCGGGTAACTCTGCCCCAGCGCAAGCAGCGGCACCAGGGCGCTGTCGAGCTCCGTCTCGGCGGCGCTGCGCTGTGCCACGGAGTTGCCCGTCGTCGCCGCGGCCAACGCAGCACGGGCGTTGGTGACGTGCTCCAGCAGGCCCTTCTCGTGGGTGGCGAACGTCTGCACGGTGTGCACCAAGCTGGGAATCAGCGAGGCCCGTCGGGTGAGCTCGACGTCGATACCCGACAGCGCCTCGGCGACCCGGACGTCTGCGGCACGAATTTTGTTGTAGCCCAACACGAATCCGAGGAGGACGAGCACCGCCACGATCAGCGCCACTACCAACAGGAACGTCACCACGATCCACCACCTCCGCCGCCTCCGCCGCCGCCCCCGCCGCCGCTGGAACCGCCGCCGCCCGACGAAGAGGACGACTGAGAGGCGGTGTAGGCGCCGATCGAGGAGGACAGGGCCGATTCGAAACTGTCGAAGTCCGGACCACCGGACCCTCCACTGAGCCCCCAGCCCGTCGACGAGGACGACGAGCTGTACCAATCCGGTTGCGGCGCAGCGCTACCGGTGTACGCCTCGTACTTCTTGGCCCACAGTGCGGCGGCTCCCGCGGCGACGGCGAACGGCACGTAGGCGGTGTACAGGTCTCTCCTTGCGCCGAAGTCGAACCTGGCCTCGGCCGAGTCGGTGGCCAGCATGCGGTGGAATCCGCCTGCACGCGACCACAGCTCCCGGCCCGCAGCGGTGCGCCTGGTGCCGACGCCGGGATTCCACGATCCCGCCGAGAGCACGAAGAACGCCGCGAACGGCAACGCCCACATGGTCGCCGGGAAGCCCCACAAGAAGCATGCGCAGATCATCAGGACGAAGGCTACGGCGTTGGCGACGCGCACCCAGAGTTCTCTGTTGCGCTTGACCATCAGCCGATTGACGGTGGCCCACTTCTGCACCGCTTTGGTCATGTCAGCCTTGGCCTTGCTGAGCCGCTCCCCCGACTTGACCGTCTTCTTCGCCTCGAACACCGTTCCCGGCTTCGTCACCTTCAGCCGCTTGGCGACCGCAAGGCTGACCGGGTCCATGCCCGCCCATTGGCCGGGTTGACCGATACCGCGGACCTTCCAGTGCTTGTCGTTGACCTGCTCCAGGCTGATCAGCCTGCGCTCGGCAAGGTAGAACAACGTCGCGGTGAGACCGTTCTTCGGAATCGCCTCGGTGCGGATGTACTCGATCTGCACCGGACCCAGCCCCGGTGGGGGCGCGTACTGCAGCGGGAAGCCCGGTGAGCGTTCCAGCGTCATCCGGTACCAGCCCAGCCCGCCGAGCCCGAACAGCACGGTCAGCACACCCACCCAGATCACCCCGCCGACCGACTGGCCCAGAATCTCGTCCCAGGCGTGCGGCCACGGCAGGTTCTGCCGTTCGGGCGCCGGCAGGTCGACGCCGGCGCGCAGCGTGACCGGGGTCCGGGGCGGGAGCGCGGTGGCCGACAGGGTCACGGTGTTGCCGCTGACGGTGAGGTCGTCGCAGGCCCGACCGATACCGAGGCCGACCGAACACTGGGCCGTGCCGACCGCTGTGGGGAGGGTGACGGTGATGTCGGCGCGTTCGATGCGGTTGTTCCAGGACGGGGCGATGACGTTCCAGAAGAAAACCGAGGCTTCCGCGTCCGACTCGGCGGTGCTGCCGACGGTCTGGGCAAACTGCTTGTCGGCGCCGGTGTCACCGGGGTCGAGGACGCCGGGGATGGTGTAGCGGATCTCGAAGACGTGGGTGCCGGCGCTCAGGGTGCGGTCCGGATCGCCGATCTTGGCCACCCGGAACCGCTGGCCGTCCTCCCACAGCATCTGGTACGGCACCCGCTCGCCGTCGAGCAGCACGGAGTTGACCATCGGCTTCTGCCGCAC
>NZ_JBAUJB010000375.1:0-29604 GCF_049683355.1 Mycobacterium sp.
GTGGTCGGGCCAAGGATCCCGAACTGAGTTCCTGGCCTTCGTTGTCGGTGACTGTGAGGCGGTGCGCAGGCCCGGTGAGGGTGATGCCCCCAGGTGATGCAGCCGATGGTGGTAAGGGCAGAGCAAGACGAGATTGTCGAGTTCGGTGGGGCCGCCGTCTTCCCAGTGCCGCAGATGATGGGCGTGCAGGCCTCGGGTGGCGCCGCAGCCGGGGACCACGCAGCAGCGGTCCCGATGCTCCAACGCCCGGCGTAGCCGACGGTTGACGGTGCGGGTGGCCCGACCGGCGCCGATGACCCGGCCGTGGCGTTCGAACCACACCTCACAGGTCGCATCACAGAGCAGCAAGCGGCGTTCACTGTCGGACAGCAGCGGTCCCAGATGCAGTGACGCGACGTGTTGGTCGACGTCGACGTGCATCACCGCGGTGGTGCGTTGGCCGTGCGGGCGGCGGGCGACTTCGGTGTCCCAGCCGGCTTCGACCACGCTCATGAACGCATCCACGGTGCTCGGAAACGGCGGCGCCTGATCCGACACCGGTCCACCGGTGTTGTGGTCGGGTCGCCACTGGGCGACCAGCGCGTCGAGGTGGGAGGCCAGGGCGGCGTCGACGACCGCGGCCTCAGCGTGTGGCAGCCGGATCCGGTAGGTGGCGTGGGTGTCGTCGCCGGTCTTGATGACCGACCGCTCCCACACCGGCTCCGGCTCAGCCTTGGGTTCGGGTCGGGGTGCAGCCTTGAGGGCGGTACGAAGTTGGGTGACTGTCGCCGATTCGGCCAGTTCGGCGTAATGGTCGTCGGAGCCGTCGGCGGCCCGCTCGGCGATCACCCCGACCTGATCGAGTGAGAGCCGGCCGGTGCGCAGGCCCTCGGCGCAGCGGGGGAACGCCTCGAGGCGTTCGGCGACCGCCACCAACGTCTCGGCATTGTGCGGCGAGGTGCCCAGTTTCCACGCCATCAACGAAGCCACCGAACGGGCCCCGGTCATACCGCAGAGTTCGTCGCGGTCGATCTCGGCGACGATCTCCACGATCCGCCCGTCGATGGCATTACGCTGCCCGGCCAACTGCGCCAACTCGTCGAACAACACCTCCATACGCTCAACGCGGGGCGCGCTGGCGACGAAAGATGCTGCAGTCGATGACATGACACCATCATCACAGACGGGTACGACAAGAACTCTCGCTCGGCCCCGCTCAGTCGCGAAACCGCACGGTGGTTCCGGGCATCAACTGAACGATGCGTCCGCGACACTCCACTTCGATGCCGGCGGCATCGCGGGGATCCACGCTGATGATCACGCCCTTGCCGCTGACCCGCAGGTGCAGGTGCAGTCCGCGGTAGTGGATCGGTATCGCCAGCACACCAAGTGATTCCGGCCAGTACGGCGACAGGATCAGACGATCGGACCGGGTCTCCAGCCCAGTGAAGCAACGTTGCATGAGGTCGACGGTGCCCGCCATGGCCGCCAGGTGGACACCCTCGGACGTGGTGCCGCCCTGGATGTCGGAGACGTCGGACTTCAGCGCCAACTGAAAGAACTCGAGCGCGCGATCGCGGTTGGCCCGGGCGAGCACCCAGGTGTGCACCACACCGCTGAGCGTGGACCCATGAGAGGTGCGGGCCAGGTAATAGTCCACCATCTCGGGCACCTGCTCGGGCAGGAAGCGGTACCCGAGCCGGTCGAGCAACTCGATGAGCTCGGTCGCCGACAACAGGTAGAGCAGCATGAGAGCGTCGGCCTGTTTGGATGCCTTGTAGCGGTTGACGTCATCGCCCTCTGCCTCCAGGATGCGGTCCAGCCGCTGGATTTTGCCGTATTGCCCGCGCAGCCGTTCCCAATCCAGTTCCGCCAGCTCGCCGT
The DNA here is from genome assembly GCF_049683355.1 of Mycobacterium sp. Taxonomy (GTDB): domain Bacteria; phylum Actinomycetota; class Actinomycetes; order Mycobacteriales; family Mycobacteriaceae; genus Mycobacterium. The sequence continues at coordinate 1,864 of NZ_JBAUJB010000375.1, forward strand.
AGCCCTCGAACTGGCTGATGACACCCTCGTGGAACGGGACGTGCATCCGCCTGCTGACCTCGTCCCAGTGCGCCAACTCCGCACTACTCAACCCCAGGGCCTCCATCAGATCAAGCCGATTCGGCAACGGCAGCAGGTTCAGCGCTTCTAGTGCCCGCATGATCACCCACACGGACATCACGTTCGTGTAGGCGTTGTTGTCGATGCCGTCGTAGGGCGCATCGGGGTAACCGGAATGGAATTCGTCGGGACCGATCACGCCGTTGATGCCGAACCGGTCAAGAGCTTCGTCATGGCGGGCCAGGCTGACAAGAAACCGGGCGACCTCGACGATCAGCTCCGCACCGTAGTCGATCAGATAGGCGAGATCACCTGTGGCCTGGTAGAACTGCCACGCACTGTAGGCGACGGCGATGCCGATGTGGTGGGCGCGGGCGCTGGCGTCCGGATTCCACCGGCCGCTGCGCGGATTGAGGTGTAGCCGCTGACTCTCCTCACGGCCGTCGCTGCCCGACTGCCAGGGGAACATCGCGCCGGCATGGCCGGCAGCGCGGGCAGCCTGGCGGGCCTCCGGCAGACGCCGGTAGCGGTAGCCCAGCAGCGAGCGGGTGATCATCGGGAAGCGCAGGTTGAGCACCGGGTAGATGAACAGTTCGTCCCAGAAGATGTGGCCGCGATACGCCTCACCGTGCAATCCGCGGGCCGGCACCCCGACGTCGAGGTCGGCGGAATTCGGGGACACAGTCTGCAGCAGGTGAAGCAGATGCAGGCGCAGGATTCGCACTTCGTCGGTGAAGTCGTCGAACTCGATCGACAGCCGCTCCCACAGATGCGACCAGTCGGTCAGATGGCCGGCCAGCAACTCGGAGAACCCGCCGAGCCGGGTGACCCAGCGGTGGGCGTCGATTCCGGGTTCGGAGGTCGCCACGTCGCGACCGGTGTAGACGGTGACGACCTTCTCCATTCGCACCTGCTCGCCGACCGACAGCTGAACTGCGATGTCGTGCCCTATTTCGGCGTCGTCGCGGAACAGCGTGAACGCCGCAGGCACAGGCTCACCGTCGCGCCACACGGTGTTTCGCGCTGCCATCGCGACGGGGATACGGGACTGGGTGGTCTGCATGGTCAGCAGGACCGCATCGTCGGCGACCTCGCGGGCATCTACCAGCGCCAGGTGCACGTTGGCCAGGTCGCGGTAGCGTTCGACCAGCGTGTTCGTCACGTTGCCGTCCACGGTGGAGCGAAACTCGATCGTCCCTGACCAGTCCTCGGCATGGACCGTGGTCTCGAGCGCAGCGACGTGCGGCAAATGCATGGCCACAAAGCGTCGCTGCGTCAGAGAGCTGATCCGGCCCGCGTGGTCGCGGAAGCGAACCTCACGGGTCAGCACGGCCCCGCGGAGATCCAGTGTCTGCCGGTACGTCAGCACGGTGACCGCGTCGATGTCGAACCAGTCACCGTCGCCGATGCGGAAGGTCAGCGCGAGCCAGTTGGGCAGGTTGACCAGGCTCTCGTTGTCGATCTCGGTCCCCGCCACGTTGTCGACGAGCCGGTTGTACACCCCGGCCGCGTAGCTGCCCGGGTAATGCACCTGCCCGGCCTTGGACTCGGGCGCCGCGCCCCGGGTGGCGAAGTAACCGTTCCCCAATGTGCACAACGCTTCCCGCAGCTTTTCGTGCTGCGGCTCGTAGCCATCGAAGACGTAGTCCCACGCCTCACCTGAAACCTTCTGTTCGTAGGCCAGCCACTGTGCCCCACGCTGGATGAACTCGCGCACCTGGTCGGGACTTTGCAGGGTGAAGTGCGCAGCGGTCTTTCGGTCACCGTCCTCAGCGTGTTTGACGACGATGCCCACACCGTCGAATCCGATCGCATCGAAGGCGTCTTCGTCGGTGAGGTCGTCGCCGATGTAGATCGGCAGGAGTGAACCGGGCGGATCGACGCGGTCGCGGATCCAGGCCAGCGTGGTGCCCTTGTCCCAGTCGATGTCGGGGCGGAGCTCTACGAGCATCCGCCCGCTGGTCACGCGCAGGCCCGACTGTGCTGCGAGCTGCTTTGTCGCAGAGATGATCTCGCTGACGAACTCCGGCGCCACCGCGCGGTAGTGCACCGCGACGGCAAAGTGCTTGTTCTCCACCCGCACTCCCTTGATGTGAGCCAGGGACTGGTTCAACTCGGTGGCGGCGTGCTCGAGGGCGGGCACGGATGCAGCTGCCGCTTCGTTGCAGTGGTACGTACCGTCCGGCCCGGTCAGCTCGAACCCGTGGCTGCCGGCGTACCACAAGCCGGGGATGCCGATGCGGTCGCTGATGTCCGCGAGGCCGCGGCCGCTCAGTACGGCCACCAGACACACCTCGGACACCAGCTTCAAGGCCTCCGCCGCACCCTCGACAAGGGTGGCCGCGCCGGGATCGGACACGATCGGAGACAGTGTGCCGTCGAAGTCCAGGAACAGCATCGACCGGCGCATGCTGGTGATGCCGATGAGCTGGCCGTAGGAGGCCAGGGCATTCGGCAGTTCCGAGATCCGCCGATCACCCGTGCGGACGGTGATGTCGGCCAGCTCGTCGAGTACGACGTCGGCACCGTGGCGGGCCAATTCGTCGGCGCCCCCGGTGCCGTCGATACCGTCGATGCCGACGATCAGGGCGAATCCTCCGGCGCGTCCGGCTGCCACGCCGGCCGCGGAGTTCTCGACGACAACGCAGCGCTGCGGCCGCACCCCGAGTTGGCGGGCAGCTTCCCGAAGCACTGTGGGATCGGGCCTGTCGACCGTTCCGCGTTCACCGGCGGCGCCTCCGATGTAAACGCCGAAGAGGTCGTCGATCCCGGCGGCCTCGAGAGCGTGGCGGCACTGCGGACTCGACGAGTAGGCCGCCAGCGCGACCCCGATCCCGCGTAGCTTCGCGGCGAGGTCGACCGTCGCCCCGAACAGCCGGGCCTCGCTGGTCAGCGCGCCATCGAGGTCCAGGAGCACCGCGTCGTGGTAGCGCGGGTCGATGGTGACCGGTAGCTTCATGGCACCGGCAGGAGTTGTTTTTCCAACTCCAGCACTTGACGGGTGGTCTTGACCACGGTGTCGGGATTGAGGCTCATCGAGTCGATTCCCAGCCGCACCAGGAATTCCGCCATGTCCGGGTAGTCCGACGGCGCTTGCCCGCACAGGCCCGAGTGAATACCGTTGCGGCGGCAGCCTTCCACGGCCAATCTGATCATCTCCTTGACGCCCTCGTCGCGTTCGTCATAGTCGAATGCCACGACCTCGCTGTCCCGATCGACCCCGAGGGTGAGCTGGGTGAGGTCGTTGGAGCCGATGGAGAAGCCGTCGAAGCGCTTGGCGAACTCGTCGATCAGGATGACGTTGTTCGGGATCTCACACATCGCATACACCTCGAGTCCGTTCTCGCCCCGCTTCAGCCCGAGGTCCTCCATGGTCTGCAGGACGAGATCCGCTTCGGCGACACGGCGCACGAACGGCAGCATCAGGATGACGTTGGTCAACCCCATCTCGTCTCGCACCCGGCGCATGGCACGGCATTCGAGCGCAAAACCCTCGGCGTAGGACGGGTGGGCGTAGCGCGAGGCGCCGCGGAAGCCGAGCATCGGGTTGCTCTCGGACGGCTCGAAGCCGCGGCCTCCGACCAGACTGGCGTACTCGTTTGTCTTGAAATCCGACATCCGCACCACCACAGGTTTGGGCCAGAAGGCGGCGGCGATGGTGCCGATGCCCTCGGAGAGGCGCTCGACGAAGAACGCGCCTCCGTCGATGTAGCCCTGCGTCAGCCGATCGATCATCCGGCGTGCCTCGGGGTCGTCGACCTGATCCGGATGCAACAGCGCCAGCGGGTGCACCCTGATGTACTCGTTGATGATGAACTCCATCCGAGCCAGCCCCACGCCGTCGTTGGGCAGAAACGACGTCTTGAACGCCAGGTCGGGATTACCCAGATTGAGCATGATCTGTGTGCGGGGCCGGGCCATGTCACCGACCTCGGTGCGGTCCACGTGGAAACTCAACGCGCCGTCGTACACCCGGCCGGTATCTCCCTCGGCGCACGACACCGTCACCACCGCGCCGTCGGGGACATTCGTCGTCGCGTTGCCGGTGCCCACCACGGCGGGGATGCCGAGTTCGCGGGCGATGATCGACGCGTGGCAGGTACGACCACCACGGTTGGTGACGATCGCTGCGGCGGTCTTCATGACCGGCTCCCAGTCGGGAGTGGTGGTGTCGGCGACCAACACCTCACCAGGCTTGAACTGTGTGAGCTGCCCGAGGTTCTCGATGCGTCTGACCGCACCCGAGGCGATCCGTTCACCGACCGAACGTCCCTCGGCGAGTATGTCGCCACCGCCTTCGAGCACGTAGGACTCCAGCGCGGTGACGCTGTGCTGGGAGGCCACGGTTTCAGGTCGGGCCTGGACGATGTAGAGCTTTCCGTCGAGACCGTCCTTGGCCCACTCCATGTCCATCGGCCGCCCGTAGTGCGCCTCGATGGCGCACGCGTAGCCGGCCAGCTCGAGAACGTCGGAATCGGTGAGGCAGAAGCGGGTACGGTCGGACTTCGGAGTGGGAATGTTGCGTGTGGTGTTCTTGGTCTCGCCATCGACAAGAATCATCTTCACCGCCTTGTCGCCGAGCAGGCGACGCAGCACCGTGCGATGACCGGCGAGGTAGGTCGGCTTGTGCACGTAGAACTCGTCGGGATCCACCGCGCCCTGCACCACGTTCTCGCCGAGCCCGTAGGCACCTGTCACGAACACGGCGTCACGGAACCCCGACTCGGTGTCCAGGGAGAACATCACCCCCGAGGAGGAGATGTCGGAGCGGACCATCTTCATCACCCCGATCGAGAGTGAGACCTTGAAGTGGTCGAAGCCCTGGTCGATGCGGTAGTGGATGGCCCGGTCGGTGAAGAGGCTGGCAAAGCAGCGGCGGCAGGTGTCGAGCAGGCTCTCGTCTCCCTTGATGTTCAGATAGGAATCCTGCTGACCGGCGAAGCTGGCGGTCGGCAGATCCTCCGCGGTCGCCGAACTCCGTACCGCGAGGCTGACCTCCTCGCCGTACTCCTGCTGCAGCGCGCGGTAACCGTCCAGGATCTGTGCGGCCAGGTCTTCGGGAAGCCCGGCGCCGTAGACGATCTCTCGGGCGCGCTTGGCTTTGCGTGCCAGGGCTCCGACATCGTCGGGGTCCAGGTCGTCGAGTTCGGCATGCAGTCGCTCCCACGCGCCGGCCTCGTCCAGCATGTGACGATAGGCGGCCGCGGTGATCGCGAACCCGTGCGGTACGCGCACTCCCTGCTCGGAGAGCTTCTGGAACATCTCGCCCAGCGAGGCGTTCTTGCCGCCGACGAGCGGCACGTCCTCGATGCCCATGTCTTCGAAAAAGCGAACATATTCGGACGTACCCATGACGTTTCCTCCCGTAGCGCAGCGCCGGTGCCGCCACCCGACCTCAAACTCCCACAACCGAATCTGGGCAAACAGGGCCGAAGGTCACCCGAAAGGGAGGCAGTCTGACGAGAGGTGACGCGATCAGTCGTGCGGTGCGTGCTGTAGTTGCCCACGGACGATGTGGTCGACCAGGATTGGCACGAATGCCTGGATCGGTGCTTCGCTGAACTGCTCAGCGGCTTCGGTGACCAAACGGGAGATCTGCTTCGTTCCGGCTGCGCCCGGGTTGACGGCATGTCGAGCGAGTCGTGACGTGAGTTCTTCCAGCGAACGCGCTTGGTTGTTCGACGCTGGGCTGCCCTGAGGATCGCCGTCGGCTCCGGTCGCGCGAGGCGCGGCAACCGACACCATGGCCGCAGCGGCAGACTCGGCATCGGTGTCGGGTGCCAGCACTCGCAGGGTGACGCACTGGCCGTTGTCGGCGATGACGACCATTGTTGGCGGGCTGTCGGAGACGAACCCCTCCACGTGCACGTCCCGGTCTCCAAACATTATATGGTCAGGCGCCGGGTTCCAGCCGTCGCGGTGGTACCCGACGAGGGCGATGGGACCGAAGTCTGCAGAAATCGTTGTCAGCAGTGTCGGCAGCTCTGCCGACAAATCCCGCGACCGAGGCCAGAAGCTACCGTCGAGGTGGACGTGTGCCGGCCGGTTCGGATCGAGTTGGAGCCGCAGAGGCGGTGTCACCGAATCATGGGAGGACTCTGGTGAGCGGACGGTGTTCGGATTGGCGATCATAGGAGTCTCCGTAGCCCAGTCAACGGATGACCGGAGGGAAGGCACATAGAACAGTCCAGCGGATCGCCGGTCATTCAGTGCACCCTCGAAGGTAGCCGTCCGGGATGTACAGGGAGTGAACGCAAAACCGCCGAACTGTGGGTTGTCAGGTGGTTGCGCTATCGGGGTGCCAGGAATGCAGCGACGGCATCAGGGCGGTCTTTTTGTAGTGGTGATCCGCCATCCGCCGGAGGATGCTGTCGAGGACGCTGACGGCCTCGCCGATGTAGGGCCCCTTGTTGAGCATGACACACTCGGCGCGTTCGCTCATTGCCGCATCGCTGATCTCAGCGCGGGACGGATTCCCCGTCTTGGCGAGTTGCTCGAGTACCTGGGTCGCCCAGATCACCGGCAGATGCGCTGCTTCACAGAGCCAGAGGATCTCTTCCTGCAACTCTGCCAGGCGATCGTATCCGCACTCGACAGCGAGGTCGCCACGCGCGATCATCACCCCAACGTTCGGGCGCTGCATCACTGCGAGCAACAATTGCGGGAGCTGCTCGAAGGCCTGCCGGGTCTCGACTTTCAGCACTATTCCCAGTGTGTCGTCACCGAGACGGTTCAACTCTTCGAGGAGTCGGTCGACATCGGAGGGGTCTCGCACGAAAGACATTTCGACGATGTCGGCCAGCTCGATCACTGTCGAAAGGTCCGATAGGTCCTGCTCGGTGAGAGCAGAGATCGGGAGCCTCGAATCCGGTACATTCACGCCCTTGCCGGCCCCGAGGCGCGACCCCTCGTCGGCGGCGTGGTCGATCCGCAATGCCAGCGTGTCGGGGGTGACGTTCACAATTTCGCCGCTGATCCGGCCGTCGTCGAGGTGCACTCGCTCACCCGGGCGCGCGTGGTCGAATATCTCGGGCAGGGTGCAGCCGATTCGTGCAGGGCCGCCGCCCGTTACCTCGGCGGGCGAACAGTCTCTGGTCAAAAGGAGAATGTCCCCGCGGTGCAGGATGAGCCGCTGCTCGGTTCGAGGAAGCTCGCCGACGTATGCCGGGTCGTCGATTCCATGGACGTTGAGCACCGTGCCTGTCGCAAGGTAGGTGGTTTTGTCCGTGGCAATGACGAATCCACCTGGCTCGCAAGAGTTTTGATCAGCTGCGCTGAGCTCCAATCGGCGCTTTGAGCCACGGGCGTCATGCAGTCGTAGTACGTCGCCGCTGCGGCGTCGGTCAAGCCATGTTTGGGGCACTGTGATCGCCGGCATGTTGGCCTCAGGTGGGGCCACCGGGTGGTCCGCCGTTGTGAGCCAAGCCCGAGCCGGGGCTGTCACCTGTCCCAGTTCGTTTCTGTGTGGCCGAAGTTTGACACACCGCGGCCCGGGCTCCAACGGGCCGGTTCGAAGCTTTGGACCGGCGAGGTCCATCGCGAGCAGGCAGTGGCGCCCGGTGGCCTCGGCGGCCTGTCTCACATGCCGTGCCATGGAGCGCCATGCGTCAGCGTCGTCGTGTGCACAGTTGATGCGCGCGATGTCCATGCCCCGTTCCACCAGTTGGCGAACCAGCACCGGGTCGGTTGCTGCCGTGGACGGCATGGTGACCATTATTCGAGTCACTCGGTCGGTGGGGTCTGGTCCCAGCAGGTTCTGCGTTCGGGCCCGGAGCAGCCCGTTACCGACGTCGCTGCGCGAGTCGGCGGTCGGCGTAGGGTTGAAGCCCTCGCCAAGCATGGCGGTGATCGCCGACCTCACCGACATCAGCGTGGCCTCGACGTGTTGCTCGCTGCGGCCCAACGAAGAGAGGCCTCGGGCGGAAAGCCGGGTCTGCAGTTCGCGCAGATCGATCTGTCGAATTGCCCAGTAATGCACCATATTTCGGGCGCTAGGGCGATGCTCATCTGTAACCCGGGCGAGCTGGCGGGACCAGGTGCGCTCGGCCGCCGACAGTTGCTCGAGGAGTTCGTCGACATCATCGCGCAGTCGAGTCAACTGTCGAGTGGTGATCGCCTCGCTGTCAGTCTGCAAACTCGACACTGAGACTCCTGTCTCTTCGATGAGCGCCGCGGCCGCTGAGTTTCGACGCGTGACGACCTACTCGAACGACCGTAGTGGCCGGGCGCCGTCAACGCTAGAGCCGTTGTGCCCCAACGTTGATGGTGGCCTGAGTCGAGTCGGATGGCGAAGGGGTGAACACGGGGGGTCCATAACGTATCCGGGAGGTGAACTCGGCGATGCGTCGACTCCATTGCCCATCTAACCGCCTGCAAGAACGGCGCGGTGCCAAACAAAGGACCAATTGCTCTGCCGAGGTGCCCCGACGACGTGCCACGATTCCGATGGAGCGAACCTCGAGATGGTCGCATCGACGTGTTGCTCATTCACGGTGTGCACACGGCCGCATCGATTTGGAATCCCTACTGCACGGCGACAGCCGAAACAGCCACGGGCCGAAGTGAATATCATCCTCGATCGGAAGGACATCATGAAAGCAATGGTTTACCACGGGCCGGGCAGCATCGCCTGGGAGCAGGTTCCCGACGCCACGATCAACGACCCCACGGACGCGATCGTGCGGGTCGATGCGGTCACCATCTGTGGCACCGACCTGCACATCCTGGGTGGCGATGTGCCGGAGGTGACCGAGGGCCGCATTCTCGGTCACGAGGCAGTCGGGACGGTGACCGCAATCGGATCGGCGGTGCAGAGGTTGGCCGTCGGGGACCGAGTGCTGGTGTCCTGCGTGACCGCGTGTGGAAGCTGCTCCTACTGCCGCGACGGTGTCTACGGGCAGTGTCTCGGCGGCGGCGGCTGGATTCTCGGTCACCTCATCGACGGCACCCAGGCCGAGTACGTTCGAGTCCCGTTCGCGGACAACTCCACACACAAGGTGCCCGAAGGAGTGACCGACGAGCAGATGATCGTCCTGGCCGATATCCTTCCCACCTCCTACGAGGTCGGGGTGCTCAACGGCGAGGTGCGTCCCGCCGATGTCGTCGCCATCGTCGGCGCCGGCCCGATCGGGCTGGCGGCGGTCCTGACCGCGCGGCTCTACAGCCCCAGCCATATCGTTGCGATCGACCTGGCCGATTCGCGCCTGGAAGCGGCCCGCAAGTTCGGTGCTGACATCGTCGTCAACAGTGGGCGTGACGATCCCGAAGCGGTCATCGCGGAGCTCACCGGTGGCCTCGGGGCACATGTGGCGATGGAAGCGGTCGGAACTCCGCAGACGTTCGAGTTGGCGGTCCGGCTGGCCCGCCCCGGTGGGCACGTCGCCAACGTCGGCGTCCACGGCGCTCCGGCGACCCTGCATCTGGAAGACATCTGGATCAAGAACCTGACCATCACGACCGGCCTGGTCGACACGTATTCGACACCGACACTGATCGGGTTGGTCGCCAGTCATCAAACTCGACACCTCGCTGATGGTAACCCACCGATTCCAACTCGACGAGTTCGAAACCGCGTACGATGTCTTCGGCCGCGCCGCCGAAACTGGTGCATTGAAAGTGCTTCTGACCACGGCCGGATAGTGCGGCGGATCAGCAGAGGACTGCGCGTGGACAACGGGAGTCGGCGTCAACGGCTTCGGCCGAGTGGGCCGGAACTTCTTCCGAGCGGTGGATGTGCAACGCGCCGCATCGGCTCGGGGCTTACCAAGGTGAGCGGTGACCTGGTCAAGATCGTCGGCTGGTACGACAACGAATGGGGTTATTCGAATCGCTTGGTCGGCCTGACCGACATGATCGCGTCAACCCTCTGAATGTTCCGCTTCGCCACGCAGTTCCTGGCCGACACATTCGCAAAACAGCAGCCACGCTCGTGAGGCTTGAGCAGGAACACGCCCGATGGCTGATGCGACCCGGACGATGGTCGGCGGCCGGGTTTTTTCAGACAGGTGTGACGGTCCGTGCGACGTTATTCCCGCGGATTGAGGACTTGCGACCCTGCCGGGCGCGTGTGCCGCAGTGCACGGTCACTGTATGGAGCGCCTGAGCATGCTTGACGCGAGCTTCCTCGAGGCCGAGGACTCCGATCCACACGTCAGCCTCGCGGTCGGCGCCGTGTCGATCATCGAGGGGCCGGCGCCGGGCTACAACGAGCTCGTGGCAGCGTTCGCCGAACGGGCGCAGAGCATTCCGCGCTGTACGCAGAAGCTGCACACCCAGCCCTTCGACCTCGGCGCGCCGGGATGGGTGGACGACCCCCACTTCGACATCGGCCACCACGTGCACCACCTCGCCCTGCCGGACCCGGGTGACGACGCCGAACTGTTCTCGATGGTCGGCTACATCATGGAGCAGAGACTCGACCGTGAGCGCCCGTTGTGGGAGTGCTGGATCATCGAAGGGCTCGCCGAGGGTCGGTGGGCGACGCTGATGAAGATCCACCACTGCATCGCCGACGGCATCGCTACCGCGCAGATGCTGGCCAGGTTGAGCGACGACGGCGCCGGTGAAACCTTCGCCGGCAACATCCGCGCGGCACAGGACACAGGACCTTCGATCCTGCACCTGCTGCGCCCGAGGCTCAGCCCGGTCAGCTGGGCGGGTGATGTGTGGCGTGCCGGCCTCACCGCCACCAGCGCCGCGGAACACGCCGTTGTGGGGGCGGCCGAGCTGACCGCCCGGGTGCTCAGCGCGGGCCAGGAGTCCTCGCTCAACGGCCCGGTCACCCGGATGCGCCGCTACAGTGCGGCGATGGTGGACCTGTCCGTCATGAAGGACGTGTGCCGGGACTTCGATGTGACCCTCAACGACGTGGCGCTGGCTGCCATCACCAGCAGTTACCGGTCCATGCTGCTGCGCCGCGGTGAATCGCCGGGGTCCCACGCGCTGCGCACACTGGTTCCGGTGTCGATGCGCTCGGCGGACCACTTCGACGTTACCGACAATCGGGTATCGGCGATGCTGCCGTTGTTGCCGGTCGACGAACCCGATCCCGTCAAGCAGCTCGAAATCGTGCACCAAAGGCTCGCCGAGGCCAAGAGCAGCGGTCAACGGGAAGGCGCCAGCGCCATGGTCACCGCCGCCGGGAATATTCCTTTTGCGCTCTCGGCGTGGACGATTCGGCTCCTCACTCGACTGCCGCAGAAGTCGGTGACCGCGCTGGCGACCAACGTACCCGGCCCCCGCGGCCGCCAACGGGTGCTGGGCCGGGAGGTGGTGGAGATACTGCCGATACCACCGATCGCGCTTCACCTGCGCACCGGTATCGCGATGCTCAGCTACGCCGGCCGGTTCTCCTTCGGCATCACGGCCGATTTCGACAGTGCCCCCGACGTCGACGCCCTCGCCCGCGGAATCGAGGATGCGGTGCGGTACCTGGCCAAAGTGAACGGCGACCGCTGATGGCGGAGTTCATGCGCAACAGTGATGCGTTCACGTGGGCGATGGAAACCGATCCCCGGTTGCGCTCGACAGTGGTCACCGTGATCGTCCTCGACCGATCGCCGGACTGGGATGAGGTGCGTGGCCGTTTCGAGGACATCGCACGCGCGGTACCGATGTTGCGCCAGCGAGTCGTGCCCTCCCCGTCGCCCGCGCCTCCGAGATGGGAACACGCGCCGGACTTCGATCTCGGCTTCCACATGCGAAGGGTCACCGCGCCTGCACCCGCCACGATCGACACCGTGCTGGAAATGGCACGGGTCGCGGCGATGGAGGACTTCGACCGTGCACGTCCGCTCTGGGAGGCCACGCTGATCGATGGCCTGGAAAACGATCGTGCGGCAATGGTTCTCAAGTTCCACCACGCGCTGACCGACGGAGTCGGAGGGGTTCAGATCGGGATGGTCCCCTTCGACCTGTCCGAGGCTCCCGAGCGGCACGGGCCGGTTGCGGCGTTACCCGAGGTGCCACCGCCGCCGTGGCTGAGCGGCTATCGCGACACCGCGGGCTACGACGCCCGTGTGGTGGGCAACGCGCTGATGGGTGCGCTGAAAGCGGCGCCCAAGCTGGTCACGCAGGGCATTCTGCGGCCGGTGGACACCGTCTCGTCGGCCGCCGGGCTGGCCGCGTCGGTCTACCGGACGGTGCGTCCGGTGAACCGGACCGGCTCACCGTTGATGACCGACCGCAGCCTGGTTCGCCGCCTGGGCGTGCTCGAGGTCCCGTTTCCCCGACTTCGTGCCGCGGCGCACTGCGGGGGCGGCGCACTGAACGACGCGTTTGTCGCCGGCGTCGCCGGAGGGTTGCGGCGCTACCACAATAAGCACGGCGTCACGGTCGGCGACCTGCACCTGACGATGCCGATGAGCTTGCGCGAAGAGGGCGACGAGATCGGCGGCAACCGCATCACCATCATGCGGTTCGACGTGCCGGTCGGCGTCGCCGATCCGGCCGAACGGATCCGACAGATCCACGACATCACCACCAGGGTTCGTCACGAGAAGTCGGTGCCCTACACGCAGTGGATCGCCGGTGCGCTGAACATGATGCCGCGGTGGTACATCGGCTCGATCCTGCGCAACGTCGACTTCCTGTGCAGTGACGTTCCGGGGATCCCGGTGCCGGTGTTCCTCGGAGGCGCAAAGGTGTTGACCCAGTACGGGTTCGGCCCGACCGCCGGTTCGGCGGTGAACGTCACGCTGTTGACCTACGTCGACGTGTGCACGCTGGGTATCGATGTGGACACTGGCGCGATCCCCGACTACGAGGTGTTCTTCGAGTGCCTCGTTGCCGGCTTCGACGAGGTGCTGGCGCTGGCCGACGGTGAAGCCTGACCGCGTGCATACCTGGCACGGGCGGGCCGCAGTGGCCTCGAACTGTTCGCCGGTGCCGTGGATAGAGAGATGACCGACGACGAGCTTAAGGCGCCACTTTTCGGGTCGTCGAACCCGCGCCACGACATACCACGGATGCTTGATCTCCATCGCGCCGGGCAGCTGAAACTCGACGAGCTGATCACCTGGGAGTATGCCCTGGAGAACTGCACAACGGCGTGAACCTGCGGGGCCTGATCCGTTTCTAAGGCTAAGCCTGCCCTTGTGGCTATCGGGTGCCGGTTGCCCGCCGGGGGTGCAGGGGAACCGGTTCGGCGATCAGCGGCCCCCCGAGAACCTCGGTCGCCGGGTCGTGGTTCGGCATCGCGACTTCGACGACTCTGCGCTTGATCCCGAGCAGCAACCCCCGAGTGATCATCGAGGTCAACGGACCGGCCAGTTCGACGCCCAGGACCTCCCCGGGATGCCGCAGCCTGGTGCGGGTGCGGACCAGCAGTCGGCAGCGGTCCTGCCAGCGGGGTAGGAGATGAAAGGACCACACGGTCTCCCAGGGGAATCCCGGCGGACTGCCGCGCAACACGAGGGTGCTCTGGTCGACGACCTGCTCGACGGTCAGGGTGAGCCCGTGGCGCAGACCCATCCAACCGTCCGGTGCGAATCGGATCGTGTCACCGGGCGTCAGCCGTTGCCACTCCGGATGAATGCGATTGGCGGTGTCGTAGTCCAGGCCGATCAGGTTCTCGATCGTCTCGAAGCTGTAGAGGCCGCCGCGCTCCTGGCCGATCTGCACCAGCCATGGCCAGACCGATGACGGCGGCGCGTCGATCCACACGCCTTCGGTGGACTGGACCGAGGGGCGGCGGATCAGCTCGTCACCGGGAAGGTGCATGGCGCACTCTTCCTTGGTCGTGCCCCAGTTGCGGTAGTAGCGGCGCGCCGCATAGACTAACGCAGCCGCGGCAGCGACCCGTGCCAGGTTTCCAGTCATGAACTCACTCTGCGAGCACGTGAGCCGGTGAACTAGGGCCGGTAGTCCCTCAAATGGTGGCCGATCGCCACGCCGCGCGCCGGTCACGGTGCATACCGTCCAGCGCAGACCAACTACTCCATCCGCCGGGACTTCGGTCCCTAGTGATGGCAGTCGGCACGTGGTCGGATCGAGGTGCACACATTCCATCTGAGGGGACATCATGACCAATCTTCCTGTTCAACACCACCACCGTCGGGCGTTTTTTCCGGAGCTGTCCGAGCTTTTCGAAGGGTTTCCGTCGTGGGCCAGCCTGCGGCCGGCCCTCGGCAGCCACATCATCCGGGTCGAGCACGAGACCAAGGACGGAAGCTACGAGATTCGTGCCGAGGTCCCAGGGGTTGATCCCGCCAAAGACATCGACATCACGGTGCGCGACGGCGTCCTGATGATCAAGGCCGAACGCAGCGAGAAGAAGGAGTCGAACGGGCGGTCCGAGTTCTCGTACGGATCGTTCGTACGATCGGTCACGCTGCCCACGGGTGCAGACGAGGATGCCATCAAGGCCAGCTACGACAAGGGCATCCTCACCGTCACGGTCCCCGTCGCCGAGGCGGCCGCACCCGCCGAGAAGCACGTCGCGGTCGACTCTGCGGAATAGCCGATCTGCGGTCTGGGCGTTTTCGACGCCCCGGATCCTTCACAGGAGCGACAACCATGACCCGCATGCAGGACCACACCCAACGAGCGCCGAGGCGGGTGTTCGGCGACCGTCGGGAAGCCGGACGCGTCCTGGCCGACCTGCTCGGTGCCTACCGCGGCCGCCCAAACGTGGTCGTGCTCGGGCTCGCGCGCGGCGGCGTTCCCGTCGCGTGGGAAGTGGCGGCGGCCCTGGGGGTTCCGGTGGATGCCTTCATCGTGCGCAAACTGGGAGCACCTGGTCACGAAGAGTTCGCGATGGGGGCGTTGGCCAGTGGCGGACGGGTCGTCGTCAACGACGACATCTTGCGCGCGCTGCGGATCTCGCCGCAGCAGTTGCGTGACGTCGCCGAACGCGAAGGGCGGGAGCTGATCCGGCGCGAAGCCGCCTACCGGGGTGGGCGCCCCCCGATCGACGTCACCGGTAAGACCGTCATTCTGGTCGACGACGGACTCGCCACCGGGGCCAGCATGCTGGCCGCTGTACAAGCGTTGCGGGAGGCCGAACCGGCCGAGATCGTGATCGCGGTGCCTGCGGCCCCGGAGTCGACCTGCCGGGAGTTCGCCGGTCTCGTCGACGACGTCGTGTGCGCGACGATGCCCACGCCGTTCCTCGCGGTGGAGGAATCCTACTGGAACTTCAAACAGGTCAGCGACGAGGAGGTCCGTGAATACCTCGCCACACCGACGGTGGGTGCCGCCGCCGCGACAACCCCGATCGAACAGACTCCCGCAGCGGTCGTGAACCGGGCCGCCGTTGACGCGCCGGGTGGCGTACCGCCGACCGAGGCACTCGAGGAGATCATCGGTGACGCGCGAATCGTGCTGATCGGCGAGAGCTCCCACGGCACCCATGAGTTCTACGAGGCGCGGGCGGCGATCACGAAGTGGCTCATCGAGGAGAAGGGCTTCTGTGCCGTTGCCGCCGAGGCCGACTGGCCAGACGCCTACCGGGTCAACCGTTATGTCCGCGGACTGGGCGACGACACCACCCCCGATGAGGCGCTGAGCGGATTCGAGCGGTTCCCCGCCTGGATGTGGCGCAACGTCGTCGTACGCGACTTCGTCGACTGGCTGCACACCCACAACCGGCACCGTCGAGAGGACGGAGGACGCCAGACCGGCTTCTACGGACTGGATCTCTACAGCCTCCAGCGGTCGATGCAGGAAGTCATCGGCTACCTCGACAACGTCGACCCGCGGGCGGCGGCGCGGGCACGGGCCCGGTACGCATGTTTCGACCACACCTCCGCCGACGACGGTCAGGCCTACGGCTTCGCCGCAGCGTTCGGCGCGGGCCTGTCCTGTGAACGTCAGGCGATCGAGCAACTCGTCGAGATGCAAAGCAACGCACTGGAATACGCGCGTCGCGACGGCCTGCTCGCCGAGAATGAGGTGTTCTACGCTCAGCAGAACGCGCAGACCGTCCGCGACGCGGAGGTGTACTACCGGGCGATGTTCGGCGGCCGTGTCACGTCTTGGAACCTGCGTGACCAGCACATGGCGCAGACGCTGCACGCGCTGCTCGCCCACTTGGACCGGCACCGCGGGTCAGAGCCGGCCCGGATCGTGGTGTGGGCGCACAACTCTCACGTCGGGGATGCCAGGGCCACCGAGGTGGGCGGTGACGGGCAGCTGACGCTGGGGCAATTGGCGCGGGAGCACTTCGGAGAGGACACCCGACTGATCGGGTTCACGACGTATCAGGGAACGGTGACCGCAGCCAGTGAATGGGGCGGCATCGCCGAACGCAAGTTCGTCCGGCCAACGCTCAACGGCAGCGTCGAAAAACTGTTCCATGAGACGGGCAGACCGGAGTTCCTGGTGTCCGCAGCGATCAGTCACGCGGTGAGCGAGCCTCTGGACGGCGTCCGCTTGGGGCGGGCGATCGGTGTCATCTATCTGCCTGCGACCGAACGACAGAGCCACTACTATCATGTGCGGCCAGGTGAACAGTTCGACGCGATCATCCACATCGACAGGACGCGGGCACTGGAGCCGCTCGAGGTGACGAGTACGTGGTCGAAGGGTGAGACGCCAGAGACTTATCCGACGGGACTGTGATGCCGCGGAACCCCACCAACGAACGGAAGACCAGCGCAATGTCATCGTTGCCGTCACCCAGCATCGTCACCCTGACGATGAACCCGGCACTGGACATCACCACGGAGGTCGACGTCGTCCGACCGACAGACAAATTGCGTTGCGCGGCTGCACGATACGATCCGGGCGGCGGTGGGATCAACGTCGCCCGGATCGCACACGTGCTGGGCGCCTCCGTATCGGCTGTGTTTCCTGCAGGCGGGCACACCGGCCACCTGCTGACGCGCCTCGTCCATGACGCCGGCGTGCCGCTGCAGCAGATCGAGATCGCCGAACCGACCCGGGAGAGCTTCACCGTCGACGAACGCAGCACCGGCAAGCAGTACCGCTTTGTGCTCCCCGGGCCGCGGCTCAAGTTCACCGAACAGGCGCAGTGTCTGGACGAACTGCGCGGTGCGGGAGCCTCGGCACAGTTCGTGGTGGCCAGCGGAAGCCTGCCGCCGGGCGTCCCGCCCGACTGGTACCAGCGGGTGGCCGACGTATGCCGGCCGATGGGCGCGCTGCTGATCCTGGACACTTCGGGCGGTGGGCTCACTCACATCAGGAACGGCGTGTTCGTGCTCAAGACCAGTCTGCGTGAACTTCGCGAATGCGTCGGGCGCGAGCTGACCACTGAGGCGGAGCAATTGGTGGCAGCCCACGAGTTGGTCGACCGGGAGATCGCGCAAGCTGTCGTGGTGTCGCTGGGATCCCAGGGCGCTCTGCTGGCAACTCCGCTGCACAGCCAGCGTTTCTCGGCGGTGCCGGTCCGGGCGGTCAGCGGTGTCGGGGCCGGCGATGCGATGGTTGCCGCGATCGTGGTCGGCCTGAGCCGGTCCTGGACATTGACCGAATCGGTGCGGTTCGGGATCGCCGCCGGCGCCGCGATGCTGTTGACGCCCGGAACCGCCGCCTGCAGTCGGGATGATGTCGAACGCTTCTTCGGGATCGTTCCCGACGCAGAGGACGTCGACGCGGTTCACACCTGATCCGGCGCAAAGCGGTACACCACGGCGCCGGCGGTGATCCCGGCGCCGGCAGCGACCAGCAGGATGCGACCGCCCCGGCGGACCCCGCCCGACGCCCGGTTGAACGCCGCAGCCAGCGAAGCAGTGTGCATGCCTGCGTCTTCGGCGACGACGATGCGCGACCCGGACACGCCGAGGAGGTCGGCGAGGGCGGCGCGGAACCCGCGCTGTGCCGGGGCGGCCACGATCGCATCGAAGTCCTCGAGCCCGAGCGCGGAGCTGCGCAGGCACTCCTGCGCGGCCCGTGCCGCTGTGGCGGCGAACCTCTCGTCCTTCGACTCCGACGCCTAGAAGCGGAGCACGTTGTGACCGTCGACGAGTCCGACTGTGGCGTTGAAGGTTTCGCCCGCATCCGGAGCGCTGACCCAGCGGATCGGGCCGAGCCCGTAGTCATCTTCGGCCCAGTCGCACAACAGGGCCGCCCCGGCGGGGGAGAACGGAAAATCCTGACTCATCCCGTGTCCGGGATTGGCGTCGCTGGCGACCACCACCGCGCACCCGACGGTGTGTGATCTCAGGAAGCCGTCGACGATCTGCAGCGCGGTGAGCACCCCGCAGGTTCCGTTGGCCACGTCGAAGGAGAACGTGCCGTGTGCGCCTGCATGCGGATCCTCGGGGTTGGCATCGACGTCCTGCTGGATCATCGCCGCCAACGCGGGCTCGCCGAGGTTCCGATCCCGGTGGATCCCGGCATTGATCAGCAGGTCCACGTCGTGGGGATTGCGTCCGGCGGCGTGCAGGCAGTCCCTGACGGAGTTGACCGCCAGCCGGAGTGCGCTGTGGCGGGTTCGCCAGCCGCCGTCGGTGACGGCGACGCGATCAATGACGGTGCCCATACCGGTCCACCAGCTCCTTGTCCAAGGTTGCCAGTACGACGCCGATCTCCAGCCCGGACGCCAGTGCGATGAGCGCGATCGTCTCCCCGGTCAGGATGTGGCCGGCTTCGAGCTCTTCGACAAGGTCCACCGTGTGCGTCGTCGACGCGGTGTTTCCGTAGCGGTCGACGGTGATCACGGCGTCGTGCCGGGGCCCCTCCCCGAACGATGCCGAGAGTTCGGCCATGCCCTTGCGGATCGCCCGTGCCGAGGTCTGGTGGGTGATCACATGATCGATGTCGGGCATCGAGATGCCCGCGGCGTCCAGCACCTCGTGAAGCAGCAGGGGGGTGTTCGACATCGCTGCTCGGTGAATCCCTCTGGCGTCGTTGAATATTCGGGCGCCGGGCTCGTGTCCCTTGGGATAGCCGACGCACAACCGGCTGTAGTCGGCAACGGTGGTGAAGCCGGCGCGCCGAATCCCGTCCGATCCTGCGGGGGCCCTCTCCAGCAGAAGCGCAGCCCCGCGTCGCCGAGGGTCAGCGATGCCAGTTCCTTGCTCATGATGTTGCGGATGTGGCGCGCCGCGTTCTGGCCCAGCTGGGAGATGTACTCGCCGCTGACCACCAGTGCGCGTTCCACCACACCGTGGCGGATCCAGTTGTTGGCGATGGTGACGCCGGTGAGCATTCCTGCGCAGGCGTTCGAGACGTCGAACGTCATCGCGTTCTGCGCCCCGATCGCGTCGGCCACGGCGCGGCTCATCGTCGGCTCCAGCCACTGCGTCAGACCGCCGTGGAACTTCGTGATGCTGCAGCTGATCACGACGTCCACCGATGAGCCGGGACGCTGTGCCCGGTCGAGGCAGTCGACAGCCGCGGCCGTGGCGAGGCTGTAGGAGTCCTCGTCGCCGACCGAGACCCGGCGCTCGTGGATCCCCGTCAGCCGTTCGAGGTCGATGTGGGTGTGATGGCGGGTCCGCGACATCAGCTCCGACGTGGTCAGATGGGTCGGGGGAAGACGGCGTCCAGCGCCCGCCAGCCGGGTGCGATACGGGGCGGAGGACTCCCCGCCGTGGGGCTCCATCACCAGCCACCGCGTCTGCGTCATTGACACATGGTGGTCTTACGGCCCCCTGGCCGATAGGGAACTTCGGGCGCAGCCCTGCGAGGACCTTGGACCCTCGCACCGGATGTCGTCATCAAGGGCAGGAAGCCGTCCCGAAACCTTTCTTGTGGCTTCCAGTGGTGCGACCATGGGGGTCGTGACCGACAGAAGCGAAGCGGGGCCGCAAGCCAGGATGCCGCCGCTGCGGGACACCCTGTCTCAATTACGGTTGCGCGAGCTCCTCAAAGAGGTCCAGGACCGCGTCGAGCAGATCGTCGAGGGGCGGGACCGTCTCGACGGCCTGGTCGAAGCCATGCTGGTGGTCACCGCAGGGCTCGAGCTGGACGAGACGCTGCGCACGATCGTGCACACAGCCATCGACCTTGTCGACGCACGGTACGGGGCACTGGGCGTCCGCGGGTACGGCCATGAACTTATGGAGTTCATTTACGAGGGCATCGACGAACAGACCCGCGAGAAGATCGGGCACCTCCCCGAGGGCCGCGGCGTGCTCGGTGTGCTGATCGACGACCCGAAGCCCATCCGGCTGGACAACATCTCCCACCACGCCGCCTCTGTGGGCTTCCCACCCAACCACCCGCCGATGCGTACCTTTCTCGGGGTGCCGGTACGGATTCGCGACGAAGTGTTCGGCAACCTCTACCTGACCGAGAAGGCAGACGGGCAGCCGTTCAGCGAGGACGACGAGGTACTGGTGCAGGCGCTCGCGGCGGCGGCCGGCATCGCCATCGAGAACGCCCGGCTCTACGAGCAGGCCAAGATGCGCCAGGCATGGATCGAGGCCACCCGCGACATCGGCACCGAGCTGTTGTCGGGAACTGATCCTGCCACGGTGTTCCGCCTGGTCGCCGACGCGTCTCTGGTGCTCAGCGGCGCCAAGGTGACGTTCGTGGCGGTTCCGGAAGATCCCGAGCTGCCGGTCAGCGAGACCACGGAACTCGTGGTCTCGGCAACCGCCGGCGAAGGCCCGGTCACGGACCTGTACTCGATCCCGGTGGAGGGGACCGTGGTCGGTTCAGCGTTTGTGCAGCGGACTTCGGCCCGGTTCGACACGTTCGACCTTACCGGCGACGGGGTGCTGGCCGGCCCGACGCTGGTACTGCCGCTGCGCGCCACCGGCTCCGTCGCCGGTGTCCTCGTCGCGCTTCGGCCCGTTGGGGGGCAGCCGTTCACCGAAGAGCAGCTCGACATGATGGCTGCCTTCGCCGACCAGGCGACGCTGGCGTGGCAGCTGGCGAGGACCCAGCGCCAGATGCGCGAGCTCAGTATCCTGACAGATCGCGACCGCATCGCCCGTGACCTGCACGACCACGTGATCCAACGGCTGTTCGCCGTGGGACTGGCACTGCAGGGAACGATCCCACGGGCACGGGCACCCGAGGTGCAGCAGCGGCTCATGGGCTGTGTCGACGACCTGCAGGAAGTCATCCAGGAGATCCGCACCGCGATTTTCGACCTGCACGGCGGCTCGTCGGGCGTCACCCGGCTGCGCCAGCGCCTGGACGAGGCCGTCGCTCAATTCGCCGGTGCGGATCTGCGGACGACCGTGCAGTACGTCGGACCGCTGTCCGTCGTCGACGCGAGACTCGCCGACCACGCCGAAGCAGTTGTCCGCGAGGCCGTCAGCAACGCCGTCAGACACGCCAAGGCCAGTAACCTCGCGGTCAACGTCGTCGTCGAGGACGACCTGTGCATCGAGGTCAGTGACGACGGCCGGGGGATATCCGCGGAAATCACCGGCAGCGGGCTAACCAACCTGCGTGGACGCGCCGAGGACGTCGGCGGGGTGTTCAGCATCGAATCCCCGCCGCGCGGCGGAACGGTGTTGCGGTGGTCCGCACCGCTTGCGTGAGCACGGCGTTCCCCGGGCAGGTAGCGACCAAAGTCCCTAACCGGTTGGCGCGGCCAGGGATACCGTGCATTCATGAGCTCTGCGCACGAGTCCCGCCCGGCTCACGCGCTGTTCGCGGACAGCGACAAGCCCATCGTCGTCGGCTTCGACGGATCACGGGACGCCCTCAACGCCCTCAGGTGGGCGGTCCCGGAAGCCGAGTCCCGCGACGTGCCACTTCGGGTGGTCCAGGTGATCCCCGACGACGACCGGCACCACGGATCTGCTGCGGCCCATGGCGCCGGGCCGTCCGTCGAGGCTGCGGTGCTGTCGGTCGAGGCGGAGGCGGAGCGCACCGGAAAGTCCATCCGGGTCGAGTCGGTGCGGGTCGACGGCGACACCGCTGACGTCGCCGACGTTCTCGTCGCCGAATCCCGGCATGCGCTGATGGTCTGTATCGGAGTTCCCGGGCGCGCCCGCACGGCCGACCGGCTGTTCGGGCCGACGGCCGCCGCGCTCGCCGCCCGCGCGCACTGCACGGTCGCGCTCATCCGATCCGACTCGGCGGGACCGCCCCCCGAGCCCGGGGTGATCTCGGTTGTCCTCGACGACGCACCGGACAACGACTCGGTTGTGCACCTGGCGATGCAGGAAGGTCGGTTGCGTGAGGCGACCGTGCGGCAGGTCGACAGGCGCGTCGACAGTTGGATCCGGCGGTTCCCCGACGTGCACGTCGAGATGGTCGCCGCAGGAAGCGGCCGTCCTTACGTCCCGGGGCATCACGGCCCGCAGGGCGTGCAGTTGGCCGTTGTGGGTCAGGCAGACGCCGATCGCCTCGCCGACCTCGAGGTCCCCAACTGCCACCCGATCGTGGGCTACCCGGACTGCTCTGTGCTGTTGGTCCGCCATTGACATGACCGCGCCGGCGACGCGGCGATCGTGGGTGAGCCTCCTGCTGCCGGGGCTTTCCCAGTTCCAGCAGTACGAGACGGGTTGGTTGCGCGCCGACCTGACGGCAGGTCTGACCGTCGCGGCGTATCTGGTTCCCCAGGCGATGGCGTACGCGACCCTCGCCGGGGTCTCGCCGGTCGCAGGACTGTGGGCCACCCTGGTGCCGCTCGCGGCGTACGCCGTCCTTGGATCGTCCCGGCAGTTGTCGGTCGGACCCGATGCCAGCACCACGGCGATGACCGCCGCCACCCTGGCGCCGATCGCCGGCGGTGACGACACCCGCTATGCCGCCTCGGCGGCCGTGCTCGCCGTGCTCGTCGGTGTCACCTGCCTGGTGGGCGGGATAGCGCGACTGGGTTTTCTCGCCAACCTACTGTCACGACCGATTCTCATCGGCTACATGGCCGGCATCGCGCTGGTGATGATCGCCGGCCAGCTGGGCAAGATCACCGGCACCGAGTTGACAGGAAACGAATTCATCTGGCAGACCGGATCATTCGTGGCACACTTGGCCGACGTGCACTGGCCGACACTCGCGCTGGCAAGCGCGGTCGTCGCGGTGCAACTCGTGTTGTCGAAGCGGGAGGCGCACATCCCCGGACCGTTGATCGCGGTCGCCCTCGCGTCGGCTGCCGTCGTGCTGTTCTCCTTGCAGGCACGCGGGATCACCGTGATCGGACCCGTTCCCTCGGGGCTCCCGGGGCTGGGAATCCCCGGGCTGCACTTCGGCGATCTACTACCGTTGCTGCTTCCTGCTGCGGGAATCGCGATCGTGGCGTTCTCCGACGCCGTCGTGACCGCACGGGTTTTCGCCGCCCGCACCGGTCAGGAGATCGATGCCAGCGCCGAGATGCGGGCGTTGGGGGTCTGCAACCTCGGGGCGGGGCTGGCGTCCGGGTTCCCGGTCAGCGCCAGCGGAAGCCGCACCGCGATCAGCCATTCGCTGGGCAGTCGCACCCAGCTCGCGTCGCTGACCACCCTGGCCGTGGTTCTCCTGGTGCTGACGTTCGGGGGCGGCCTGCTGTCGGCGGTGCCGATGGCGGCGTTGGGGGCGCTGGTCCTCGTCGCTGCGGTGCAACTCATCGATGTCTCGGAGTTTCGCCGCCTGGCGCAGTTCCGCCGCAGCGAGTTGATACTCGCGTTCGCGACCACCGTGGCGGTCCTGGGTTTCGGGGTGCTCTACGGGGTGCTGGCCGCAGTGGCGCTGTCCATCCTCGACCTGTTACGCCGGGTCGCCCGCGCGCACGACAGCGTCCTCGGTATTGTCCCCGGTCTGCCCGGCATGCACGACATCGACGATTATCCGCAGGCGGAGTTGGTGCCAGGCCTGGTGGTCTACCGCTATGACGCCCCCCTGTGTTTCGCCAACGCCGAAGACTTCCGCAGGCGAGCGCTGCAGGCGGTGGCGGCCTACCCACAACCGGTGGAATGGTTTGTGCTCAACGCTGAGGCCAACTCGGAGGTCGATCTCACGGCACTCGACGCAGTGGACCGGTTGCGTGTCGACCTGGCGCGGCGAGGCATCCGGTTCGGGATGGCACGGGTCAAGCAGGACCTCCGAGATGCATTGCAGGCGGCCGGGATCCTCGACGCCATCGGCGACGAGCACATCTATCCGACGCTACCCACGGCGGTCGCCGCATTCCGGCAACGGGACGGCACCCAGGCCTGACCATTGAGGCGATCCGGTCAGATCACGGTGAATTCGCGATCGGGTTCGGCACCGAAACCAAACCGGCGACCGGTGATCCGCGTCGGAAGCACCCGGACGTAGTGGTCCTTGACCGTCGCAGTCCACGGCAGCAGCTGGGCGCGTTCGGCTTCCTCGATCTCTTCGTCGGTGTGCAGGCTGCGCGCTACCCCCTTGACGATGACACTCCAGCCTTCGGTCGCAGAGTGGTCGTCGGCCTCGACCAGAACGTCCTTGTTGATCGCGGCGCTGACCAGCTTCGTTCCCTCCGCAGTGCGGAACAGCACGGTGCGGCGCTGGACGACGAAGTTGACGGGGAAGATCTCCGGCGCACCGTCGGCGCTGGTCACCAACCGGCCGAGGGATGCGCGGGAGAGCAGTTGCCAGCATTCGCTTTCGGGCAGAATCGTCACCGGCCGCTGGGTGGCTTCATCGCTCATACGGCCACGCTAGCCAATGGCGGGCATCCGGCCTGTGAGGCGTTGTTCCCTGGTGCGAAGGACCAAAGTAACCATTAGTTAGGGAACTCGGGCAAAGGTCCCCGTGAGGACGGGACTTCGGTCTCTGTCCGGCACCTCCGGTGTGGAGCACACTCGGAAGTGTTCAGTGCTAGAGAGGAAGCCCACATCCATGGCCGCACAGTTTCCCGATGCCGACACCATCCGCGCGGCGTTGACGTTGGCAACCCGCGCACCTTCGGTGCACAATTCCCAGCCGTGGCTCTGGCGGGTGGGGCCGCACAGTCTGCACCTCTACGCCGATCGGTCTCTGCACCTGGAGCACAC
This sequence comes from Mycobacterium sp., assembly GCF_049683355.1. Classification (GTDB taxonomy): domain Bacteria; phylum Actinomycetota; class Actinomycetes; order Mycobacteriales; family Mycobacteriaceae; genus Mycobacterium. The sequence continues at coordinate 26,730 of NZ_JBAUJB010000375.1, forward strand.
CGATCCCGACCGGCGCGATCTGCTCGTCAGCTGCGGCGCCGCGCTCCATCACGGCACCATCGCGTTGGCGGCATTGGGCTGGTACGCCACCATTCACCGCTTGCCGAATCCCGATGAGCCGGACCATCTGGCCGCGATCAGCCTGCATCGCCACACAGCGGGGGAGACCGACATCGCGCTCGCCGCCGCGATCACCAAGAGGCGCACGGATCGACGCAACTTCAGCTCGCAACCGGTGGCCCTCGGCGACATCGCCTGGATGGGTGCCCGGGTGGCCCGGATGGGCGTGTCGCTGCGCCGCGTCGAAACCACCACCGATTTCAAAGCCATTCTGACCCAGGCGATGTGGCAGCACGCACTCGACTCCGGCTATGCCGACGAGCTCACGATGTGGAGCGGCAGGCACGCCGCCGCCGTCGGGGTGCCTGCGCGCAACGCCCCGGAAACCGACCCGGCCGCGGCGGTGCCCTCGCGGGTTTTCGCCGGGGCCGGGTTGAGTCAACCGCCGTATGCGCCCGCCGCCTATGACAACGGTGTGCTGCTGGCTCTCGGGACGCCCGGCGACGACGACATGAGCAGGCTGCGCGCCGGGGAGGCGACCAGCACGGCACTGCTCACCGCAACTGCCAGGGGGTTGGCGACTTGTCTGGTGTCGGAAGTGCTCGAGGTGGCCGAAACCCGCACGATGGTGCGGTCGGAGATCTTCGACGACCGGTACCACCCGCAGATGCTGACGCGCGTGGGATGGGCCCCCGTCGACGCCGACCCGCTGCCGGCCACGCCGCGGCGGCCGATCAGCGACAGGGTGACCCGGCTCGACGGCTCACCGTTCGACGGCTCCGAGGACGAGTAGCGCGCCACCTCAGTTCTTGGTAGCGATCACCAGGAGATACTCGGCGGAGTATGCCGTGCGGTCCGGCTCCGATGCCTCGTCCCAGGTCTCCAGCAGGGTCAGGAAGTCGCGGTCCAGCGCCGCGGTCCGTTCCGGGTCGGCCTCGTTGAACCGATACGTGGCGATGGTGGGCCCGTAGTTGGCTTTCCAGTACTCCCTGAACTGCAGCGCGGTCGCGCAATGATCCATCAGCACGGTCTCGCGGCGGGTGGTCAGGTCGGTCACCCGGTCGCCGAACAACTCTCGCACATGGTTCTCGTCGCCCCACATCGGCGCCGGTGTTGCTCCCGGTGGTGGCGGCGGAGCATAGGGTTTCATCGTCGCGAACAGGTGACCGATGAACCCTTCGGGCGTCCAGTTGATCATCCCGATGGTTCCGCCCGGGCGGACCACCCGGACCATCTCGTCGGCAGTGGCCTGGTGGTGAGGTGCGAACATCGCCCCGACACTGGAAAGGACAACGTCGAAACCACTGTCGTCGAACGGCAGTGCTTCGACATCGGCCTCGATCCACTCGAGCTCCACACCACAACGCGCCGCGATGCGGCGGCCGGCCTCGAACAGTTCCGGCGTCAGGTCGCTGGCGGTCACGATGGCCCCTGCTGCGGCGGCGGGGATGGCGGCATTGCCCGCGCCCGCTGCCACATCCAGCACCCGCTGTCCGGGCCGGACGCCGCAGGCCCGAACCAGGCGCGGTCCCAGCTCGGGAATCAGGTCCGCGGCCACCGCAGGGTAGTCGCCCGACGCCCACAGTGCCCGGTGTTTGGCCTTGAGCGCCCGATCGGCATCGTGTTGGGGCTGTGAGACGGCTGCAGCGTCGGATGTGCTCATCGACCTTCTCCTTCGGCCGCCGACGGATCACGAGGCCGTGCTCCGCGCGCTCGGCGGCACCAGCGAATCATAGCGACAAATGCTGCACGACCAGCCCAAACGGCCGATCTTGCGACTGTCCGGTTTGATCTTCATGCCCAGCGGTATACGTCGCGCATGAAAGCTTCCGAAATCGTCGGCGCGCCGTTCGAACTCGGTGCCGCGATCCGTCACCGCCGGTTGTTCCACCCTGCGGGGGTGCTGGCCCACGGCGCCATCGAGCGGGTGGCCGCACCCGGCGAGGGGTTGCCCGTGGAGTCCGGGCCTGTCGTCGGCAGGGTCTCCAAAGCCGTCGGGATCCCCGGGAGTCTGCCCGACGCAGCCGGGTTGGCGTGGCGGATGCCGCCCACGGCCCCCGGGGCCTGTCCGTGGGACGTGCTGCTGGTCACCGCGGGGGTGGGCAGTGCGTCGACGTTGCCCAACCGGCTGCTGCTGCGGCCGGTCACGTCTTGGTCGGACGCGGTGTACTCCAGCCTGATGCCGTTGAGCTACCGGGACCGACTGTGGTGGATCCGTGCCCGCCTCACCACGCCGGACAGTGCACCGGGGCTGTCCCTGGACACCGTCGTCGACGGTATCGGGCGCGGCGGACTGCAGTTCGACATCGACCAGGCCGGTGGCTCTGCGCCGTTCGAGCCATTGGCGCGGCTGACACTCACCGACATCGTGCCGGCAGCCCAACACCCCGACGACAACGTTGCGTTCGATCCGGTGCGCAACAGCGCCCCAGGTGTCGAGTTGTGGCCGGAATGGTTGCTGCGGCTGCGGCGGCTGGCCTACCGGAGCAGCCGCGAGGGGCGCGACGCGGAGACGGTGGGGCATTGAACACCTCCGAAGCGCAGAACTCGCTGACGGTGACCCGGGAGACGACGGCGTCGGTGCAATGGGTCTGGGACCTGCTCGCCGACGGGTGGACGTACTCCCAGTGGGTGGTGGGCAACAGCCGGATGCGGGCGGTGGACCGTGACTGGCCGACGCCGGGGAGCCAGATCCACCACTCGATCGGGTTGTGGCCGTTGGTCATCAACGACACCACCACCGTCGAGAAGTGCACGCCACTCGAAGAACTCGTGCTCCTGGCCAAGACCAGGCCGTTCGGTGCGGCGCGGATCA
>NZ_JBAUJB010000376.1:0-9660 GCF_049683355.1 Mycobacterium sp.
ACCGGAGAGCTCTTCGACCCAACACCGTCACCGCGCGCATCACGGCGTCAGCGTGAACACCAAACCGCGCCAATCATCCTCACCGACAACGCCGCCATCATGCTCATGTTGAACGCCGGTCAACACCCGTCGGGTTGGTAGCCGTGCGCCTGCAGCGCCGGCAGCAGCGCGTCCTGCTCGAAGTCGACCGGCACCAGATGTACTGACGGGGGCGTCGCACCGAGTGCCCGGTGCACGACCGCTGTCTTCCGGTCCACGTTGACCGGCTGATCGACCTCGAACACCGGCAGTTCGCTGTGCCGGGCGATCCGGTAGGGGCGGGTGTCCAGGCCGGCCCCGAGGACGACGACGGTGTCGAACTCGATCACCGGGTCGGAGAGGCGCTCGTCGATGTAGCGCTTCCGACAGGCGATGCTCGCCCACAGCCCGGGGCCGGACCGGTTCGACGCGGCGACGGCGGCTCGCCGCACCGCACCGAACCGGGTCAGCCTTACCAGCAGGCGCAGCCGCGCGGGCAGAAAGGACGCCGCCAGATCGTCGTCGACCAGGCGGCGCTCGGGCGGTTCCTGCTGCTCGATGGCCGACAGCACGATCGCCCGATAGCCGTCTGCGCTGCCGGATTCCGCGGCTGCCTCATCGTCTCAACGCTTGTTCACGTACCCCGCGTCGACGGGCAGCGTGACCCCGGTGACGTAGCGGGCCGCGTCCGAAACCAGCCAGAACACCGCATTGGCGATGTCCTCCGGTTCCAGCGCCTGCACCGGCAGCGCATTGCCCATGTCCGGCCCGCCCTGACTGTCCTGCGCCACCCCGTCGAGCCATGACCGGGTGAAGTCGTTGTCGATCATCGGGGTGTTGACGCCCGCCGGGTGCACCGAGTTCACCCGAATGCTGTACTGCGCAAGGAAATTCGCGTACAACCGCATGATGCCGACCATGCCGTGTTTTGCGGCCGCATAGCCGACGGAGCCGCCGACCGGCGCCCCGATCCCCACCAGGCCGGCCACCGAACTGATCAACACGATCGAGCCGCCGTTGCCGAACTTGATCATCGGCTTCATGGCCACGTCGACGGTGTTGTACACGCCGGTCAGGTTGACATCGATGACGTCCTGCCATGCGTCGGCTGCCGCCATCGGCGCGATACCCGCGTTGGCGACCACGATGTCGAGGCGGTTGCCGAGCTTCTCGGTTCCCTCCCGCAACGCGGACTTGACGGCGTCGCGGCCCCGGACATCGGCGCGGCTGGCCACGATGCGCGCGCCCGTCTCCTCGACGAGCTCGACGGTGGCTGCCAGGTCGTCGGGAGTCGCCAACGGGTAGGGCACCGAGTCGATCTGCGCGCAGAGGTCGACGGCGATGATGTCGGCGCCCTCCGAAGCCAGCTTGAGCGCGTGCGCGCGTCCCTGGCCTCGCGCGGCGCCGGTGATGAACGCGACCTTGCCTGTGAGTTCACCCATGGTGGTGTGCGCCGTCAGGGTCGCAGCTGGCCCTTGGCCGGATCTCCGGCGACGACAGGTTGCAACATCTTGATGTCCGGCGCGCCGTCGAGGTGTTCACCGATGGTCCCGAACAGTGTCGCCACCGCCGGCGCCGTGCTGTGTGCCTGCAACGCGTCGCTGTCGGCCCACTGCTCGACGAACACAAAGGTGCCGTCGGCTTCGTGCAGCGAGTACAAGTCGCAGCCGGGCTCGTTGTGCACCGCTTCGATGGCCTGTTTGCAGGCGTCCCGCACGGTGTCCACGGATTCGGGCTTGGCTTTCATGGTGGCGACGACGACTATCGGCATTCTGGACGGCTCCTCGATCTCGACTCTGAGTTGGACAGGTGTCCACCCTATTACGCAGGCGCATGACCCGGCGGTACCGGCGCGGCTGCACCTGTTCTGCCTGGCCTTGCGCCGTACCGCGGAATCGACACCAATCCGTGACCTGTGTGGCTGATGGTGCATATGAGGCGCTTGGGACTAGGGTGGGGGGTATGGCGAGTAAGACCGCGGCCCGATCTGCTGCCCGTCCGACCAGGTCAAAGGCCAGTTCGCGGGATGGGTCGCGGCCGGCGGCACCACGTCGTGCGCCCGTCCGCCGTAAGCCGTCAGCGGTCTCGGCCGCCGGTACCGCGGTCGGTCGGGGAGCCCGCGCGGGCTGGCTGATGCTTGCCAAGGGAGCGGGCAGCACGGCCCGTTCGGTCGGCCGGGCGCGCGATCTCGAACCCGGCCACCGCCGTGACGGGGTCGCCCTCGCTCTGCTGGGTCTCGCCGTCGTCGTCGCCGCGAGTTCGTGGTTCGACGCGGCGCGCCCCGTGGGGGAGTGGATCGACACTTTCGTGAGGGTCCTCATCGGTGCGGCCGTGGTGCTCGTCCCGATCGCCCTGGCCGCGCTCGGGGTCGGTCTGATGCGCACGGAGCCCGACCCGGAATCGCGGCCGAGATTGATTCTCGGCACCGCGATGATCGTGTTGCCTGCGCTGGGCCTGTGGCATCTGTGGTCGGGTTCACCGCAGGCCCCGGCCGCCCGTGAGGATGCCGCCGGCTTCTTCGGCTTCGCGATCGGCGGCCCGCTCTCCGAAGGCCTGACGCCGTGGATCGCCGCTCCGCTGCTGTTCCTCGGCGTGCTGTTCGGTCTGCTGCTGGTGACCGGGACGACGATCCGCGAGGTGCCGGAAACGGTGCGGGCGATGTTCCCGACCCGGTGGCGCAGTGAGTACGAGGATGACTACGACTACGACGACGACGCCTACGACTACGAGTCCGACAGCGCCGAGTCCGAGGACTTCTCCGACGGCTACTACGACGACCCGCAGGGTTACCGGCAGGACGAGGCTCCATCGTGGCCGTCGGCGGCGCAGTCACCGGCGCCGCTGGCTTTGACGGCTGGGCCGGCCGGCACGCCGATGGACAACTATCCGATCGACGACGACGCCCCCACCACCCCCGAACCGGCCGCGAGGACGCGCAAGAAGAAGGCGCCGAAGCCCCCGGAGATGCAGCTGGACCGGGTGGTGGACGGGCCGTACGCGCTGCCGTCGCTGAGCCTGCTCACCGCGGGCGACCCACCGAAGGTGCGCAGCACCGCCAACGACAAGATGATCGAGGTCATCGGCTCGGTACTGACGCAGTTCAAGGTCGACGCCGCGGTCACCGGGTGCACACGCGGGCCGACGGTGACCCGGTACGAGGTGGAGCTCGGACCCGGCGTCAAGGTCGAGAAGATCACCGCGCTGCAGAAGAACATCGCCTATGCGGTGGCCACCGAGAGCGTGCGCATGTTGGCGCCGATCCCGGGTAAATCGGCCGTCGGCATCGAGGTGCCCAACACCGACCGCGAAATGGTGCGGCTTGCCGACGTGCTCACCGCGCCGTCCACCCGGCGTGACCACCACCCGTTGGTGATCGGGCTCGGCAAGGACATCGAGGGTGATTTCATCTCGGCCAACTTGGCCAAGATGCCGCACCTGCTGGTCGCCGGTTCGACCGGTTCGGGCAAGTCGAGCTTCGTCAACTCGATGCTCGTGTCGCTGCTTGCCCGTGCCACGCCGGAAGAGGTCAGGATGATCCTGATCGACCCCAAGATGGTCGAACTGACGCCCTACGAAGGCATTCCGCATCTCATCACGCCCATCGTCACGCAGCCGAAGAAGGCCGCCGCGGCGCTGGCCTGGTTGGTCGAGGAGATGGAGCAGCGCTACCAGGACATGCAGGCCAACCGGGTCCGTCACATCGACGACTTCAACAAGAACGTGAGATCCGGCGTCATCACCACGCCGCTGGGCAGTGAGCGTGTCTACAAGCCGTACCCGTACATCGTCGCGATCGTCGACGAACTCGCCGACCTGATGATGACCGCACCCCGCGACGTCGAAGACGCCATCGTGCGCATCACCCAGAAGGCGCGCGCGGCGGGCATCCACCTGATCCTGGCGACCCAGCGTCCGTCGGTCGACGTCGTCACCGGGCTGATCAAGACGAACGTGCCGTCCCGGCTGGCGTTCGCGACGTCGTCGCTGACCGACAGTCGAGTCATCCTCGATCAGCAGGGCGCTGAGAAACTCATCGGGATGGGCGACGGGCTGTTCCTGCCGATGGGCGCCAACAAGCCGATCCGTTTCCAGGGCGCCTACATCAGCGACGAGGAGATCTACGCCGTCGTCGCCGCCTGCAAGGACCAGGCCGAACCCGAGTACACCGACGGTGTCACCACCGCCAAGCCCACCGGGGAGCGCACTGACGCCGACCCCGACATCGGTGACGACATGGACGTGTTCCTGCAGGCCGTCGAGCTCGTGGTGTCCAGCCAGTTCGGCTCCACCTCGATGCTGCAGCGCAAGCTGCGGGTCGGGTTCGCCAAGGCGGGCCGGTTGATGGATCTGATGGAGACGCGCAACATCGTCGGCCCGTCGGAGGGCTCCAAGGCCCGTGAGGTGTTGGTCAAGCCCGATGAGCTCGCAGGCACGCTGGCGTTGATCCGCGGCGGAAGCGACGCCACCGGCGCCGACGAGGACCCCGACTTCTAGCGCCGGAACGGTATTCCAGCAGCCAAAAATCGAGTACGGGCCGCCTGGAATACCGTTCCGGCGCGGGTGGGGTTCACAGGGTCAAAAGCATCCGGGTGTTGCCGAGGATGTTCGGTTTGACGTAGGAGAGGTCCAGGAACTCCGCCACGCCGGTGTCATAGGAGCGGCGCATCTCGTCGTAGACCTCGGCGGTGACCGGCGTGCCGTCGATCTCGGTGAACCCGTGCCGACCGAAGAACTCGACCTCGAAGGTGAGCACGAAAATCCGCTCCAGCCGCAGCTCGGCGGCCACGGCGAGCAGTCGGTCGACGATCGCGTGGCCCACACCCCGGCCCCTGACCCTGGGGTGCACCGCCACGGTGCGCACCTCGCCGAGGTCTGACCACAGCACGTGCAGGGCGCCGCACCCGATCAGCTCGTCCTGCAGTTCGGCGACCCAGAACTCCTGCACCGATTCGTACAGATTGACCAGGTTCTTCTCCAGCAGGATCCTGCCGGCATAGATGTCGACGAGGGTCTTGATGGCGGGCACATCCGAGGTTCGGGCACGCCGCACGACGAGTTGACCGGTGGACTCATCCGGACCTGCGCTCACACACCGAAGAGTATCGGTTCCGGCAACCAGTATTCTGTGGCGGTGCCGGGCCAACCACATACCGATCCAGTGGTTCCGCGCGCTCGGGTGGCGAACCTCGCAAATGCTCTCACCGGGATCCGGATGGCGCTGGTGCCGGTGTTCCTCGTCGCATTGTTCGTCGGCGACGGTCATGAAACACATTGGCGGGTGGTGGCATTCGTGGTGTTCGCGGTCGCGGTCATCACCGACCGGCTCGACGGGGCACTGGCCCGCAGCTACGGCATGGTCACCGAATTCGGCACGTTGGCCGACCCGATCGCCGACAAGGCTCTTATCGGTGCCGCGCTCATCGGGTTGTCGGTGCTCGGCGACCTGCCGTGGTGGGTGACCGTGGTGATCCTGTCCCGCGAGCTCGCCGTGACGTTGCTCCGGCTGGCGGTGCTGCGACGCGGCATCATCCCTGCAAGCCGGGGCGGCAAGCTCAAGACACTGCTGCAAGCCGTCGCGATCGGTCTGTTCGTGCTGCCCCTGTCCGACGGCTGGCTGACCGGCGCCTGGGTGCTGATGATGGCCGCCGTGGTGCTGACGGTGGTCACCGGCGTCGACTACTTCGTCTCGGCGTATCGGGATTCGCGGGCACGACCCGCTGGTCACTGACGCCGGGCGCGCACCGCGATTCCCGGTGCGTTTCGGGAACCATCCCGAGGACACCGAGCGTTGGGCAAGATAGCCAAGCGAACAGGAGAACGCGATGACGGCATTGCTGCGCGAAGTGATCGGCGACGTGCTGCGGCGCTCCCGGGTCGAGCAGGGGCGCACCCTGCGGGAAGTGTCGGATTCGGCGCGCGTCAGCCTGGGGTACCTCTCCGAGGTGGAGCGCGGGCGCAAGGAAGCATCAAGCGAGCTGATCAGCGCGATCTGCGGCGCACTGGACGTCCCGTTGTCGCGGGTGCTGTCGGAGGCCGGTGACGAGCTGGCGCTCGAGGAGTCCCGCGCTGAGGTCAGCGCGTCCGCTGTGTCACGGGAATCGGCCCGCACCGCAGGCATCGATGTCACCACCAAGGTGGTCATCCCGCAGGTCGTGTCGATGGCGGTGGCCTGACGCCGCCGGCCTGGCCGGTCACGTGCGCAAAAGACCCTCAGGGGTGTGGTGATCTGCGCGGAACCGATAAGTTGGGTGCTGGGCACTTACACCGCAAGCTGACACAGTTCCACATACATACAGACACGCAGACATTCCAGAGACAAAAGGCGGAGCGAACCGATGGCCAATCCGTTCAGCAAGGCGTGGCGCTACCTGATGGCGCTGTTCAGCTCGAAGGTCGACGAGTATGCCGATCCCAAGGTGCAGATCCAGCAGGCGATCGAAGAAGCCCAGCGCCAGCACCAGGGCCTTACCCAGCAGGCGGCCCAGGTGATCGGCAACCAGCGCCAGCTGGAGATGCGGCTCAACCGCCAGCTCGCCGACATCGAGAAGCTGCAGGTCAACGTTCGTCAGGCGCTGACGCTGGCCGACCAGGCCACCGCGGCAGGTGATGCCGCGAAGGCCACCGAGTACACGAATGCCGCCGAGGCGTTCGCGGCGCAGCTGGTGACCTCCGAGCAGAGCGTCGAGGACCTCAAGGGTCTGCACGACCAGGCTCTGCAGGCGGCCGGCCAAGCCAAGAAGGCCGTCGAGCAGAACGCGATGATGCTGCAGCAGAAGATCGCCGAGCGCACCAAGCTGCTCAGCCAGCTCGAGCAGGCCAAGATGCAGGAGCAGGTGAGTTCGTCGCTGCGGTCGATGAGCGAGCTCGCGGCTCCTGGAAACACGCCGAGCCTCGACGAGGTGCGCGACAAGATCGAACGGCGTTACGCCAACGCGATCGGCTCCGCCGAACTGGCGCAGAACTCGGTGCAGGGCCGGATGATGGAGGTCCAGCAGGCCAGCGTGCAGATGGCGGGTCATTCCCGGCTGGAGCAGATCCGCGCGTCGATGCGTGGCGAGCAGTTGCCCGCCGGCAGCCCGGCAGCCCCCGCCTCGCCGGCCCAGAGCCCGGCCACCCCGGCCGCCAACCAAAGTCCGACACCGGAAAACCCGCTGTCGCAATGACCGTGACGGAGACTGACGAGTAGCCCCGATGAGTACACGCACCAGCAGACCGCAGGCCTGGCGCTCAGTGGCGCAACGCGGTGTCGACACCGCCGCGGAGTGGTCGGACCTGCTGGCAGACAAGCTCAACGCCGCCGCCGACCCGCGGGCGAAGCTGCTGCGCAAGCGGCGCTGGGCGTTGCGGCTCGGGGTGTTCCTCACCGTCTCGGCACTGTTCTGGGTGGGGGTGACCGCGCTGCTGGCGTCGTGGAGCACGCCGGTGTGGGCGCTGTTCATCCCGGCGCCGATCGCCGTCGGCGCCGCGTTCCTGGCCACCCTGGCATTCCTGCGCTACCGCTGGCTGCGGGGCGAACCACTGCCGCCGCAGCGGAACCGGACAGCGCGCCGGCTGCCGCCCTGGGGGTCGGCTGCCCGGGCGCCCATGGCGGCCCTGGCAGCCTCCGAACGTGGGTTGGTCTCGCTGCTCGGAGTGCTCGAGCGGGGCCGGATGCTCCCCGCTGACGAGCTGCGTGAGATCCGGATTGCTGCCGAGCAGACGGTGGCGACGATGGCGGCCACCGCCGGCGAGGTGGTGTCGATGGAACGGGCCATCAACTCGGCGCCGCAGTCGCGCGCCCACCTGGCTCCCACCATCGCCGCGTTCCGGACCCAACTCGATCGCGGCGCGCATCAGTACAACGAGATGGTCTCCGCGGCAGCGCAACTCGTGTCAGCCGCCAACTCGGGCTCGATGTCGAGCTCGCCGATGTCGCAACGCCGTTACCGCGACGAGCTGGTCTCGGCGACAGACCGGCTGTCGGGTTGGGCGCAGGCGTTCGACGAGCTGGGGCGGCTCAGAGGGGCCTGAGCCGCCGCTACCTACGGATCCGATCGCCGGGCACACGGATGAACGGCGGCTGAGCGGGAACGCTTCCTCACAGGCTCATGACACGGAAATGAGATTGAGGAGGCCCTGATGAACAAGGCGGCACTTGTCCGGGGCGCCATCGGCGGGGCTGTCGGCGGCGCGTTGATGGCGGTGTGGTCGGTGCTGGCGATGGGGTTGACCGGCGTGGGTTACTGGACACCGATCAACCTGTTCGCCCACACCGCGTTCGCCTCCGCCCCCCTGGGCGCCACGTTCAGCCTGCCTGCGCTGATCATCGGTCTGCTGATCCACTTCGCCGTGGCGATCGGCTTCGGCGTGGTCTTCGCCGCTATGATGACACCGGCTCGGGGGTGGTTGCCGACTACGGCCACCAGTGCAGGGTCGGGGCTGGTCTACGGCTTGGTGATCTGGCTGGTGATGCATTTCCTGGTGTGGTCGTCGGCCGACGCCGTCGCCGCGTCGGCGTTCACCCCATGGATCTTCGCGGTCGGGCATCTGATCTACGGGCTCACCCTGGGGCTGGCCCTCGGACGGGTACAGCGCACGGTCGGACCGGCCGCGTCACGCCCGCGGGTGCACTGAGTCCGCCGATGTCGCAGCGGCGCCACCGCGATGCGACCCACGCGCCGGTGGTCAGCCAGTCAGAAGGTCGGGCGCAGTGACGGAAACACCGCCGCGACCACGGCCCGCAGCGGAGCCTTGACCAGGGCGTCGAAGAAGTCGAAGTAGTCGCGCCACAGCGTGACCTTGCCGTCGTGCACCTCGAAGGTGCCGCACACCCAGAACTGCAGCCGCAGCGGCCCGATGATCAGCGCGTCGGTGCGCTCGGTCAGCACCACGTTGCCGTTGCAGGCGATGCGGTGGAACTTCACCGCGAAACCCGCCTTGCCCTGACCGCTGCGCAGCAACTTCATCACCCGGGCACGACCGCGAATCGACGGCAGGCCGACGTTCTGCCAGATCAGCTCCGGCGCCGCCAGCGACTCCACGACGTCGAAGTCCTCGTCGGCCAGCGCGAACAGGAATGTTTCCACGGTGTGCGCGTTGGCTGCTGTTGTCGTGTACGGCGTCGTCAGTACCTCGTCAGTCATCGTCTGAGCCTAACGGCGGATGCTGTGGCAGGGTAGCCCGCATGCGCGTCGCCGTGGTCGCTGGACCCGATCCGGGACATGCCTTTCCGGCCATCGCGCTGTGCCTGCGCTTCCTGGCCGCCGGTGACGTCCCGACCCTGCTGACCGGCCGGAAATGGTTGGACGTAGCCCGGGGTGAGGGAATCGATGCGGTGGAGCTCGCCGGACTGGATCCCACGTCGGACGACGACGATGCCGACGACGGTGCGAAGATCCATCAACGAGCGGCGCGGATGGCGGTGCTGAACACCCAGCGCATCACCGAGCTGGCGCCGGACGTGGTGATCTCCGATTCGATCACCACCTGCGGCGGGTTGGCCGCCGACCTGCTCGGCCTGCCGTGGATCGAGTTGAACACCCACCCGCTGTACCGCCCGTCGAAAGGGCTGCCGCCGCTGGGCAGTGGCCTGGCCCCCGGCACCGGGCTGCGCGGGCGGATGCGCGACACGGTGCTGCGGGCGCTGAGCGCACGTTCGTGGCG
>NZ_JBAUJB010000377.1:0-7377 GCF_049683355.1 Mycobacterium sp.
GCGGACTGGATCGCCTCATGGTCGGGCAGGGCGCCGAGCCACATCGCTCGTTCGAACTTGTCCACCGTGCGGACAGGCTTGTCCAACAGCTGCTGGCTGCGGCCGAGGAAGGTGAAAAGGTTGATCGCACGACGCACCAAGCGGTCGTTGTCGGTCTCGTCCTCGACGGCCAATGTCACCCTCCCTTAGCTTAGTAGGCACCCATTACAGGTACCGACGGAACGCCCAACCAGCACATCCGTCAATTTGCGATTATTGCGCACCAGTCCGACATAGCAGCAAACACTCATGTCAAAGCTTCTTGACCTCATCTGCATAGGCAACACCGCCGCGTCCAACTGTCAAGCTCCACCTGTTGACGCACTCTAAAATAGACCACTGACACAGTCTGTAAAAGGGTCACTCGGGAACGCGCTGGCAAAATCGATAGACCATCAACATATCGTCCCTCAACTTGTGAACCGCGCTTGCACGGTCAGGCCCTTCATTTGAGACCACTCCACCGAACGCCCCAGCTGCCTGTCAGCCTGCTGCACACGCCGGGACGACGGAATCGGGGATTCCCCTCGTATTTGCGAGTGCCAAAGGCAGGTGCAGCACTTCGTCCCGCGCTGTTCCACTTTAGCTATGCCGCCCGAATCGCCAGGAGCGAATGGCCGAGATCGGCAAGGCGGCTACAGAGGTTGGCGTTCCAGTCACCCCATAACCTCAGCGTTCGATGGCCGATGCTGCGCGGATAACGTCCCACCACGTCACTACATGCGGCGCCCCGTTGCGGACGTCCGCCGTCAGGATCTGCAGGTCGATCGAGTCGGCCCATGTGGGCAGATGTTCCACGAACTCGAGGTCGGCCACGAAGTAGAGAACACCGCGGGGACTGGGGTACCCAGTCCCCAACAAATCGGCTGCCGTTGCTGGCCGCCAGCGCACCAACTTCGCAGCGCGCACCACGTGCAGTGCGCTGTTCCGATTCTCGTACAAGAGAAGCAGCTTGGCGCCAAGCTCTCGTCCGCCGATCTCGACGGCGCCAGCCCGATCTCCTGCGCGAATGTTGTACTGCCTGACCCGTTCTATCCATTTGCGCTGCTCAGAATTTCGGACGAAGCCGAGAAGTACATTCGTATCGGCTGGAGGTTCGTCCAGGAAGTCCGTTGTCAGAGACGACTCGAGGGTGGGCTCACCAGGGCGATGTACGGTCGCGGTCCAGAAGCGATGACGCTCGTTACGCGTGACCTGACTCGCGACATGTGTGAGAACATCGTTCAAGAATTGGTCGAGGGCCTGCGACGAGGACGGTAGGCCGTCGCTGCTCGGTCTCAGCGGAAAGGCTCCGAGGCCTGGCAACACCTCTTTGAAGCCCGGGTGTCGACGGATGTCTTTGATCTCTGATCCCGGATACAGCACGTACGCTCCCGCCGTTCGCGAGATCGCGTCGCGGTACGCGTGCATCTTCAGCAGGTCGTCGCGCTTAGCACGGCCAGAGGTCGCCGACTCCTCGAACTGCTCGTCCGAATCAGGGCCAGTTTTTAGCTGGGCGAGGAGATTGTCGACGCGGTACTTCGCATCGAAGTGTAGCCAGACCTCGAGCTCCTGCGCGGACACGCGCAGAGGCGTGCTGCCTTCTGGACGAATACGCACAGAGCAGTCGGGGCGCATTGCTTGGCTCCATGAGCCCCGTCGATCGTCTGCACTGGCGAAGGTTCGATTGAAGAAGATATCGACACGAAGTGGCCTATTTCCTCGCCGGACCGACCACGACAACTTCGACGCGTCACCTGCCCGCATAGTCATTGAGATGCCATCGCCAACGACGGTGAAGGCCCGCGCCGTCTGATCTTCCCCGCACACGCGCCCTAGTGAATCCACCAATGCAAGAAAGCACCAGAACTCATAGAGCGTTGCGATGTTGCGTTGCGAAGCGGCGAAGACGTCCGTCATATCCCGACGATCAATGCACACGGTGGGAGCCGACTCGGTCATCGCGAAGGTCCGGAAGACTTCGCGGTAGCCCGCGCGCTTGAGTAACACCTGGTCCGACATTGGCATTCGCCGCAAGGAGCTGACGTCTTGAAAGAGCGGGTGCGCCAAATATTCTTCGAGTTGGTCACCAACGTCAACAGCGATCTGCTGCCCGCGGCGCAGCGGTCCTGACTCGACATTCTGGGAGGCCCGCCGCAACACGTCCACGAGTTCCAAAGCGACGGCTCGCCAGCGCTCTAGAGCGAACTTGACGAACTGATTGGCTGCGTTATCGACGCTCGCCTCGGTGCGATCACGCGTCAGAACAGCAGGCAGAGAAGTGATTTGGGCCGACCCGCCTACCCAGGGCACCCGCCGTCCGGGTGCACAAACTGCGCGGCGAAAGGCCGCCCCTGCTGGAAACGGTGATCCAATCGGGCGGATCTCTCGCTCAGACACCCAGGTGCGGTGTGGCTGTGAGGTAACCCTCGCCATCGCAGCCTCGAATAACGGGTCCTGCAGATATGCCGCGATCATCGCGAAGCGGAGGTACAGCAGTTCGGCGGGCAGCTCGCTCGGCGCAAGATCCAACATGCTGGGCGCGAATCCCTGCAACACTGCTTCAGCAGCCAATGAGGAGATGTCCATCAACATTTGGCGATATTCGGTCTCGTGATCCAGCTTGACGGCCAGAACGTCGACATCGGTCGTCCCTACTAGCTCCGTCGCGCAATCAGCAACCTGGATCCGGAGACGCCCCACGGCTTGGCCGGGGCTTAGCCGTCCTCGCTTGCAACTCGCATCATCGGGATCGAAAAGCTCGCGCGGCTCAACTTCTACATGTTCTACGTTCGCGGCGGCAGGCCGTATTTCGTAGCGGTAGGTCGCAGATTCACGCAACGTGATGTCGCCGCGCGCCGAGACCGCAAAATCCTGCCGACCCGGAAGGTTAGCGACAAACAGATCACCGACGACCTGGCCGTCGTCCGTTCGAAGCAGGAGCTGCATCGAGTCTTGGGGCATGGCTATTCAGCGAAGCTGACGAATTGATTCGCGCGCACGGACTCGATCATGCGGCCGATCTTGTGAAGCGTGACAGGCAGCCGCGGAACCGGACCGCTCCCTTGAGCCAGGGAAGCAAGAGCAGCGAGAACCGGCTCGACTCTCCGTCGCGACCCGTGCACCTTCGGCAGAACCTTCTGCATCATTGCGAGGTCGAGTGCGGTGTCACCATCGGTGTCGCCAGTCGCTGCTAAGTACGCGCAGAACCGCAGGATCTCGTACAGCGTTCGGTGCCCAAACTCTTGATTGGCGTCAGCCAAAATCGCGTGCACCTCTCGAAGCGCCGACACAATCTCATCGCGAGCCGGATGAGGATGCTCTCGCTGCCAATCGTCGCTTTCGGCCAGCGACGCGAAGGCACGCACGCGCCGATTCTCGCCCGCCGGCGCGGCAATGGGCCGCCGAAGCTCTGCGTCGAGCTCATCGGAGGTCACCCGGAACTCGAAGGTGAATGCCCTGTCGAGAACTTTTGGCGAGAACATGTATGTGGTCTCGTCTACGTTCACGGTGCCGACAACAAAAAGGTTCCGCGGCAACGGCAGCCTCTGCGTTTCTGCGTCACGCAAAACCCACTGACCAGATGGGTCATCGACGACCAGATCCGGCAAAACCGGACGTCTCGATTCGACCCCGGAGAGAAAGTCCGAGAAGTACCGCTCGACGTGGGCCAGGTTCATCTCGTCCAGGATCAGCAAGTACGGGTGCTCGGGATCGTTCGCAGCGCGAAGAACAAACTCGAACGCCTCGGGAACGAACCACACCGGCGCCCCAGACGTGGACCTACGTAGCGCATCTTCGTACCCGAAGATGGATTCCGGTCCCGTCCAGTCAGGCCGCACAGGCACAACGACGTGACGATGACGTCCGTGTTCATCTGTGCCGAACCATTCACCGAGTCTCATCGCGAGCTGGGTCTTGCCCGAACCGGCGAGTCCTGTCAGGATCGCGAAAGGCTTGGCAAGCAGACTGCTTATGAAGGATCGGACGAGGTTCGAGCCTGTTGGGAAGCGGAGTCCAGAGGCCTCGACTGCGGCGGCAAAGTCACGAAACAATTCGGCCGGCGTCGGCGCCTCCGGCGATGCCGGGGTGGTATGCGTAGCGACTGGGACCAAAGGTAGGTTCGCCGCAAGCTCGGCGAACCGCTGCGTCAGTTCGCTCACGAAATCTCCCTCCAACCGAACGAGATAGACCTGCTGGACAGATCCAGAGACTGTGAATGGCGAACCCTGCCTGATTCGTGCACCCTCATCGATCGCGGCAAGTGCGACCGGCTCATTGAGCTCCTGGTATTGCGTCTCGACCAGCCGGCCTGCCTCCTCCCAGGTTTGGTCGCCCAGCGGATTCGGCGCCGGCCTCGCAGCTGCGCCTACATGGCTTACGGCCCGCAACGAGCCATTGCTGTAATGCAGGACAACGTCACCTTCCCGAACCTCATCCATCGTGTCCCAGTGGTACTGCGGGCGGCCCGCCTTGTTCAGCATCGGCGCCCAAAGGAACCCACCATCACGCTCCTTTGTGTAGGTGGCGCCTTGATTCACCCACCAGACCGAAGCCTGTCGTCCAAGAAAGCTGACCCCCGCGGTGGTGAGATCTCCGTTCCTATCGATAAGCCCACTCTCGATGAGGAGTTCTCGGTAACGAGCCCCCTGCGATTCGAAGGTCCGGTCCGCTTGCCACTGGCCGGTGTTCGCTTGCTCAGCAAGCTCGCGCCCTAAATCGTCATTCGAAAAGCCGGCGGGCAAGTCACGAACAACGCGAAGTGCAATCCGAACGTCCTC
Source organism: Mycobacterium sp. (assembly GCF_049683355.1). Taxonomy (GTDB): domain Bacteria; phylum Actinomycetota; class Actinomycetes; order Mycobacteriales; family Mycobacteriaceae; genus Mycobacterium. The sequence goes on from NZ_JBAUJB010000377.1 coordinate 4,800, forward strand.
AGCCAGCTCGGCGCTACCACCAAATAGCCGGTCACGGAGGATGCCAGCCTGGATGTCACTAACAATCCAAGGTTCGCCCGGTTCCACATTCTCGGCGTACGCGATACCCGATTCGGTGAGCTTCCACCTGCGCTCGTCCTCCACCACCAGGTCGAGCATCCGCGCGAACCGGAGACAGTCGCGGGCGCGCCTCTCGGGGTTCTCGAACGGACCGTCGGACTTGAAGAGTTGAGCAGGATCGTTCCCGAGAAGTTCCTCGACAGTGGCCGAGCCAAGTTCGCGGAGTCGGGCGAGCAATAGATTGCCGTAGCTGAACTTCAGGGTAGGGATAGCCAGCACAGTCTCAGGCTAGTGGGACCAGTGCAGCCGCACCGCAGCATCCGACATCCGGCTTCTGAGACCGCGTTTGCAATTCACTCGACCCGCCGTCTCCGGCGTGACACACGCCGGCGTCCGGGCTTCGGCGTGTATCAGCTCCTGCGGGTTTAGAAGTCTGTTCAGACGGCCCCCACGGTCCCAGACTGCTTGCGGACCACGACCGGCCTGCTGTTATCCCGCAGACGGCTGCGAGAAAGTTCCGTCACTAGGGCTGTTCCGGCTCGGCGATAATGAGCGAATGTCGGCGGGGCCCACAAGGTGAGCACGGTTGACGCCTTCCTAGCGACATGGACACGTGCTCGGACTACCTTTGGCGAGGGTGTCCCACGCTCCGGCGAAGGATTCGACCAGAGTTCTCGATTGAATCAACTCAGATCCACCTTGGACGGAGCAGACCCGCAGCGACACTGGTCCGGCGCTGCAGCGACCCGATATGGCGCCGTCAACTCCGAGCACCAGCGCGTGGTCGGCGAAATAGCCACCCTCGATAAGCAATTGGCCAGACAGATCGATCAGTCCGCGCAGATCGTTACCGCCGGTCGCCGTGAACTCGATTCGGTACGCCGATGGGTTCTTGCTGCCGCTGCCAGCGTGCCCGACAACCAAGCGGGCCGACACATGCTCGCCGCAATCTCAGCCCGAGGACTAGCTCAGATCAGCGACGTCATGATCCGGGCTGATGGGGAACTTGGTGTCGTTGGTGAACGAATCCGCACCATTGGAGCTCGGTATCACGAACTGGGCGCAGGTCAGAGGTTCGGCGGTATGGCCGAGGACGCTATTCAAGCCGTCGACTTCAAGCAGGCGCCTCCCCTCTCGGAGTACCCGATCAATGAAGTCATCGCCGAGGCGACCGACCTCGACGGCAACCATGTCGTCCTGCGGCGCGGCTATTACGACGAGAACAGTCAGAGAGGCTTCGGGTGGGACAAGGCGTATTGGAGGCATCACCTGGTGAATCCCAATGTGTTCACCGACCTCGTTTCACACAGTCGGCCGATCAGCAACGACGGCGGCACGCTGGTCTACGAGGTGCCCATCAACCGCGTGCACTGTTCGCGCGGATTTCTGGGGATACCTGATTGCCAGGACACTGGAGAAAGCGTCACGATGAGGATTGTGGCGAACATCAACGAGGGCAACCCCGCCGTTCCCGGCGGCGGGCAGAAGGGGGTCATTTCGATGTATCCGCTGACAGGCGGCAGCGGAGTGGTCGAAGTCCGACCAGGCTGGACGTTGACGCCACCTTGGGTGAACAACAATGTGCCCATCAACTGACACCGGAGGTGCGGAGTTCGCCGCGGAGGTACTGCGAAAGCTGCTGCAGCGCATCGAGGAAGCCAATGCCCAGGGGCAAGGCCCCTATCTTGTCTCTCATGCCTGGACCGCCGAAACCAAGCTGTACCTGGTGTACACGGCGCCGCCATCGGATCGAACTTGGGGACTGGCGCGTGACACCACCGAATCCATCATCGACCCTGGCCCTTGGCTGAATGTCGACGAGGCGGCCCGGTACTACTACCTGGTGGACTTCGAGGAGAACCAACCGTCGTCGTCGTTCCGCCACCCCAGCGATACGGACGCCATCTGGTGGTTCGGGTTTCCTCGCGACGGTCTGCCCCAACACCTGTCCGATTTGCGCGAGGAGAACCGATACCGAGGGGCAGGATCGCCACTTCCGCCCCACACTAAGGAAGATGCGACCCCCGCCAACCCGCGACGATACGGAAACCAGCTCGAGTAGACCCGCGTCCCGACGCCGACGGAACGCGTCAACGGGCGTCAGCGCATTGATTCGGCTCCAGCGCTGACGTTCAGACTGCGATGAGGGCGTCAATTCGCGCGGAATCCGCGCCGTCAGCGCAGCCTGAACGTCAAGCGGCGAGCTCGGCGTAGACCGCGGCCTCGAATCCGAGGATCGTCTCGACCATCTTGTCGCCGAAGAACGGCAGTAGCTGCGTCGCGATGACGGCGCCGATGCCCGCCTTGCGGTCGATCCAGAAGAAGCTGTTGAACAGCCCCGACCAGTCAGCCGAGCCCGCGCTGCGCATGCCGGGCAGGTCGACCAGGTAGAGGTGGAACCCGAGGCCCCACCCCTGCGGGACGTCGAGCAACTCGACCGGCCTGGTCAGCTCGGGGACGGTCGGCTCCATGTGCTTGGGCAGCGGCGCCCCGTCGAGGTGGTCCCGCAACGCGAGCT
>NZ_JBAUJB010000378.1:0-9056 GCF_049683355.1 Mycobacterium sp.
TTGTCGTTCCGGTTGAAGCAGATGACCTCCGCACGACGGGGTGGTCGCGGGCCACCGTCTGCGAACGCCGCCAACTCCGTCTTCGGCGGTTCGACCAGTTCGATCGACGCGTACCGCAACCGAGGTCGTTCCCGGATCCGGGGGTGGCCCGGACATCGGGCTCGCGTTGCAGGATCGACGCGACGGAACTGAACTCGTCGGCGCCGAGGGGGTCGAGCGGGAATCCGGTCGGAGGTGAGTCACTGGGCTGCGCCACGGACCAACGCAACCACATCCGGCGTCGCCCGGCACGGCGATTCACCCAAGTCCGGCCGGTCTCACCGGGACGTCAGGGAAAAACCCTCCCACGCCAGTCGTCGCTGCGCGTGCGGATCGAACTCGACGCGCCGCCGCCGATCCAGCACCAGCACCGCTCGCTCGTCGCTGGTGTATCGCGGCCAGTCCGCGCCCGGCACGGCGTGGTCGGCGAAGGCCAGCCAGCGGGACTGAACATCGTCGCTGACCTTGCGCCCGGCGCGCAGATCCACACCGGCACTGAGCAACATCCCGAAACGCGACCGGTACAGGTCGAACACGGCGAACAGTTCGGTGGCGTGGGTGGCCCCCATTCCCGCCAACTGCAGCGCCCGGGTGGCGAAGTCGAAGCGGTATACATACGTCGGCGCGTGCGCACTGTGCGCCTGAGCGATCTGCCAGACCGCCGAGCCGAAGATGAAATCCGCGCCGAGGCGCACGCACGCCGCGGCATCGGGATAACCCGGGTAGGCGGCGGTGATTCGTTCCCGGTCGACAGGGTGGGCATGGGACAGCAACTGCTCGATCGCCGCGTGCGAGGTCGGCAGCAGCTTGAGGAATCGGGTGAACAGCCGGCCCTCGTCGGCGTTCGTACCGACGATCAACGGCACCCGGTGCGCGGTGCCGGCGCGCATCGCGTCGACCGGGTCCCGGGGCAGGTAGTCGGTTCCCCATGTGGGCCCGATGGCGAACGCGCCCATCATGTCCTTCTGCCCGTCGACGATGAGCTGTTCGAGAACTCTCACCAGGTCGGCGGGCCGTGCCGTGAGCAGTGCCTGTGCCGCGTCCTGTTCGCTGACCTGCAACTGGGCGGCGAACCGTGCAGCGTAGTCGGCGGCGATGTCTGCGCTGCGAACCATGCCGGTGGGCGGGCTCTCCGAAATAGCTTGCGCGAACAGGCCCTTCGCGTCCGGAGTGGCCAGCAGCGTGGCGACCGCGTGGGCGCCGGCACTCTCACCGAATATCGTGACATTGTCCGGGTCGCCGCCGAAGACCGCGACGTTCTCCTGGACCCAGCGAAGCGCCATCACCAGGTCACGCAAGAACAGATTGTCGTCGATGGTGATGTCGGGGGTGGACAGCGATGACAGTTCCAGGCATCCCAGCGCGCCGAGCCGGTAGTTCACCGAGATGTACACGCACCCCTTGCGGGCAAGCGAAGCACCGTCGTAGATCGGCGTTGCCGAGCTACCCAGCATGTACCCGCCGCCGTGGATGAACACCATGACGGGCAGCGGTTCCTGGGTGGGTTCGGCCGGGCTGACGACGTTGAGGGTCAGGCAGTCCTCGCTCATCGGCTGGTAGCGACCGGGCGCGAGCAGCGTGTACATCCGTTGTTGTGGTGCGCAATAGCCGAACCCGTGGCAGTAGCGGACCCCCGGCCAGGGCTGCACCGGTTGCGGAGCGCGGTAGCGCAACCGGCCGACGGATGGACTGGCGTAGGGAATCGACCGCCACCGATGGACCCCGTCACGGGTGAAGCCCTCGACGATGCCCGACGCGATCTTCACCCGGACGGTGTGCTCGTGCATTCTGCTGACGGTAGCGAACTCCCCTCCGGCCCGCCTGGCCAGGTAACGCGTGTCGGGCCGTTAGCCTGACTGGATGCGGATTGCGGGCCTGATTGCGGCCACTGCGCTCGTGGCGGCCTGTTCCCAGTCGGTGGGAGGTGAGGCCGAACCGTCGGATTCCCGTTCGGCCGCACCCCCGAGCAGCACACCCCCCAGCAGCACGTCGAGCACCCCGACGACGACCGTGCCCACGCCCGGCGCCACGGGCCTACCACCGGGTCCGAGCGCGCCGATCGACGAGGTCATCGCCTGGATCGAGGCCGGCACGGCCACCGACCCGGGGGCCTTTCACGAGGCCTACCTCGATGGCACCATCACCTCTCTCGGCGACGACATCGCGTTCACCGCGTCGTCCGGCGCGCGGGAGGAGACGACGCAGTGCATGACCGATGCGACGTACACCGAGGGCGCCCTGGCGTGCCTGGTCGACCTGGCCTCCCCCGCCCCGCGACCCCCCGGCGCCGAGGGCATGTGGAAGCCGGGCTGGATCGACTATTCCGGGACGAGCGTGCAGGTCGGATCACTACACGGCGATCCCGGCCCGTTCATCAAGGGGGTCGGCCCGCTGCTCGCCGACGGTCAGACACTGGCGTTCGCCGACAATCGCTGCCGCAGCGACGCATCCGGCCTGTTCTGTGTGAACTACGCGCATCGATCGGCGGTCCAGATCAGCACGGACGGCGTGGTGCCGTTCGGCTGTCTGCAAGCGGTGGCGCCACCGCCGCAGACGGGGGCGATGTTCAGCTGCTGAGTGCCCGGCGGCACGCTCACGCGGTCTCGGGGCGGGCCTTGTCCCTGGCCTGCCGCGGGTAGATCTGCGTCATGCCGACGGCCCCGACGATCACCACGACGGGGATCACGGCTTTGGTCCAGTGCACCGTCTCCGGCGAGGCGACGGCGACATACCCGAGCACCGCGATCAGCGCGAACACCAGCGCCCACATCAGGGTCAGCACCTGGTTTGTGCGCCGGAAGGCCGCCTCCTCCCATTCCTCGCGTGGCGCCGAGGGTGGCGCGTACTGCGCGGTGAACGGCTCGAAGGCCAGCGAACCCAGCGCCATCACCGCCAGCACCCCGCTGGACAGCGCGGTCGCGTGGCTGTCCATCCAGTCGCGGTCCTGCGCGCCGACGATCGCGGCCACGACCGTCACGCCGGTGAAGAACACGGCGGTGACGATGTCGAGCAACCGCAGTTCCCCGAACCCGGCCGACACCCCCATGATCAGCACCGCGAGCACCGCGCAGATCGCGCCGAACATCCACGTGCTCGGCCCGTCGGCGACCACCCAGTAGATGATCCACGGGATGAAACCGACAAACGGACTGCGCTCGAACCAAGCCTCCACCCCTGCGCTTCTACCTCATCGGGGCGCTCAGATGAGACATTTGGCACCGGTCCGCGTTGCGGCAACGGAGCGGCCAGGTCGACGGGACCGGTCGCAGTTCAGTGACCTCATGTCCCATCGGCCTGGCCGCGGAGGATTTGATTCGTCGTGTGTTTGATTCGTGGTGTGAAGGCCCCGGGTCAGCCGAACCGGGTGGTGCCGGTCATCAGCGACGGGGTCACCGGTGTGCCGTTGATGCTCGACTGTGGGCGGTTGTTCGGAAATTCGATCGGACCCGCGGGCCCGAGGTTGCGCCGGGGACGGACGTCGTTGCGGACGTCGAAGTCGCTGAACTCGTCCAGGTTGAACGGATCGAAGTTGCGGTCGCCTTGGGAGAAGCCGCTGAACTGAACGCCGGTCGCGGAACCATCCGGACGCACCACCCAGGAAGCGCGAACCCCGTCGGCCTCGGCGGTGTACATCCCGGACAGGCCCGACACCGCGTTGGCGGTGAAGTCGTACTCGACGCCGTCCATCATCACCTCACCGGTGGCGACGTCCCCGTTGATGTCGGCGGTGAGGGTGTCGCGGAACTTCGACTTGATGTCGATCTCACCGGCTGTCTGGTTACCGAAGAACCATGCCTCGTCATCGGTTCCGTTGCACGCGTACGCGGCGACCTCGGAGCCGTCGACACTGATGCCGATCGTCATCGTCTCGCCGCCGGCGGCGGTCATGTCCGCCATGTAGCGCGCCGAGTCCGGGACCTCGGCGGCGGTGGAGGTTTCCGGTGGGGCCGCCGGCGATGACGTCGCTTCCGTCGTCGAGCCGCCCGAGCAGCCCGGCAGCAAGCCGAAGGCGAGGAGCGCGCCGATTCCCGTGATCATGGGCCGAGTGTGTTTTTTCATGTGATCAGCATGGGCGCGCCGGTGACGCGGTGCATGAAGATTGTGTGGAGATCGGCCCGGCAGGTGCGCTCACTCCGCAAGGAACGTCTCGACCTCGTCGCAGAACACCCGCCACGCCGGTTCGTCGGCCGCCAGGAGGTGGTTGTTGCTCGACAACGCCACCAGGTTCGAATCCGGGATCAACGCCGCCAACTCCTCGCCGAAGCGCATCGGAACACGGTGGTCGTCACGGGAGTGCAGGATCAGCGTGGGGCACCGCACCTGCCCGGCCTGGTCGCGAACGTCGATGCGGCCGAACTCTTCCAGAAATCGCACCGCGTTCTCCGACGACGTGGTGCGGCGCTGCAACTGGTCGAAGGCGGCCCAGTCGGCGCGGGTGCCGTCGGGGATGAACTGTGCCGCGAACACCTGCCGAAACGCCGGATCGTCACGACCCCAACCGACCCGCGCCAAGTCGAGATCCAGAGCGGCGGCCCGCTTTTCATCCTCGGTCAAGGCGCGTACGGCACGGCCACGCGCATAGGCGCCGGACAGCACCAACCGGGTCACCCGCTCGGGGTGGCGTGCCGCGTAGGCCACTGCCACCGCACCGCCCTGCGACACACCGAGCAGCGGAAACCGTTCCAGACCGAGCGCCTCGACCACCGATTCCAGATCGGCCACCCAGTCCTCGAAGCTGAATTCCCCGGCGTCCCAGTCCGAGAGTCCGCAACCTCGCTCGTCGTAGCGGACGAACTTGTGGCGCAACGACATTTCACGGACCCAGTGCCGCCACACGGGGCTCTCGGTGTCGTAGCCGAGGTGCGTCATCCAGTTCGCCGCCCGCACCAACGGGGGCCCGTCACCCGTGACGGCGTAGGCCAGCCGTACCCCATCTGAGGCGCGACAGAAGGCGATGTGCTGGCGCGGCAGCTCGGGTTCGGGTTCCGGCGGCGGGGGCTGCTGTTCGGCCTCGGCACGCAGCGTGCCGACGAACTTATAGCCGCGGCCACGCACGGTGCGGATGTAACGCTGCGATTCGCCGTCATCGCCGAGTGCGCGTCTGACCGCCTTGATCCGGCTGGTCAGCGCCGCCTCCCCGACGAATCGGCCACCCCACACCGCGTCGAACAGCTCCTCCTTGCTGACAAACCGCTCATGATTGCTCACCAGCTGGGTCAGCACGTCGAACACCTGGGGTTCCACCCGGATCACCGTGTCTCCGCAGCGCAGCTCATAGCGGCCGGTGTCGAGGACGTAGTCGTCCCAGCGCCACGAACGCGGGGGCGCCACAGAAGATGATGGCTCAGCGCTGGACACGGGTCACCTGAACCCTCGAAACCTGTAGGACGACGGACAGATCGCGCTAAGCGTACCGCTGTGCGAGGTCACCGCCAGCCGTCAGCGGCCCTGGCTACCTGCATCAGCGCGTCGCAGAGTGCGCGCAGTTCGGCACGGTCGGCCCCTTCGTCGATCGCGATCGCCATGTCCTCGGCCGCGCATCTGAGCTGATACACCCGGTCGGAGAGTTCGGCGGCTTCCTCGGCACTGAGAACCACCGCGTCGGGCGCCACCGAGGTGCCCTTGATCTGTGCCCGTTGTTCGTATGCCCGCTGCCGGCAGGATTGCCTGCAGTACTGCCGTCGCCTTCCGAGCCCGGCGTCGGCGACTTCGCGGCCGCACCACCGGCAGCTCGCAGGACGCTTCCGGGTAGCGCTGGGGGGTGCCTGAGGCGTCACGGACGTCACGAGCCCGACTGTAAACCGCGGGCCGTACCTATCCCGGTATCATCGGAGGCCGCGTCGGGAACTCTACGAGGGACCTCTGCGTTGATACCCCGGACGAATTGCGTTTATTGAGGAGTTGACGATGGCTGATCGTGTCTTGAGAGGCAGCCGCCTCGGAGCCGTGAGCTACGAGACGGACCGCAACCACGACTTGGCGCCCCGTCAGGTCGCCCGCTACCGCACCGACAACGGCGAGGAATTCGACGTCCCGTTCGCCGACGACGCCGAGATCCCAGGCACCTGGCTGTGCCGCAACGGCATGGAAGGCACCCTGATCGAGGGTGACGTTCCCGAACCCAAGAAGGTCAAGCCGCCGCGCACCCACTGGGACATGTTGCTGGAGCGTCGCTCGGTCGAGGAACTCGACGAGTTGCTCAAGGAACGTCTCGACATCATCAAGACCCGCCGCCGGGGTTAGCCGCAGCCGGCGAGGCGTCAGCGGGTGATTCCGCGGGCACGGTCGATGCGCGCCCGCACGCCCCACTGCGCCACCTTGACGATCGCCTCGCGGATCGTCGACCCGTCCATCTTGGACACGCCGTGCTCACGCTCGGCGAACGTGATCGGCACTTCGACGACCGTGAACCCCGCGTTGATCGAGCGCCACGTCAGGTCGACCTGGAAGCCGTAGCCCTTCGAGTCGACGGCCGACAGCTCGATCTTCTCCAGCACTTCGCGCCGGTAGGCGCGATAGCCCGCCGTGATGTCGTGGACATCGACACCGAGCAGGATGCGCGAATAACCGTTCGCGGTGCGGGACAGGACGAGCCGCCGGCGGGGCCAGTTTTGTACCGCGCCGCCGTTGACGTAACGCGAGCCGATCACCAGGTCGGCGCCCTGGTCGATCGCGTCCAGCAGGCGGTGCAGTTCCTCGGGGGCGTGGCTGCCATCGGCGTCCATCTCCACCAGCACCGAGTACTGCCGGTTCAGGCCCCACGCGAAACCGGCTAGGTACGCCGCGCCGAGACCTTCCTTCGAGGTGCGGTGCATGACATGAACACGGTCGGGATCGGCCAGCGCCAACTCGTCGGCAAGCGCGCCGGTACCGTCCGGGCTGCCGTCGTCGACGATGAGGACGTGCACCTCAGGCGCGGAGCTGTGCACCCGCGCGACGATCGGCGGGAGGTTGTCCCGCTCGTTGTAGGTGGGGATGATGACCAGAGTCCGCCTGCTGGGACGCGGGGCCGAATCCTCCTGCGATCGCTGCGACGGCCTTCCGGGGATGCCACCGGGGACGCTCATGTGGCTCCTTTGCCGTCGTCGGCGGTCCGTCGCCGGCCCCTCGATCTTGTGGGCACGAATGATCTATTGTGCAGCATCGCGCCGAGGAGCCCGGCGACACCGACGCCGATGAGCAGGGCCTCCACCAGCGGGCCGAAGCGCGTCGCCGGCGTCAGCGTGGTCTTCAGCCGGATCTGCTTGTCGAGATACGCGGGTTCGAAGAACCCGGTGCGAGCCAGTTCCCGGCCGTCGGGAGCGATGATCGCGCTGATCCCGACGGTCCCGGCGGCGACGACGAAGCGATCGTGCTCGACCGCACGCAGCCGGCTGAACGCCAGGTGCTGCTCGCTCATCGCCTCGTCGAAGGTGGCGTTGTTGGTGGGCACCGCCAGCAACTGAGCGCCGTTGCGCACCGACTCCCGAGCCGCCCGGTCGAAGATGACCTCCCAGCAGGTGGTGACGCCAACCGGTACCCCGGCGGCAGTGACCACCCCGCTGCCCTGCCCGGGGATGAAATATCCGGCACGGTTGGCGTACGGCGACAGCCGGCTGAAGAAGCTGCGCCACGGCAGGTACTCCCCGAAGGGCTGGACGATCTGCTTGTCGTGGCGGTCGGCCGGACCGGTGTCGGGGTTCCACACGATCACCGTGTTGTTCGAGACCGGGTTCTGCCGTGAATAGCCCGGAGCCGCGACCACGCCGCCGACCAGGATGGGAGCGTCGATCGCCGCGGCGGCGGCGGAGATCTGCTGGGCAGCGTCCGGGTTGGCCAGCGGGTCGATGTCCGATGAGTTCTCCGGCCAGACGACCAGCATCGGCTGGGCCGCCCTGCCCGCCCTGACGTCTCCTGCCAGCCGCAGCGTTTCCCGCACGTGGTTGTCGAGCACCGCACGGCGCTGGGCGTTGAACTCCAGGCCCAGCCGGGGAACGTTGCCCTGCACCGCGGCCACCGTCACCGGCGGCGCATCACTGCCACCGGCACCGGACTTGCGGACCTGCGGCCACGCCAGCGCGGTGGCCACCAGCACCAGGCTTATGCACAGCCCTGGAAGCACCACGGCGGGGGGCGCTGCTGCGCGGGCAGCGACGTCCCTGCGCCACCATCCGATGACCTCCAGTGCCATCGCGGCAACGCTGAACCCGAGCAGCGCCACCGCGAAGGAGACCAACGGGGCCCCACCGAAATGAGCCAGGGGCAGCAGCGGGCTCTGCGACTGCGAGAACCCGACGACACCCCACGGAAAGCCACCGAACGGCACCGTCGACTTGAGCCATTCTTGAGCCGACCACAGCCCCGCGAACCACAGTGGCCAGCCGGGCACCCGACGAACCAGCACCGCCGCGCACGCGAACAGTGCGGGGAACAACGCCTCGGTCAGGCTGAGCAGCACCCACGGCAGGGCTCCGACCAGCCCGCTGATCCAGGGCAACAACGGCAGATAGAAGGCCAGCCCGAACAGCAGCCCGTAGCCTGCACCGCCCACGGCGGTGGTCGAGGCACGGGTCAGCACCCAACCCAGCAGGGCGAACGCCAGGATCGCCGCGTACCACCACCCGAACGGCGGGAAGCTCACACACAATGCCAGACCTGCGGCGATGGTGACGCTGAGCGCCGGTAGCCGGTCCAGCACGGCCCGACCGAACCGGGTGATCCGCGAGGGCTGCTCGGCGTCCGGTTCGGTGGTTTCGAGTTGGCCGGCGTCAGCCATGGATAACCGAGCCTCGGTGCACGGTCTGCCGACACCGCGGCAGCAGGTCATCGAGGCGCGGCAACACCGGCACCCGGGAGCGCGGATCGGTGGACCATCGCGCCACCGAGTCGGCGGGGGCGACCACGTCGAATGCGTCGGCCTCCCAGATCGCGTACGAGGCCGGCGCTCCGGGCACCAGGGTGCCTGTCAGACCGTCCCGCACTCCGCCCGCCCGCCAGCCGCCACGGGTCGTCGCCGCGAACGCGGCGCGGGCGGAGAT
>NZ_JBAUJB010000379.1:0-37025 GCF_049683355.1 Mycobacterium sp.
GTCCATGCCGGGCGGCGTAGCGGCCGCGCCGGCCGGAGGCCTGTCCGGCGGGACGGTGTCCGACCCCGCCGGCGGGTCTGTGCCCTGCTGGCTCTCGCCGCAGGCCGCGATCAGTGCCGTGGCGGCGGCGGTGCCGACACCGAGCAACGCCAACCGGCGCAACGCATCGCGGCGCGACATCAGACCGTCGACGTGGTCGGTGGCGATCTCCTCGGCGATGTAGCGCTGCAGTGGCGTCACCTGACCGATTATGCGCCGGACGGCGTCGCCGCAGTTCAGATCGGACAGTAGACACTCGAGAAAATCTGTTCACGATTTCGTTGACACCCGCCTGCGCGGGCTGTTCCATGGGGCGGTGAGCTACGACACGATCATCCGCAACGGCCGGTGGTTCGATGGCACCGGAGCGCCGTCGGCGGTGCGCACCATCGGCATCCGCGACGGGCATGTTGCCGCCGTCACCGCCGACCACCTCGACGAGACCGGTTGCCCCCAGGTGATCGACGCCACCGGGAAATGGGTGCTGCCCGGGATGCTCGACATCCACACGCACTACGACGTCGAAGTGCCCGGCGGGCCGTCGCTGTCGGAGTCGCTGCGTCATGGCGTCACCACGGTGATGCTCGGGTCGTGTTCGTTGTCGACGGTCTACGTCGACGGATCCGACGCCGGAGACATCTTCGGCCGGGTCGAGGCCATCCCCCGCGAGTACGCCATCGACACCGTGGACCGTCACAAGACCTGGTCCGATGGCAAGGAGTACATCGCGGCTCTGGAGTCGCGCCCGCTGGGTCCCAACATCGCCGCGTTCCTCGGTCACTCCGACATGCGTGCCGCGACGATGGGTCTGGACCGCGCCACCCGCAAGGATGAGCGTCCGACCAGAGGCGAGCAGGCGCGGATGGAGGCGATGCTCGCCGAGGCGCTGGCCGCCGGCTTCGTGGGAATGTCCTCCCAGCAGCTGCTCTTCGACAAGTTGGACGGTGAGATCTGACGGTCGCGCACCCTGCCGTCGACCTACGCGAAACCGCGCGAACTGCGCCGGCTGAAGTCCCTGCTGCGCCGTTCCGGCCGAATTCTGCAGTCCGGCCCCGACATCGAGAACCCGGCGAACCTGGGATCACAGCTTCTCCAGTCGCTCGGGGTCATCCGCAATCCCCTCAAGACCAGCCTGCTGTCGGCCGCCGACGTGAAGTCCAACCCGGTCGCGGTCAAGATGCTGGGGCCCGCCGCCCGGCTGATCAACCGGCTGGGCGGGAACTTCCGCTGGCAACACCTACCGGTGCCGTTCGAGGTGTACGCCGACGGCATCGACCTCGTCATCTTCGAGGAATTCGGCGCGGGCGCGGCGGCGCTGCACTTGCGAGACGAGGTGGAGCGCGACGAGTTGCTCAAGGACGAGGCCTATCGGCGGCGGTTCCGCAAGGAGTACGAGAGCAAGTTCGGGCTGCGGGTGTGGCACCGCGACTTCTTCGACGCAGAACGCGCCGGCCGACCGTTCATGAGCATCGAGCACGCGGTGCACCGGCTCACCGGCGAGTTGGCCGACTGGTACCGCATCGACGCCGGCCATCTACGGGTCGGCGACCGCGCTGATGTCGTCGTCATCGACCCCGAACACCTCGACGAGGTGCTGGACCGTTACGCCGAAGAAGAGGTGGCGCAGTACGGCGGCTTGTCGCGGATGGTGAATCGCAACGACGACACCGTGGCTGCGGTCTTCGTCGGGGCCGGGCGGTGTTCCTCGATGGTGAGCTCACCGAACTCGTCGGAACGCGGCGCACCGGACGCTTCCTGCGCGCCGCTCACAAGGCGCCGGCCGTGGGCGCGCCGGAAAGTGTGTTGGCCCATGTCGGTTGACGAGGTCCGCGACGTCACGCCGGCGCAGGAAACGGTGTACGGCATTTGGCGGGCGCTGTCGGCGCGGGACTGGGAGGCGCTGAAGACCTACCTGGCGCCCGACTGCATCTATCTGGACATGCCGGTCGGGCCGCCCGCGGCGGCGCGCGGGCCCGACGACATCGTCAAACGACTCAAGATCGGCCTCGAGCCGCTGGCCTCCTACCAGAACTTCGGCGGCCTGATGGTCGGCGACGGTGCCGACGTCATGTACGAGCACCACGAGGAATGGCATTGGCCCACAGGCGAATCAGCGGTTCTGCAGTTCGTCACCGTGCCGTGCACCGCGTGCAGAACGGCAAAATCACGTTGTGGAAGGACTACTGGGACATGGGGGCGCTGGCCAACAATGCACCACCCACGTGGCTGGCCGACTTCGCCAAGGCGGACATGTCGTGGGTGTTCGACGCGACCGGCATCGTCTGAGCAGCACGCCTAGCCGAGTTGGTAGACCCGCCTGGCATTTTGGTGGGCGATCAGGTCGACGACCCTGACGGCGTCGGCCCGGCTCCATTCGTCGGCGTCGACGAAGCCCGTCAACGCGGCCGCCAGGCCGGCGCGCCACAACCGTGCGCCGAGGTAGTGCAGTTCCGCCGGGCCGAATCCGTCTGAGGAGTACAGGATCTTGCGGAACGGTGCCAGCTCGAGCAGCCGGCTGATGAAGTCGGCCGAGCGGGCGCCGAGGTGGTTGACGGCCAGTCCGCCGTCGAGATAGACGTTGTTGAACGCCTGGGCCAGGTAACCGGCCTCGCGCTCGTAGGGGTAGCAGTGCAGCAGCATCACCGGTGTGTCACCGCTGACCCGCAGAAAGTCGAGCAGGTGAGTGGGATTGGCGGCGTGCAGGTCGCAGTCGCGGTCGCCGAGCCCGACATGGAACTGCAGCGGCTTGCCGAGCCGCAGCGCCCGGTGCAGCCCGAAGCGCAGCAGCACCCGATCGTCGAGCCGGGTGCCGCCCTGGTCGCGCCATCGGGCTGCGGCTTCGGTGACCTCGGCGGGTGCCGGATCGGACAGATCGCCGACGAAGCCGCCGCGGTAGGCCAGTATCGACTTGGTCGCCACGGCATCGCGGGTGCGCCGCCACAGCAGGTCCTCGAACGCCGCGGCGTAGTCCCCGGGCGCGGCCGCGGCTTCTTCGGCGACCGACTCCAACCGGACCACTTCGTGTATCCGGCCGGCTCCGAGCGCGGCCATCTCGTCGAGATCGGCCACGCCGGCGGCGAATCCGGTGTCCACCAGCCAGTCGGAAACCTGGGCTGCTCGCAGGAACATTCCGGCCAGCTCGGGCTCGGACAGTCCGCTGCGGTGCCGCCAGTAAGTGTCGGCGTCCGCGTGCCGGGAGATGCCGAGCAGTGGGCTGCACCTTGCACGGACCGCGAAGCCCAGCTGGGTGTCGAAGCCGGAGTCGAAGGCCGCGAGCGGCTCGGTGTTGGCCTCGTTGAGTGCGTTCTCGAACCGGCTGCGGTCACCGGGGGTGAGCCAGCAGCCGTGCACATGATGGTCGACCAGCGGCACTGCCTCGATGTGCTCGTGCAGCGCTGTCACTCACACACTCCAAGCGAGGCGGAACCGCTCGGCGAGCTGCTCTGGCTCCAGTTCGCCGTAGTTGTCGTGTTCGTAGCGTCGCACCGCGACCACGGCGTCGACCACTTCATCGCCGAGAATGCCGCGCAGCAAGGAGGATTCGTCGAGGGTGCTGATGGTTTCCGAGTGGTTCGATGTCAGCACGCCGATGCCTGCTTCGTCACGCTGCGCCTGGGTCAGTGCCGACGGGTCGACGTTGACCTGTTCCGGCGCGATGAGTTCCCGGTTGATGCCGTCGAGCGCCAGACCGAGGATCGCCGCCGACGCAAGGTACGGATTGGCCGACGGGTCGATCACCTTCACCTCGACGTTGCCGCCGTGCGGGTTGGGCTGACCGGCGGGAAGGAAGCGCACCGCAGCCTCCCGGTTCTCGGTGCCCCAGCACCCGTATGCTCCCGACCAACTGCCGGGCTGCATGCGCAGGCCCGACAGGATGGATCCGCACAGTACGCCCTGTGCTTGTGCCAGTCCCGCGACCACGCCGGCCACCGCCGAGGCGCCCGCCGCGGTGATACCGCCGGGTCCGTCCCCTCCGGAGAACAACGGGGAATCATCGCGGGTGAGCGAAAAGTGTTGATGTGCACCAGAACCGACGCTGCCAGCGAAAGGCACCGGCGACAGGCTGGCCCGCATCCCGTACTGCCGGGCCACCCGGCCGACGATGATGCGCAGGAACGTCAGCTGGTCGGCGGCCGCGACGGGCGACTGGGGCGGCAGCGAGATCTCGAACTGGTTGGCGCCGTATTCGGGATGGAACTGTTCGATGGCCACCCCCGAGGCCGTCGCGGCGTTGGTGACGTCTCGGACGAAGCCTTCGTGTTCCAGCACCCCCGCCAGGCCGTACTGCGCCCACAGGTGTGAGGGCAGTCGCTCCCCGCCGGGGCCCACGAGCACGAACTCCATCTCATGGCCGACAAGCGCCGTCAACCCGGCCTCGGCCAACCGCGCCTCCAGCCGGGACAGCGCTCCGCGCGCGCAGTACGGATCCGGCGATCCGTCCTGGTTGAAGAACGAGCCTGGGGCCCAAGCCAATCCATCTCCGAGGATGCGGAGCGCGCCGAGATCGATGCGGATCCGCTGGTCCCCGACCACGCCGATCGCGTCGCCGAACACGATGCCGGCCTGGTCGATGGCGAACACGTGCCAGACGGGGCTGGCGCCCAGACCCGGTTCGGCGAACGCCCCCATCCTGCGCAGCGGAACGGTCTTGGCGTGGATGAGTCCGGCCGGGTTGATCACGGTACCGATCAGGGTGGCGACCCCGTCGGATTCGAGCTGCGCGATGGCAGCAGCAGCGAGCGGTTTGGCGGCCATGCCGGTCATTGTGCCGTCGAACGGCAGCACTTACAGCGTGATCTTGCAGCTTTGGCCGATGTCCAGCGTGCGCAGCATCCGGCCCATGCCGACCCACATCGCACACGAGATGGCCAGATCCGTCATCAGCTCATCGTCGAAGTGCGCCCCGGCGCGCTCCCAGAAGTCCTCGTCATCGCGCAGTCCGGTGTGGTCGGTGGCGAACCGGTGGGCGAACTCCATCGCGATGCGTTCGGCGTCGCTGTACCCGGGCCAGGTCTGCCACTCGGTGGCGTGGTCGTAGAGTTCCTCGTCCACGCTGGCGGCCTGGCCGTCGGCGTCGCGGGTGTTCTGGCAGACCACGCACTCGTTGGCATGCGCGATCACAATGCGGGCGGCCTCGCGGACCCGCAGCGGCAGCCGGCCCTTCGTGTAGACCGCCTGGCTGAACTTCGCCATCGCGGTACCGAGGTCGGGTGATTTCACGGCAAAACCCGAAACGTCATCGTCGGCGAAGTCTCCGATTCGGCTCATCAGCGAATTGTAACGTGTTTCACTTTCCGGCTGCGGTGAGTTCGGTCCGGTCGTCGTTCCAGTCGCGTTGCACCAGCAGGCGCATCGCGATCCGCTCCAGCGCTGCCTCGACGTCATCCCGGTCCGGGCGTCCCTCGAACGTCGGCGACGAGGCCAACTTCTCCACGATCCTGCTGACCAGCGCCGCGGAGGCGGCGTCGACCTGGTGGGCGCCGGACTGCGTCAACCACACCTGGTCGCCGGTGCGCAGGGCGTGACCCGAGTCGACGAGCCGGTCGAAAGTCGGCTCGAGGACCTCGACGGGAAGACGCAACCGCTCGGCGATCTCGGTCAACCGCGCGGAGCCGAAGACCTGGCTCTGCCGGTAGATCTGGATCAACGCCCACAACAACGCCACGTCGGCTTCGCAACCGTGCAACCCGGCGATGCTGCGCAGCCGGATCTCCGGCGACTGCCGCACCAGCCTGCCGACGGCTGTCTCCAGGATCTCCTCCGGCGACGCGGTCTGCGGCATTCCGAAGCCCTCACCCAGATCCACCGCGGCCCCCGTGTCGATATCCCGCAGCGGCACCTGCTTGAGGGTGAGCGACACCAGGAAGCCGATCAACGCCACCGGTGCCGCCCATAGGAACACCAACCCCAGGGAGTCGGCATAGGCCGCCACTATCGGTGCTGCCATCTGCTCGGGGAGCTCACGCAACGCCTGTGGTGACTCGGCGGCCACCGGCGGCGCACCGCCCGCGGCCAGAGCCGGCGCGATGCGGCCACCGAGGAAATTGGCGAACAGGGAACCGAAGATCGCGGCGCCGAAAGAACTTCCGATGGTGCGGAAGAACGTGACACCCGAGGTGGCGACTCCGAGGTCGGAGAAGTCGGCGGTGCTCTGCACGATGAGGATCAGCACCTGCATGCAGAGCCCGATCCCGGCACCGAGCACGAACAGGTAGAGGCTCTGCACGACCATCGGGGTGGTGGCGTCCATCGTGGACAGCAGCACGAATCCCAGCGTCATCACCGCGGTACCCACCACAGGGAAGACCTTGTACCTGCCGGTGCGGCTGACCAGGACCCCGCTGCCCATCGATGTCATCAGCAGCCCCGCCACCATGGGCAGCGTGCGCAGGCCCGACTCGGTCGCCGAGACCCCGTCGACGAACTGCATGAACGTCGGCAGGAAGGTCAGCGCCCCCAGCATGGCGAAACCGACGATGAAGGAGAGCACGCAGCACACCGTGAACACCGGGCTGGCGAACAGCCGGATCGGCAGGATCGGCTCGGCGGTGCGCAACTCCACCCGCACGAAGAGCGTCAGGGCGATCACCGAGCCGACGAACAGCCCGATGATCACCGGCGACGACCACGGATAGGTGCTGCCGCCCCAGCTGGTGGCCAGCGTCAGTCCCGAGGCGCCCACCCCGATCAGTGCGATGCCGGCGAAGTCGATGGCCGGGCGGGTGCGACCAGCCAGCGCCGGAATCGCGATGACCGCCACGACGAACACGACGACCGCGATGGGGATGTTGATCCAGAACGCCCAGCGCCAGCTCAGGTGGTCGGTGAAGTAACCGCCGAGCAGTGGCCCGATCACCGTGGTGACACCGAACACCGCACCGAGGGCACCCTGGTAGCGGCCCCGGTCACGCAGCGGGATGACCTCACCGATGAGCGCCATCGCGGTGACCATGATGGCCCCGCCACCGATCCCCTGCAGCGCACGGGACGCGACGAGCATCGTCATCGACGAGGCGATCCCGCACAGCACCGAGCCGGCGAGGAAGAACACGATCGCGGTGCCGAACACCACTTTGCGGCCGAACAGGTCACCGAGCTTCCCGACGATCGCGGTGACGATCGTCGACGCCAGCAGGTAGCTGGTGACGACCCAGGACTGGTGACCCGCGCCGCCGAGGTCGGCGACGACGGTCGGCAGCGCCGTGGCCACGATCGTCTGGTCCAGCGCAGCGAGCAGCATGCCCAGCAGGACCGCGACGAAGATGATGTTGCGACGGCGGGCACTGACCGGCGCGGCGGTGTCGCTACCCGTGACGGAGGCGGGCGTCGGTGGCGTCATGACCTGACCTTCCTGACGACCGGAGGACTCCCAGATACATCGTTAGATAACCTAGGAAAGTTACCGGACTCAGGTAGGCTTCCCCGCCGGCGGTTACCTCGAACCGCCTACTTGGGAGGTCGGGACACGCACTGAGCCGAGTACAGCTCCTCGCCGAGCTTGCCCATCAGCTCCAGCTGCGTCTCGAGGTAGTCGATGTGCAGCTCCTCATCGGCCAGGATCTTCTCGAAGAGGTTCGCCGACGTGGCGTCGCCCTTTTCCCGGCACATGACGATGCCCGGCCTGAGACGCTCGACGACCTCGTACTCGATCGCAAGGTCTGCTTCGAACTGTTCGCGCAGTGTCTGGCCCACCCTCAGGGAGAACAGCCGTTGGTAGTTGGGCAGACCATCGAGAATGAGGATGCGATCGGTGATCTCTTCGGCGTGCACCATTTCTTCGAATGATTCTTTGCGCGTGTACGCCGCCAATTCGGTGAAGCCCCAATTGTCCTGCATCTTGGAATGCAGGAAGTATTGATTGATCGCCGTGAGTTCGCTCGTCAATTGTTCGTTGAGTAATTTGAGAACATCGGGATCGCCTTGCATGACTGCTCCTAAACACCTTGATTACTGACGCGTTCGCTATCTGCACGGGCTGTGTGCGGGCACTTCCAACCTAGTGCAAAACGGTGGCCGAATGCGCGCCATTATCGCTGTGGGCGGTGTGTTTTCGGGACGCCCGGCGACCCGGGGGCGTCGTCCACGGCCAGATCAGCCCCCTGCTCTGGACTGCCTAGGCTAAGTAAGGTTAGACTCGGCTAACTGTTCAACGGCGACGAGGTCAGGCGAGGGTAACCAATGGGTGAGTACGATCTGCACTCATTCATTCTCGCGTGTGATTTCCGCGTCGACGATGTCGACCGAATGTGGGTCTGGCTCAAAAAGCACCGCGACGGGCTATCCGCGATCGGCGCGCGCCACGTCGTTCTGTATGAATCGATATGGGAACCGCGCCGAGTTCTGGTGACCATCGGAATTCGGCATTCCCATTCAATTCGTGAGGTCTTGCGATCGCCGGCGATCTCCGAATGGTTCGACATCTCGGGCGCCGATGACATTCCGCCGATCTTCGGTGGCGAGGTCGTGGAGAAGATCGACCTGGGACCCCCCACACCTGAGGACCACATCGGTCGGGTCGTGGTGGGCGTGATGTCCTCGGTCGAAGACGTGCCAACCCTGATGATCAAGGTGCACGACGGACTCGAGCGGTTCGCCGAGGGCGGTGTCCGCAAGATCTGGGTCTACCGGGCACTGGACGACGGTCACGAGGTGCTGATCCTGCAGGAGATCGAGGACGAGGTCAGCGCGCGGCAGTGGATCGAGCATCCGGACGCCGCCGCCGAGTGGATGACCAACGCCGGCCTGGGGGCCTACCCCACCAGGTTCGTGGGCAGGTTCGCCCATCTGATGAGCGTCGGCGGGCAGGGATAGCGGGCCGCCACGATGTTCGTCTGTCTGTGCACCGGAACCACGAGCCACGTGGTCAGCGAAGTCGTGGCCAAGGGTGCGCGGACGTCCAGGGAGATCGCCGAGGCGTGTGGCGCCGGTGGCGACTGCGGTCGGTGCCGGCGCACGCTGCGGGCGATGATCGAGGCACATTTCGCGGCGGTCGACTCCGCTCAGCAGAGCATCAGCCGGTAGCGGATCAGGCCTTGCCCTGCCCGGTGAATTCCGCCAGGGCAGCGGCGTTGGTCGCACCGCCGAGCAGCTCCATGAACTGCGCGTTCTCCAGATCGGTGGCCGCGGCTATTCCGGGGCGGTAGGGGGCGACCATGGTCTGCTTGACCGCCACCAGGCTCGGGATCGAGCGGGACGCCAGGATCTCGGCGTGCCTTCGCGCCTCCGGCAGCAGCTCGTCCGGCTCGCACACCTTCCACGCGATACCCATCCGATGGGCTTCGGCCGCGTCGACCCACTCCGACGACAGCAGCAACCACGCCGCGTTGTGTCTGCCGATCAGCTGCGGCAGCAGGTAGGACGAGGCCGCCTCCGGCGCGACCCCGAGGCTGGTGAACGGGCACTTCAACCGGGCGGTCGAGGACATGAACACCAGATCGGCGTAGCCCAGGATCGTCGTACCGATGCCGAGACCCACCCCGTTGACTGCACAGATCAGCGGCTTCGGCAGTTCGGTGAGCGCGCTGATCATCGTGGAGAAATGACTGCCCTGCGAACTCAGCGAGGAATCCGCGATGCGGGCCGCCATCTCCTTGAGGTCGTTGCCCGCGCTGAACGCGCGGCCCGCTCCGGTGAGCAGCACCACCGCGACGTCCGGGTCATCGGCGGCATCACGCAGTGCGGTCGCCGTCGCGAGGTAGAGCTCCTCGTTGAACGCGTTGAGGGCCTCGGGCCGGTCCAGGATCAGGGTGCGGACCCGGTTGTCGTCGCTGATCTGCAGAGTCACCGCGACAGCGTATCGGCCGTCGAGAAGGGGCTGCGCAGCACATAGCGGCTCGTCGGGACCGTGTCCACGTCACGGTTGGCCCCGAATGCCGACGTACTGGCCACCATTCGCGACATCCGGTCGCTGAGGTCGTCGTCGTCGGCCGCACCGAAGAACGCGTGCAGATCGGACGTGGCCTCGATCGGAAACAGTTCCTCGACGATCGCCGAGATCGGTGCGGCGCCGGCGCTGAGTGCGCGCACGACCGTGTTCTGCGTGTAGCCGAACGTCGACTGGGTGTCGATGGCCACCTGCGTGTGGTCCTGCTGCCAGCGCGACAGCCAGGTCGCTTCGTCCAACTCGGCGGGCCGGCGCAGCAGCGCCACGTTCGCGAAGCCCGGACTGCGCTCCCCGGCGACCGTGTCCGGAGGCGCCAGTGGCACCGACTCGGTCACCAGATACGCCGATACCTCGTCGCAGAGAGCGGCCAAAAGCGCTGTCGCCGTGTTGATCTGCCTGCCATAGCACTGCTGGGTCCAGATGCTGACCAATGCGATCACCGGTGGATCCATCGTGGTCAGCGTCATCAGCGAATCGGTGACGACCGAGTCGCGGACATTGATCGCCAGTCCCGGCGCGCCCATGTCGAGCAGTGCCGGGCCGACTTCGGTGCGCAGGCGGGTGCACCACGCGTCGTCCCCAGGGGTCCCCCGCAAGGTGATGATGACTTTCTCCACTGGCCGAACATAGCCCGGGTCAGAATGGACAGATGCTGAAGGTCCTGACGCTGCCCGTGGTGCCGGACCTCGCTGCGGTGTTGCGCAGCCTCGTCGGAGTCCTGGCAGTGGCCCTCGTCGCGTGGAACTGGGGGCCGGTGGGCTCGGGCACTGCCGCTGCCGGTGCGGCGGCGATCGCCGGCGTCACCGCCCTGCAGGACAGTCCACGGGGACGAATCGCCCGTGTCGTCGCAGTCTCGTTGCTGATGGCCGTCGCCGTGTTGTTGGGTGGCCTGACGTCGGCGTACTCGGCGCTGTTCGTCGCCGTGATCGCGCTGTGGTGCTTCGGCGCGGCGATGCTGTGGGCACTGGGCGCCCACGCCGGCCTGATCGCGGCTGTGTCGGGTGCGCTGATGGTCATCGCTCCTCCGGTCTCGCCGACACTGTCGTCGACAGTGGGTGCCGCGGCTGTGGTGGCGGCCGCAGGCCTGCTGCAGGCGGCACTCTTCGCGGTCTGGCCGCAGCGGCGCTGGCGGGTGCAGCGCGAGGCGCTCACCAATGCCTACCGGTCCCTGGCCGCGGATGCGAGGAGGTTGGCCGACGGGGGCTCCGTCGACATTGCCGGGGTGGATACGGGCCCCCTCATCACATTGCGGGCGGCCTTCACCCAGGCCGACGGTGAGGCGGGACGACGCCCGGGTGAGCACCGCGACTGGTACGGGCTGCCCGAGCGGATCGCCACCACCCTGACCGGACTGCATGCCCGGGAAACTGGAACCGAGGTGTTCGCCGCGGCCGCTGACGCGCTGGATGCGGTAGCCGAGACGGGCCGGTCGGCCCGAGCCGCCGCCGACGATGCCATGCGCCGTCTGGACAGCGCCGCCGACGAACTGGCCGGCGCCGAAGCGGCCGAGGTGGGGCGGCTGTCCACGCAACTGCACGACGCCCTGGCGATGCGGCTGGGTGATTTCGTGCGGTCGTCGTCTGAAGGGGTGCGGCTGCGGCGGCCCGAGCTCAGGACCTCGGTGCGCGCGGCCGTCGTCCGCATCCGCTCTCACCTCGATCGGTACTCGCCGGTGTTCCGGCACTCGGTGCGGCTCGGCGTGGCCGTGGCGGTCGGCGGCGGGCTGGAGCGCTACGCGGACGTCCCCTACGGCTACTGGGTGCCCCTCACGGTGTTGCTGGTGCTGCGGCCCGAGACGGCACACACGTACACCCGCTGCGTCGGCAGGGTGGCCGGTACCGCCGCCGGCGTTGTCGTTGCGTCGACGGTGTTGTTCCTGCTCGACCCGGGTGCTGTGGTCTCGGCGGTGCTTGCGGTCGTTTTCCTCGCGCTGTCCTATGCCGCGGCGGGGTTCGGGTACCTGGCGCTCTCGGCGGCGCTGGCCGCCGCCGTCGTCTTCCTGATCAACATTGATCGCGCCGCCGAACCCGCCACCGTCGGCGAGTTGTTGACCGCCACGCTGGTCGGCGGTGCCATCGCCGTACTCGCCCACGTGTTGCTGCCCGACCATGCCCTGGCCAGGTTGGGACAGCGGGCAGGAGAGTTGCTCAAGACCGAGATCGACTATGCCGCAACGGTGATCAGAGCCTATGTGCATGAGCTCGACAACCCCGACGACGCGTTGTCCGCGGCATGGCAGCGGGCGTTTCGGGCACGCGCGGCGTTCGAATCCGCCTCCGGTGTCACCCGGATGGAGTCACGCGAACTGCGACACTGGCTGCGGTCCTATCGCACCGCGCTGAACGTCGTCACGGCTTCATGCACCACGCTGGAGGCCAACTTCCCCGGGAACCCGTCGACGGCGTGGAGTCGCGAGTTCGTGCGGGCCGTCGACGAGTACGTGGAGTCGTTGTGCGGTGATCCGCCGACGCCGGCGTCACCCTGGACCGTGGACACCGAAGAGTTGATGGCCGCCGATCAGCGGTTGCGGGACGCCGTGTCGGGACGAGGGTCCGAGGACGGCGCGGCGCGGGTTCTGGTCTCCGAGATCGGCACCATCACCCGCCACCTGTTGATGATCGCGGTCAGCCCCGGGCCCACCGCGGCTCGATGAAAACCCCTTCGGCCTCGACCGTCACCCCGTCGCCGTCGGCGAGGTGCCCCACCACGTAGGTCTTGACGCCCTCGGTGTGCGTCACCCTGGCCTCGGCGTGCATCCGTCCCAGCGGGGTGAGCCGCCGGTAGCGGACCGTGATGGTGCCGGTGAGACGGTGCCTGCCCGGTGTGCTCGCGGCGTCACCGAGCACGTGGTCGAGGATCATCGCCGAGACGCCACCGTGGACGTGCCCGGGAGGCCCCTCGAATGCGGCGCCGAGGTGAAAGTCACTGGTGACCCACTCTCCGCGGTCGTCCGTCATCCGCCGGATGGCCAGCGGCGGAGCGGTCGGGTTGCGTATGCCGATCACCGCGTTGCCCCACGGCATCGAGTCACCGTCTGCGCCGAACTGGATGCCGAACGACAGTTCGCGCTGCTTCTCGCGCAATCGTGCTGTGGCGTCGTCGATCTCGGCGACCGCAGCGGCCACCGTGTCGGCGTCGACCTCGGTACGGACGGTGGCGTCGACGAGGTCGCGCACCGATCGGGTCAGGGGTTCGTAGACGGCCCGAAGCCGCTCGACGTCTGCCGCGCTGAGGTTCTCGACGTGTGTGTAGTCCAGCACAGCACCCCTCGACTAGAACATGTTGCAGCCGGCATGTCTCCCCCGGGCCTTGCGCCGGAGCTGCCCGGTATCGCGCCGTCGCCGCTGTCGGTGCGCCGCGGGGCATTACTTCCTACGATAGGAGCGATGGCCGCGCCGAATGATGACCCGTCGCGCGTTGCGTTGCCTGCCACACTTGTCGAAGCGACGGGCCACCGACTGCGCAACGCGATCCTCAGTGGCGAGCTCGCACCCGGCGACAAGATCGTCGAGGAGCAACTGTGCGCCGACTTCGGGATAAGCAGGGCGCCGCTGCGTGAGGCGTTGCGACTGCTCGCGCAGCAGGGCCTGGTCGAACACCTCCCTCGCCGCGGCTCGCGGGTCGCCGCATGGTCGCCCACCGACATCATCCAGTTGTTCGGGCTTCGTCATGTGCTGGAGAAGCACGCCGTGGAAACCGCGTTGCCACTCCCCGACCCCGAGCACGCCCTCGAGCCGGTCCGCGCCGCACTCGAACGGATGGATGCTGCGCAGGACGCGCTGGACCGCGACGATGCACACCGGGAGTTCCATGCAGCGGTGGTGGCGCTGGCCGCCAACCGCCAGCTCGACATCGCCCTGGAACCGATCCTGCTGAAACTGCAGCTCCCCATGGCCAGAAACCTGCGCGAAGAAGCTCGTCATCGCGATTCCGGCGACGGAATCGAGCGGCACAAGGCCATTCTGTCCGCACTGGAGATGAACGACCCCACCGTTGTGGTGCAGGCGCTTCTGCACCACGGTCATCTCCACTACCTCGGTCTGGAGTCGGAGCGCTAACACAAACGACACACGGGCGACCCGAAATCGCCATCATTCTGTCGACAATCGACAGTT
Source organism: Mycobacterium sp. (assembly GCF_049683355.1). Classification (GTDB taxonomy): domain Bacteria; phylum Actinomycetota; class Actinomycetes; order Mycobacteriales; family Mycobacteriaceae; genus Mycobacterium. The sequence goes on from NZ_JBAUJB010000379.1 coordinate 14,038, forward strand.
ATGGCCGACACCTCCCATGGACCATCCATCGGGCCCTCCGTCGCGGAGATTCTCGCCTCACACGCCGGTGGCACCGGTTCGCCCGCGAAGACGGCGGCTCGGGTGGCCGACGCCATCGCTGCGCGCGTCGATGACGGCACCTGGCTGTCCACTGTGCCCCGCGATCAGCTGATCGCGACAGCCGAAGCGATCGAGCAGCGGCCAGGAGCCCGGACGCTGCCGCTGTACGGGGTCCCGTTCGGGGTCAAGGACAGCATCGACGTCGAGGGCGCGCCCACCACGCTGGCGTGCCCGGACTATTCGTATGTCGCGTCGGCCACCGCCCCTGCGGTGCAGAGGCTGCTCGATGCGGGCGCACTGTATGTGGGCAAGACGAGCCTCGACCAGTTCGCGACGGGCCTGAACGGAACCCGCACACCCCACACCGTCCCGCGCAGCGTGTACGGCGGCGAGCTGATCTCCGGCGGGTCGAGTTCCGGCTCGGCGCTGGCAGTGGCCCTGGGCCAGGTGCCGTTCGCGGTCGCCACCGACACCGCCGGATCGGGCCGGGTGCCCGCCGCGCTCAACGGAGTCGAGGGCTTCAAGCCGTCACGCGGTCTGATCAGCACGGTTGGCCTCGTCCCGGCCTGCAAGTCGCTGGACTGCCTCAGTGTCATGGCGGGTTCGATCGACGACGTCGACCGGGTGCTCGACGTCATGATCGGCCGCGACGATCGCGATCCGTGGTCCCGCGATCGCGGTCCTCGCTTTTCCGGCGGGCCGATCAGAGTGGGACTGCCGCCCGAATCCGAACTCGACTTCTTCGGTGACGACGAGATGCGCCGCGCGCACCTGGCGTTCCGTCGCAATTTTTCACGAACGGCTGCGGTCGTCGAGGTGTCACTGGAACCCTTCCTGGCTGCCGGCTCGCTGCTGTACCAAGGTCCCTGGGTCGCGGAGCGGCTCGTCGAGTTCGCTGATTTCCTCGCTGCGCAGCCGGATTCGATACATCCGGTGGTCCGGGAGATCCTCCGGAGCGGACAGGAATACACGGCGGTCGATGCGTTCGCCGCACTGCAGCGGCTGCAGGAACTCAAGGCGGTGGTCGGCCGGCTCTGGCAGCACATCGACGTACTGCTGGTGCCGACGATCGGAACCACATTCACCGTCGACGAGGTCCTGGCCGCACCCATCGACTGCAACACCGTGTTCGGGCACTACACACATTTCGGGAACCTCCTCGACCTGTTGGGCGCCGCACTGCCTCTCGGCGTGACCGCCGACGGGCGTCCGTACAGCGCCCTGCTCCTGGGCGCGGCGCTCAGCGACGACACCGTGCTCGCGCTGGCCGCGCAGATCCTCGACGAACCGCGAGCCCCGCGGGCCGCACCCCGACCGCTGTCCATCAACCCACTTGCCGCAGAGGAGCACCTGTGACACCGAGGATCGACGTAGCCGCCGAGCCGTCCCCGTTCCCGATCGTGGCCGGGAAGACCGCGCTGATCCTGATCGACATGCAGCGAGATTTCCTGTTGTCCGGTGGATTCGGCGAAAGCCTCGGCAACGATGTGGGCCGGTTGCTCGAGGTGATCCCGCCGTTGGCGGCTCTCCTCGCGGCGGCCCGCGCGGCGGGCGTCATGGTCATCCACACCAGGGAGGGCCATCAGCCCGATCTGTCGGACTGCCCGCCGGCCAAGCTCAGCCGGGGAGCGCCGTCGAAACGCATCGGCGACGCAGGCAAGTACGGCCGCATCCTGATCCGTGGCGAATACGGCCACGACATCGTCGACGAGCTGGCCCCGATCGACGGCGAGGTCGTGATCGACAAACCCGGCAAGGGTGCGTTCTACGCCACCGAGTTGTCGGAGGTCCTCGCCGGGGCGGGGATCACCCAGCTGTTGGTCACCGGGGTCACCACCGAGGTGTGTGTACACACCACCACCCGGGAGGCCAACGACCGGGGCTACGAGTGTCTGGTCGTATCCGACTGCGTGGGTTCGTATTTCCCCGAATTCCAGCGCGTAGGTCTGGAAATGATCAAAGCGCAGGGCGGCATCTTCGGTTGGGTGGCCGCCTCCCCGGAAGTCATCGCGGCATTGCGTCATCTCACCACCATCACCGTCTAAGACCGTCTAGGACCGCCTGAAAGAGGGATCAGATGAGCACCGAAGTCACCAACCCACCCGCCGATCCTCCGACCGAGAAACCGGTCTCCATCCCGTGGTGGACCCGCGGAGACACCAACGCGTTCTTCGGTCTCGGCTTCAACATCCTGGTCAACGTCCTGACGCTCACGGGTCTGATGATCGCGGTGGTCGGCGTGCCCGCCGACGACGTCCTCGGCACCGTACTGCCCGCGCTCGGCGTCGCCCTCATCCTCGGAAACCTGTACTACACCTTCCTCGCTCGCCGACTTGCGCAGCGAGAGAACAGGTCCGACGTGACCGCCTTGCCGTACGGCCCGAGCGTGCCACACATGTTCATCGTGGTCTTCGTGGTCATGCTGCCGGTGTATCTGGCCACCGACGACCCGATCCAGGCCTGGCAGGCGGGCCTGGCGTGGGCGTTCCTGATCGGTGTGATCGTGATGATCGGCGCGTTCGTCGGGCCCTACATCCGCAAGCTGACTCCCCGCGCGGCCATGCTGGGCACGCTTGCGGGCATCTCCATCACATTCATCTCGATGCGACCGGCCGCACAGATGTGGGAGGTGGCCTGGATCGGCATGCCTGTGCTGGCAATCATCCTGATCGGCTTCTTCACAAACGTGAAGATCCCCGGTGGGATACCGATCGGGTTGGTGGCGCTGCTGGTCGGGACCGCGATCGGATGGGCAGGCGGTTACATGTCGGCCCCCGATGTCGGTCAGGCGGTCAGCGATATCGCGATCGGTGTCCCGGACCTGCGTTTCGACCTGCTGTTCAACGGACTCGCCGACCTCGCTCCGCTGCTGGGTACGGCAATCCCACTGGGCGTCTACAACTTCACCGAGGCGATGAGCAACGTCGAGAGTGCCGCTGCTGCGGGCGACAGCTACAACCTGCGCAGCGTGCTGCTCGCCGACGGTGCGGGCGCTGTGGTCGGTTCGGCGTTCGGTTCGCCGTTCCCGCCCGCGGTGTACATCGGGCACCCCGGGTGGAAAGATGCCGGCGGCCGCGCGAGCTACTCACTGGCCAGTGGCGCTGCCATCGGAATGCTCTGCTTCGTCGGGCTTTTCGGAGTACTCGCCGCACTGCTCCCGGTTCCGGCCATCGTGCCCATCCTGCTCTACATCGGTCTGTTGATCGGCGCGCAGGCTTTCCAGGCGGTGCCGCGACTGCATGCCGTGGCGGTGGTGGCGGCCCTTCTGCCCAACCTCGCCGAGTGGGGCCGCGGGATGATCGACAATGCGCTCAGTGCGGCGGGCACGTCGGCGGCCGAGGTCACCTCCGAGGCGCTCAACGGGGCGGGCGTGGTCTACGACGGATTGAAGACGCTGGGTGAAGGCGCCGTGCTGGTCGGCCTGATCCTGGGCACCATGGTCACCTTCATCCTGGACAAGAAGTTCCGTCACGCCGCCGGAGCTGCAGCAGTGGGTGCGGGGCTGTCCTTCATCGGGCTCATCCACGCACCCGAGGTGGCGTGGGCGGCCAGCCCGCAGGTCGCGCTCGGGTATCTGCTTTTCGGGAGCGTCTGTGTCGTGTTCTCGTTCCTGCCCGGCGCCGACGATCCCGTCGACGTGGAAGAACCGGAGGTGGTGGCGGGCCACTGAGTCGGACAGGCCAACGCGATCAAAGCCGTTGGGAGGACGCACCAGTGACCCAGCGGTGAAAGGCATCCGGGTCGACGTTGCTGCCGCAGACGATGGTGACCACGTGTCGGCCGGCAAAACGTTCACGGTCCTCGAGGATCGCCGCGATGCCGAGTGCGGCCGACGGCTCGGTGACGAGGCCGGCGTGGTCGAGGAGTAACCGCATGCCCGCGGTGATCGAGGTCTCCCGGACCAGCACGGCGTCGTCAGCGACCAGAATCAGGTCGTCCAGGACCGCCGGGATGGGGTGCCGGCCGGCGACTCCGTCGGCGATGGTGTCGGTCGAATCGGTGGTGACGACGCGACGTCGGTGCCACGAATGTGTCATCGCCGGTGCGCCCAGCGGCTGAACGCAGATCACCTCGACGTCGGATGCCAGGGACTTCATCACGTGCCCCACGCCGGTGGCCAGTGCCCCGCCGCCGAGTGCCACCAGCACGGCATCGAACGAGGACGCAGCGCCCACCAGTTCCAGCCCGATTGTCGCTGCACCTTCACACGTCTCGAGGTCCAGGCTGTCTTCGACCAGCCGGATCTGATCGTTTCGAGCGAGCATCACCGCTCGCGCGCGTGCCACCTCGATGTCACCGTCCACCAACTCCAACCTCGCCCCCAGCGCACGGATGCGGTCGAGCTTGGCCGCCGGGCACTGGGCGCCACCACGGTGACGTCCAGTGCCCGGCGGCGACCGGACCACGCCAGGGCTTGGCCGAGGTTTCCGGCACTCGCGCACACCGCGGCTCGCGGACCGCCGTCGGCGAGCAGGCTCGCCACCACCTCGGTGCCCCGAGCCTTGAAGCTGCGCACCGGGTTCGCCGTCTCGAGCTTGATGCTGACGCTGCACCCGAGGCTGGGTTAGAGTGCCTCGCAGCGGTAGAACGGACTATCGAGAAAAACCGGGGCGATCATCCGGTGAGCCGCCCGAATCCGGGCGGTGTCGAGGCGCGTCCGCTGCACGACACAGCAGCCTAGCGCGTTCTCGGCGGTGCTGGCGGGTTCGGTGACGGTCTATGTGGGGCAGGTGCTCGGCGCGCTCACCACCCACACATGGCAGGTGTTCGGCGTGCTGTGGTTATACGCGATGGCCGTCGGCGGTGCGGTGACCGGCGTGGCGGCCGCGTTCGGGATCCTGGCCTCGGTGCTGCTGGGACTGTTCCTCGTCGTGGTCGGCAATGCGGCCGCGGCGGGCCCGGTCGGTCGTCCCTTGCTGTCCGGCTTCTACTCGACGTTCACCGCGGTGGTGCCCCAGGGGTCGGGTGTCTCGCTGCTGCGCAGCATCTCCTATTTCGGTGGGCACGGCGCCGCCACCCCGCTGCTCACGCTGGGTATCTGGGCGGCGGCGGGGTGCCTGCTCGCGATCCTCGCCACCGCGACGAGGGTGAACTATGGTGCCCTCTATGGACGCCGCGCCGAGTGCACTCGGCGAACTCGAGGACTACTACGATCTCGGCTCTTACCATCGGCCGATTGAGACACCCTCGGCCGCAGCGCAGGTCTGGTTCGACCGCGGCATGATCTGGTGCTACGCCTTCAACCACGACGAGGCGATCCGTTGCTTCGACCGGGCGTCGGAACTCGACCCCGACCTGGCGATCGCTCGCTGGGGCATCGCGTACGCCGTCGGACCCAACTACAACAAGCCGTGGGAGGCGTTCGACCCGGTCGATCTGGCCACGTCGCTGCAGCGGGCCCGAACGGAGCTGGCGTTGGCCGCAACCTGCCGCGCGGGTGACGTCGAACGCGGCCTCGTCGACGCGCTGACCGCGCGGTATCTCACCGACGACCCCCAGGACACCGAGGCGCTGCAGGCCGGTCACAGCGGCTACGCCGATGCGATGTCGGCACTGGTGCGGAGGTATCCCGACGACATCGACGTGGCCGCACTGGCTGCCGACGCACTGGTCAACGTCACGGCCTGGGCCCTGTGGGACAGTCGCACCGGCGAACCCGCACCCGGTTCGCGGGTCGTCGAGGCCAAGCGGGTCCTCGATGACGCGCTGGCAACCCAGGCCGGCCGCGAACACGCCGGGATCTTGCATCTGTACCTCCACACGATGGAGATGTCGACGGTGCCGCAGGAGGCGCTCCCCGCGGCTGACCTGTTGCGCGACCTGGTGCCCGACGCCGGACATCTGCGGCACATGCCGAGCCACATCGACGTGCTGTGCGGGAATTACCGGGACTCGGTGGCGGCGAATCTGGCTGCGGTACAGGCGGATAAGCGCTTCGTCGAGCGGGAGGGCGCGCTCAATTTCTACTCGCTGTATCGGGCGCACAATCTGCACTTCATCGTGTATTCGGCCATGTTCGAAGGTAACTCGGCGGTCGCGCTGCAGGCCGCCGAGCAGCTCGCCGCTCAGCTCACCCCCGAGCTGCTCACCATCGAATCGCCCCCAATGGCCGATTGGCTGGAAGCGTTCGTGCCGTTGCGGATCCACGTGCTGGTCCGGTTCGGCCGTTGGGCCGACCTGATCGACACGCCGGTCCCCCAGGATCAGGCCCTGTACTGCACGACCGCGGCCACCGTCCATTACGGGCGGGGGGTGGCATACGCCGCGACCGGGCAGCTCGAGCAGGCGCGCGCTGAGCGGGAGTCGTTCGCCGCAGTGTACGAAACGATTCCAGAGGGCCGCTATCTGTTCAACAACACCAGCCGAGACATCCTGGCGGTCGCTGCCGCGATGCTCGACGGTGAGATCGACTACCGTGCAGGACAATTCGATGCTGCGTTCGCTCATCTGCGGCGGGCAGTCGAACTCGACGACTCACTGCCCTACGACGAACCGTGGGGGTGGATGCAGCCCACCAGGCATGCGTACGGTGCGCTGTTGCTCGAGCAAGGTCACGTGGAGCTGGCGGCGCAGGTGTACGCCGCCGACCTGGGGCTGGATCCGACGCTGAGCAGGCCCTGCCAGCATCCGGGCAACCTGTGGAGCCTGCACGGGTATCACGAGTGCCTGACGCGGCTGGGCCGTGACGCCGAGGCGGCGATCATCGGCCGGCAACTCGAGCTCGCCCGCGCGCGCGCCGACGTCCCGGTACTTGCCTCGTGCGCCTGCCGGCTGGAGCCGACCGACGGCGGCAGCTGCTGTGTCGACGCGGGTCCGTAGACTTCCCCCGGTGGCGGTCAGCGAAGACGACCTCGAGCACCTGAGGCGGTGTGCGGATCTTGCGCCTCTCGCGTTTCAAGGCGGTGACGAGCCATTCGGTTCGCTGCTCGTCGATCACGAGGGCGCGGTGCGTTTCGAGGACCACAACCGGATCAAGGACGGCGACGCCACCCGCCACCCCGAGTTCGCGATCGCCCGGTGGGCGGCTGAGAACCTGGACGCCGAACAACGCGCGCACAGCACGGTGTACACCTCGGGCGAGCACTGCCCGATGTGTGCGGCCGCGCACGCGTGGGTGGGCTTGGGGCGCATCGTCTGCGCGGCCACGTCGGCCCAGCTGACCCAGTGGCTGCGTGACGGGGGCGCGCCCCCGTCGCCCGTGGCCCCGTTGCCCATCAACACCGTCGCGCCCGGAGTCACGGTCGACGGACCGGCGCCCGAACTGACAGAGACGATGAAATCGTTGTACGGAAAGGCTTTTGGCGGATGACCGACGAGCACTTGCGCGAGGAGCATGTGACCGACGAGCACTTGCGCGAGGAGCATGTGACCGACGAGCGCTTGCGCGAGGAGCATGTGACCGACGAGCGCTTGCGCGAGGAGCATGTGACCGACGAGCGCTCGCCCGAGGAGCATGTGACCGAACCGGGGTGGGTCGAACACGTCATCTGGTGGCAGATCTATCCGCTGGGCTTCGTCGGCGCCCATCCGGCCGACCCGGCGCCCACTCCGGACGAACACCGGATCCGCAGAATCGTCGACTGGCTAGACTATGCAGTCGAACTCGGGGCATCGGGTCTGGCGCTGGGGCCGGTGTTCGCCTCCCGCACCCACGGCTACGACACCACAGACCACTACCGCATCGATCCCCGGCTGGGCGACGACTCCGACTTCGACCACTTGGTCGCCGAAGCCCATCAACGGGGGCTGCGGGTGCTGCTCGACGGAGTCTTCAACCACGTGGGCACCGACTTCGCGCGATACCGCGACGCGGCGGCCGGTGGGGACACCTCATGGTTCCGGTTGCGCGACGGCCGGTTCGAGACCTTCGAGGGTCACGACGGGTTGATCTCGCTGAACCACCGGAACGCCGAGGTGATCGACTACACCGTCGACGTGATGTGCCACTGGGTCGGCCGCGGCGCCGACGGCTGGCGTCTCGACGCCGCCTACGCGGTCCCGGACCGCTTCTGGGCGCAGGTACTCCCCCGGGTCCGGGCGATGTACCCCGAGGCGTGGTTCGTCGGGGAGGTCATCCACGGTGACTACGGAGCCCACGTCCGCAACGCCGGATTCGACTCGGTGACGCAGTACGAACTGTGGAAGTCGATCTGGAGCAGTCTCAACGACGCGAACTTCCATGAGCTGGACTGGACGCTGACCCGCCACAACGAGTTCCTGGACACCTTCGTGCCGATGACCTTCATCGGCAACCACGACGTCACCCGGATCGTCAGCATGCTGACCAACCCCGACCACGTCGAGCACGCGATGGCGGTGCTGCTGACCACCGGCGGGACCCCGAGCATCTACGCCGGTGACGAGTCCGCGTACCGGGGCGTCAAGGAGGAGCGGTTCGGCGGTGACGACGCCGTGCGGCCCGAATTCGGTTCCCCCCATGAAGGAGTCGGCGAGCACGGGATCCAGGTGTTCCGTGCTCATCAGCACCTCATCGGCCTGCGGCGGCGGCACCCGTGGTTGCACACTGCGCGGACCACGCCGCTGCACGTGACCAACCACGGATACGTGTACGCCGCCCGCAACGGTGACCACACGCTGGTGGTGGCACTCAACGTCGACGACGTGGCGATGCCGCTGTCGCTGCCCTCCCTCGGCTTCGCCGCCGGTGAGATGGTCGCGGGGTCGGGTGCTCCGCCGTCGGAGGTCGTGGTCGACGCCGTTGTCCCGCCCCACGGCTGGCTGGTCCTGGAGCCGCGCTGACCCCTCAGTCGAGCAATTCGAGGGTCGCCGGATCCTCACGGCCGTCGTAGAAGGTGTCCAGGACCGCGCGGAACACCGGATCTCGGCCCGCGCGGGCGAACAACGTCATCGACGAACGTACCTTGAGATCGTCTGGGTGGCAGAGGATCTCGGTGGCCGTGCGGCCCTCGACGGCAAGCAGCAGCCCGGCGCACTCCCGTAGCCGGGAGCTCAGAACCGGGTGTTCGAGATACGCCACCGCCTCGGTCAGCGACGAGATCCCGAACCTGTGCGCGGATGCGCTGTGCCCCAGACCGCGCATCTGAGGAAAGACGAACCAGATCCAGTGACTGCTTTTGGAGCCGGCGCGCAGTTCGGTCAGCACAGTCGGGTACACGCGGTCTTGGGCCTCGACGAAGCGGCCGAGGTCGAACGGGTCCTCACTCATCGTGTGCCCGAGTCTTGCAGGACCCCGGACTCGCTTCAACAACTGTTTGCCACGAGTTGGTTGTCCAAGCCGCTCTCCAGGCAGCCGGTGTGCGGTCTGTGGCCCAGCGCGTGCAGCGTAATAGCAGTCTGCTTTCACTCTCGTCACAGGACTGTCTGTGCGGCACGAGTCCGTGCCGAGTTGTAATCGTTAGCCAACCGCGACGTCGTTTTGCGGTGTCGAACGCCGGGCCGAGCGCGAAGAAGGTGTTGCATTACCTCTGCAACGCGACCGCGTTTTTGCCAGGCGAGCAAGACTTGTACGAAAGGTGGGTTGGCTGCCGCTTATGAGGTTGACAGAGAAGTTTCGAGGTAAGTGGGTGCGCCGGGTGGCCGCTGCTGCCATGACGGCGGCAGCACTGCCCGGGCTGATCGGCTTCGCCGGTGGTTCGGCGACCGCGGGTGCGTTCTCCCGGCCCGGTCTTCCCGTCGAGTACCTGGATGTGTTCTCCCCCGCGATGAATCGCGATATCCGCGTTCAGTTCCAGGGGGGTGGTCCACACGCCGTGTACCTGCTCGACGGTCTGCGTGCCCAGGACGACTACAACGGCTGGGACATCAACACCCCGGCGTTCGAGTGGTATTACCAGTCCGGACTGTCCACGGTGATGCCGGTTGGCGGCCAGTCGAGCTTCTACACCGACTGGTACCAGCCGTCGCGGGGCAACGGCCAGGACTACACCTACAAGTGGGAGACCTTCCTGACCCAGGAGCTCCCCGCCTGGTTGGAAGCCAACCGCGGAGTGTCGCAGAACGGCAACGCCGTTGTCGGTCTGTCGATGGCCGGTAGCGCGTCGATGAACTACGCGATCTACTATCCGCAGAAGTTCATCTACGCCGCATCGCTTTCGGGCTTCTTGAACCCGTCCGAGGGTTGGTGGCCGATGCTGATCGGGCTGGCGATGAACGACGCGGGCGGATACAACGCCGAGAGCATGTGGGGCCCGTCCTCGGACCCGGCTTGGAAGCGCAACGATCCGATGGTCAACATCAACCAGTTGGTGGCCAACAACACCCGGATCTGGGTGTACTGCGGAACCGGCACCCCGTCGGACCTGGACTCCGGAACCCCGGGCCAGAACCTGATGGCGGCGCAGTTCCTCGAGGGATTCACGTTGCGGACCAACATCAGCTTCCGTGACAACTACATCGCCGCGGGCGGCGCCAACGGCGTGTTCAACTTCCCGGACGCGGGCACGCACAGCTGGGGCTACTGGGGGCAGCAGCTGCAGCAGATGAAGCCCGATATCCAGCGCGTGCTGGGGGCGCAGAACGTGGCCTAGCGGCAACCCACGAACCAGGAAGCCTGCCGTTTCCCCCGAGCGGCAGGCTTCCTGCTGTTTCGGGAACGTCAGAGCCGGGTGCGCATCGCGATGTCCTCGTTGAACTCGTCGAGAATCGCGTCCGTCAGCGTCGGCCTGGTCTCAGCGATGGTGCCGAGGAAGTCGTCGGTGCCGGGGGGCTCGCCGCGGCGGAACTCGATCTCGCGTTCGAATGCGCACTGTGCGCCCTTGCGCGCGGTGAACTCGATGTCGGCGGGCGTGAACATCGCGGTGGCCTCGACGAGCTTGTCGACTTCGACACCGTCGGCGACAGCACCCAGGTAGCGGTTCCAGATCGCCTTGCGCGCGGCGTCGTCGGGGGGCCCGACCGGGATGACGTAGTCGAACCGTCCCGGCCGCAGGAACGCCGAGTCCAGCGAGCGCACGGAGTTCGTCGCGCAGATCAACAGCCGCTCGTCGTGCTGGCGGAACGTCGGGATGAGTTTGAGGAGTTCGTTCGTGACGCCGTGGGCCGGTCCGACGGGATGCCGGAGCGTGAGCCCGCGATCTCCTCGACCTCGTCGATGAACACCACCGCGGCTTCGAGCTCCGTGAGGTCGGCGAACATGTCCCGCAGCGCGTTGGGCATCGTGACGTCGGGTGCGGCCAGCCGCGACGGGAAGATCTCGATGAACGGCCAACCGAGCCTTCCGGCAACGGCTTTGGCGAAACTGGTCTTCCCGGTGCCCGGCGGGCCGAACAGGATGGCCGCCTTCGGCGGTGACACCCCGTAGCGCGTGGCCAGATCGGGTTGGGCCAGCGGCAGCACGATGCGACGCTCGATCATCCGCTTCTCGTTCTCCATGCCGGCCATGTCGTCCCACAACCGCTGCCCCATGATCTGGCCGCCAACTGCGCTCAGCAAGCCGGTGTCGGCGGGCCCGACGTGATCGACCCTGTCGAAGTAGCGCAGATCGGTGCGCTCGGTGTATCCACAGTTGCGCAGCGCCGCGGTACCGGTGGCGTCTTCGGGCAACATCGCGCTGATGCGACGCACGCCCAAAGTGCGCAGCCGCACCTCCAGCTCGGCGAGAAGGGCGCTGCCGATGCCGCGGTCGCGCCACCCACTGCTCAGCGCGATCATCGTGATCCAGGCTCGCTCGCCGCCGACCTGGGCGACCGCCATGCCGACCAGTTGGTCGTCGACGACCGCAACCACGGCGGGTTGACCGCCGCGCGCGGCGGAGACCACCTCCGAGACCGGAAAGGCCGGGGACGCCTCCGCAGGCTCCCGGCTCTGGTCCCAGACCGAGATGGCCTGGTCGAGGTCGTCGTCGTGAAAGTCGCGCAAGCGCCAGGGGGCATGGGCATCGATGATGCGGTCTGCCCGGTCACCGGACATGCCCCCCGCGGGTGGTTGCGCGGGGGATGCATCCTCACCCCTGGGATCGCTGCTCCGCCGTTCTGCTCTCGGCGATATGGAGATGGGTGCCATGTGCCCGGGGAACAATCCGGCTGCGGCCAGGGTTGAGCGCATCAGATTCAACTTTGGAGGATTCATGGCCGAAGCCACATCAGTGCCGGTGCTGTTCATCAGCGAGCCGATCGTGCTCCCGGGAATGGTGGTGCCGATAGAACTGGACGAGGCCGCCCGCGTCGCGGTCGACGCAGCGCAGGCCAGCGAGAACGGCAAGCTGCTGATCGCGCCACGCCTGGACGACCGCTACCCCACCTACGGCGTGATCGCCTCGATCGTGCAGGTCGGCCGGGTACCCGCCGGCGGGGTGGCCGCGGTCGTGCGCGGTGAGAACCGCGCGCACATCGGGACCGGGACGACCGGACCCGGTGCGGCACTGTGGGTGTCGGTCGAGGAGGTCGCGGACGCCGAGGCCACCGACGAGACAAGAGCGCTGGCCGCGGAATACAAGAAGCTGTTGCTGGCGATGCTGCAGCGCCGCGAGGCATGGCAGATCGTCGACGTGGTCAACAAGATCACCGATCCGTCGGCGCTCGCCGACACCGCCGGCTACGCGTCCTACCTCAGCGACGTCCAGCGGCGGCAACTGCTGGAGACCGAGGACGCAGCGGAGCGGTTGAGCTCACTCATCCAATGGACCGGCGAGCATTTGGCCGAGGTCGAGGTCAACGACAAGATCGCCGAGGACGTCCGCTCCGGTATGGACAAGCAGCAGAAAGAGTTCCTGCTGCGCCAGCAGCTGGCTGCCATCCGCAAGGAGCTGGGAGAGGGTGAACCCGACGGGTCTGACGACTACCGGGACCGGATCGAGGCCGCCGACCTGCCCGAGAAGGTCCGCGAAGCTGCGCTTCGGGAGGTCGGGAAGCTGGAACGGTCGAGCGACCAGAGTCCCGAGGGCGGCTGGATCCGCACGTGGCTCGACACTGTCCTGGATCTCCCGTGGAACACGACGACCGAGGACTCGACGGACCTGAGGTCGGCCCGGGAGATCCTCGACGCCGATCACCACGGCCTCGAGGACGTCAAGGATCGCATCGTCGAGTACCTCGCGGTGCGGGCACGGCGCGCGCAGCGGGGCATGTCCGTGGTCGGCGGGCGCGGATCGGGCGCCGTCATGGTGCTCGCCGGTCCCCCCGGTGTCGGCAAGACCTCGCTGGGTGAATCGGTGGCCCGGGCACTGGGCCGCACATTCGTCCGCGTCGCCCTCGGTGGGGTGCGTGACGAGGCCGAGATCCGTGGACATCGGCGGACCTACGTCGGTGCGCTCCCGGGCCGAATCGTGCGCGCCATCGGCGAAGCGGGATCGATGAATCCGGTTGTGCTGCTCGATGAGATCGACAAAGTGGGCTCCGATTACCGTGGTGATCCGAGTGCGGCGCTGCTGGAGGTGTTGGATCCGGCGCAGAACCACACCTTCCGCGACCACTACCTCGATCTCGATCTGGATCTGTCCGATGTGGTGTTCCTGGCGACGGCCAACGTGATCGAGAACATCCCGTCGGCACTTCTGGACCGGATGGAGCTGGTGCAGATCGACGGTTACACCGAAGACGACAAGGTCGCGATCGCCCGTGACTATCTGCTCCCCCGGCAGGCCGAACGCGCGGCGCTGACCCCCGAGGAGGTGACGGTCACCGACGCCGCACTGCGCAAGATCGCCGCGGACTACACCCGCGAACCGGGTGTACGGCAGTTCGAGCGACTGTTGGCCAAGGCGCTGCGGAAGGCCACCACAACACTGGCCGCCGACCCGACGCCGTTGACCATCGACGAGCCTGATCTTGTCGGCTACCTGGGGCGTCCGCGGTTCACCCCGGATTCCGAGGAGCGTACGGCGGTGCCCGGCGTGGCGACCGGTCTGGCCGTCACCGGACTCGGCGGCGACGTCCTCTACATCGAGGCCGGGTCGACCGACGGTGAGGCCGGTCTCGTGCTGACCGGCCAGCTGGGTGACGTGATGAAGGAGTCCGCGCAGATCGCGCTGTCCTACGTGCGTGCCCACGCCGAGCAGTTGGGTGTCGACCCGCAAGCGCTGGACCGCAAGATCCACGTCCACGTGCCCGCAGGCGCGGTGCCCAAGGACGGTCCCTCTGCCGGGGTGACAATGGTGACCGCGCTGGTGTCGATGGCAACCGGACGCCAGGTGCGTGCCGACGTCGGGATGACCGGTGAGGTCACACTGAACGGCCGGGTGCTGCCGATCGGCGGCGTGAAGCAGAAATTGCTGGCCGCCCAACGTGCCGGACTGTCAACCGTTTTCATCCCGCAGCGCAACGAGCCGGATCTCGACGACGTGCCGGCCGAGGTGCTCGACGCACTCGAGGTGAAGCCGATGACCGATGTGGCCGAGATCGTCGCGCTGGCGCTGGAACCGGCCGCCGAGACCGCGACCGTCGCGGCCTGACAGCCGCGAGCAGACGCAAACTCGCACAATCTTCCGGGATTTCGTGCGAGTTTGTGTCTGCTCGCCGAGGAAGAGTGGGTGCGGATACCGCGGCAAGTCGCTACCGTCACAGCATGGCCTATGACGCCGACCTCGCCGAACGTGTTCGCGAGCTCCTAACCGCTCGACGCGGCATCGAGGAGAAGAAGATGTTCGGCGGGCTGGCGTTCATGATCGACGGCAACATGTCGGTTGTGGTCAGCTCCCACGGCGGGCTGAGGGTGCGGGTGCCGCCCGCAGAGACCGATCGGCTGCTGGCTCGCGCCCACGTCGAGCCGATGGTGATGGCGGGTCGAGAGGTTCGCGGCTGGGTGCGAGTGCAGCCCGGCGGCGTGAAAACCAGCAGGCAGCTGTCGGAGTGGGTGAACCACGGTGCGGAGTTCGCCGAGGGACTACCGGCGAAGTAGTCGCGGGTTTTCCGCCCGGCGCTTCGGGTAAGACCTTTCCAATGTCGTCATCGAGACATCAGCGTGTGGTCCAACGGTTGCTCGACGAGGCCGGCACCACGTTCGCCGAGGAGGCCGGGATCCGGCTGCGAGACAAACCGATGCCGTTGTTTCAGCTGCTGATGCTGTGCATGCTGGCCAGCAAGCCGATCGACGCGCACATCGCGGTGCGCGCCGCGCGCGAGATGAACCGGTCCGGGCTGCGCACCGCGCGGGCGGTGCGGGACGCCGAGCGGTCTGCACTCATCGGTGCCTTCGGCCGCGCGCACTACGTTCGCTACGACGAGAGTTCGGCGACCCGAGCGGCCGAGATCGCCGCCGCCGTCACCGACGACTACGGCGGTGATCTCCGTCGGCTCGCTGTTGCCGGGGGCCGCGATGTCGCCGAGACGAAGCGACTTCTGCAGCAGTTCAAGGGAATCGGTGGCACGGGAGCCGATATCTTCCTGCGCGAGATCCAGGACATCTGGACCTGGGCGCGGCCGCACTTCGACGATCGGGCCACCGCAGCCGCGGCCGACCTCGGCCTGCCCGACGATCCCGGAGCGCTGGCGTCGCTGGCACCTCGCCGCAGCGCCGCCCTGGCCGCGGCACTGGTGCGGGTGTCGTCGGACCGCGAACTGCGCGAAAGAGTGCTGGGGTGACCGTCGCGGCGTCCACCACCCGGCACACTCGACACCATGTATGCCATGAGATTCGCCGCCCTCGGCGCGCTGATGACGACGCTGAGTTGCGGGTGCGCCGCCGGGTCGGTGGTGGTCAACACCGACGACGGCGCGCCGACCGCCAGCCCCGCTTCCACACCCGCCGTGAGCACCACCCGGCCGAGCAACGCGCACCTGGTCAATGCGTTCGACTACGCAGCCGAGGTGGACGGGACCACCGGATACTACTTCACCAGTCCCAGCGGGCGCTGGGAGTGCGCGGTGCTGCCGCGCACCCGGGCAGGCTGCCAGAGCGCCCAGGCGCCGACGTCAGCCCTGCCGATCACCGGCGCACCCGACGAGGTTCCCGACCCCGACGGCGAACCGGTAGCTGCGAACGTCCTCGTCGTCGACCGGACGGGCGACCCGCAGTTCTCCGCGGAGTCGGCGCCGCAGTTCGGGCTGGACCCGGGCCCCGCGGTCGTGCTGCCGTTCAACCGCATCCTGGCGGTCGCCGGCTTCCGCTGCAACGTCCAGGAGACCTCCGGCATCTCGTGCCTGTCCGAGCTCAGCGGAAAGGGATTCACCTTCTCGTCCGACGGCTACACGATGACCTACACCGACGTGCCTGCCGACGCGCCATGACCCAGGTTGTCTAGGTTGAGACGCGTGACATCACCACCGCCGTCCGCGTCTCCCGCTCCGGTCACCGTCGCCGTCACGGGAGCGGCCGGGCAGATCGGTTACGCGGCCCTGTTCCGGATAGCCGCCGGCGCGATGCTGGGCCGGCACACCCCGGTCGCGCTGCGGCTGCTCGAGCTGCCCGGCGCGGTGCGAGCCGCCGAGGGCGTCGTGATGGAACTCAACGACGGCGCGTTCCCGCTACTGGCCGGAACCGAGATCTACGACGACCCGGTCCGGGGATTTGACGGGGTGGACGTGGCGCTGCTGATCGGATCGCGGCCGCGCACCAAGGGAATGGAACGCGCCGACCTACTGGAGCCCAACGCGCAGATCTTCGCCACCGCGGGCAAGGCGCCCTCAACGCCGGTGCCAGTGCCGATGTCCGGGTGCTGGTCGTCGGAAACCCGGCCAACACCAACGCTTTGGTGGCCGCAGCGCACGCCCCCGACATCCCCGGTGACCGGTTCACGGCGTTGACCCGCCTGGATCACAACCGGGCGGTCGCCGCGATGTCCCGGCACTCAGGGGTTCCGGTCACCGAGATCACCAGGATGACGATCTGGGGCAACCACTCCCCCACCCAGTACCCGGACATCTTCCACGCGCAGGTCGGCGGGCGGTTCGGCGCCGACTACGCCGCCGACACCCACTGGCTCACCGACGATTTCATTCCCACGGTGGCACGCCGCGGCACCGCAATCATCGAGGCACGCGGTGCGAGTTCGGCGGCGTCGGCGGCCAACGGCGCGATCGACCACGTCGACGACTGGATCCACGGCACCCCGGACGAGGATTGGACGTCGGTGGCACTGCCGTCTCCCGGTGCCTACGGCATCGACGAGGGACTGGTGTGCTCGCTGCCGTGCCGCGCCGTCGGTGGCCGGTGGGAAATCGTCGAAGGGCTTGACATCAACCCGTTCTCCCGCGCCCGGATCGACGCCTCGGTCGCCGAGTTGCGCGCCGAACGCGACGCGGTCGCGGCGCTCGGCTTGTTGTAGTCACACCAGCGCCGCGGTGCCGTCCTCGTGGACGCGTACCGACGCACCCGCGAGGTCGTCACGAACGGTCGCCTCGGCGTCGGCCGAATCGGTGATCACCGCGAGGACCCGGGCGTCCTCAGGTGTCCGCACAGCGAGAAAAGCCTTCTCGGGCCGACCATCCCGGTCCACGGGGGTGGTCCACGACTCCACCGTGCCGACGCCGCTCCAGTCCACCAGCGCAGTCCGGGTGGGCTCTCGGTCGACAGCGGGTTGCAGATCCTCCCAACGGAATTCGTGTTCCGGCGGCTCAGTGCCGTATACGCCGAAGCTGTGCTTTGTCAGATAGCCGCCGTTGGCGGTGATCAGGCCGCGCTTACCCGGCTGGGCCGCCAGCCGCTCGGCCATCGTGGCGATGGAGTGGGTGACGTAGTTGTTCCACGGCCCCCCGGCGAACGTCAATCCGCCGGTCACGGTCAGCGGCCGATCGGCATCCCCGACGGGTAGGCCCAGCTCCCTGGCCGCGACCTGAACCGCCGACGGAAAGCAGGAGTAGACGTCGACCAGCTCGATGTCGTCGATCCGGGCGCCCACGAGTTCCAGTGCCCGCTTCCCGGCGATCCTGATCGCCGGCGAGGTACAGAACTCCGCCCGCTCGCCGATCGCGTAGGTATCGTGCGCGTCGGTTCCGGCGTAGGGGAACACCCAACGCTCCGTGGGGATCTGCAGGTGGGCGGCCTTCTCGGCCGAGGCCAAGATCAGCACTGCCCCCTGGTCGACCATGTTGTTGGAGTTCATCAACTTGGTGTAGGGCCAACTGATCATCCGGTTGTCCGGTGCCGGCTGCCAGATCCGTTCTGCGCTGAGGACTTCCCTGCTCCAGGCGTGCGGGTTCGTCGCGGCGATCGCACTGAACTGGGACCACAGCTGGCCGATGCGGCGGCGGTGTTCGTCGGGTGTCTCACCCGCGGCGATCCGCACCGCCTGCTCGAACATCGGATAGACGTAGGCGGGCCGGTCCAGGTTGATCCGGATCTCCGCGGGCCCTGCCATCGGCACCCCGTCATCGGAACCGGGAGCTACCGGCACCGAATCGTCCTGGCGTGTCCAGTCCGGCTTCTGGCCGGCCGCGCGCAACCGGCTCCGGGTGCGCCAGGTCTCCGCGCCTCCGATCAGTACCACGTCGGCCCGGCCCTGCTGGATGTCCAGGCAGGCCGAGTTCACCAGCGTCTGCGGCACATTGCCGCCGACCCCGGTGCACCGGGTATCCGCCTTCTCGGCCCGGATACGTTGCGCGAGAAGCAGTCCCGGATCGCGGTAGCGCCACGACAGCAGGTTGACGATTCGGACGGCGTCGACCGACTCGAGCACCCGTGGGTCGGCGGCGGCGCGTGCGGCCGCGACCATCAGGTCGACGGGTTCGACACCGGGGTTCTCGGTGTGCTGGTTCACCTGGCCGTAGCCGACGAGTACCGGGGTCCTGGGGTCCAGTGACATCAAGGTGGCCTTCCTAGGTCGTGTTCTCATGGGTGAACAGCACGCCGTCGGCGATCAGCCCGTCGATCTGCTCAGGATCGAGGCCGAGCACCTTCTGACAGATCATCCGGGTGTGCTCCCCGGGCATGGGCGCGGGCCGCAGATCTGCACGCGGGATGCGGGTGAACGGGGCCGGCGAGGTCTCGGCGAACACCGGGGCATCCAGCAGCGGGTGGGTCATGTCGCTGAACAGCTGCCTGAAAGCGATCTGGGGATCGGCGGCGACGTCGGCCACACGGTTCATCGGACCGGCGGGGACGCCGAGATCCTGCAATTGCGCGACGACCGCGTCCTTGTCCCGGGTCGCGGTCCACTGCGACACCGCAGCGATCAGCTCGGCGCGGTCCTCGGGAAGCGCCGAGCGACCGATCAAACCTGCAACCGTTTCGCGGTGTGACGCCTCGCGCACAGAGATCACGCACCATTCGTCGTCACCGGCGCACGGGAACACCGCGTCGACGGAGTCGTCGGCTATCACCTCGAACCCGGCGGCCCCGCACGATTCGCTGACATACGCCTGCGCGAGCTGGTTGATCGCCGCTTCGGCCTGTGAGATGTGCACGTGGCCACCGACACCGGTGCGTCGGCGCCGGATCAGCACGGCGGCAGCGGCGATCGCAGTGACACGGCCGACCACGTGGTCGGGGAAGATCGTCGTGGCGTCGTAGAACGTGTCCGGCTCGGCGTCGGGCGACGTCCACAACCGGGTGACGCCGGTGCAGGCCCGGACGAGTGGGCCGTAGCCCATCTGCGAACTCCAGGGCCCGCGATCCCCGAATGCGCTGCTCTCGGCCAGCACGATGCCGGGGTTGAGCTCGCGCAACCGGTCGTAGGAGAATCCGAGCGAGGCCAGCGTGCCCGGTTTGAAGTTGGCGAACACCGCATCGGATGCCGCCACCAACCGGCTGAACAGTTCAGCCCCGGATTGCTGCCGCAGATCCAGGCCCAGGCCGTACTCGTTGCGATGCGTCAGCGCCCAGGACCGGCTCATCGGCTTGCCCGGCGGGGACTGCCGCAGGCCGTCGGGGTAGGCCGGGCTCTCGATCTTGATGACCTCCGCGCCGAGGTCGGCGAACAGGCGGCCCAACTCGCCGCCGGCGACGATGACGCCGAGGTCCAGGATCCGGATGCCGTCGAAGGGCCGAGAAATTCCGCTTGCCGGGCTGCCGACCGGGCGCTCGTCGGCCGGCCACGGGGCCCGCCACTCGGGCGCGTCGGACCCGACGGCGGGCGCACCGTGCCGGTACCCGTGGCGGGCACCGTCGATCACCAGAGGGCCGACCGGGATCGTCACCGACGTCCGCGGTGTCAGGGCGACCTCGGACAACGCGCCCACACTTCGAAAGTGGGCTTCCGACAATGCTTCTGCGGGGGTCAGCACCGCAGCGATCGGCACTCCACGGGTCTGGCCCGCAGCGACCAGGGAAGCCACGGTCTGCGGGGCGAACAACTCGGCGATGGCCGCATTGAGCTCCCGCGAGGCGGCATAGCGGGCGGCGATGGTGTCGAACCGCGGGTCCGAGAACTGTTCCGGCTCGCCGAGCCAGGCCCGCATGCCGTGCCATTGGCGCGCCGACAACAGGCAGATCCGTACATGGCCGTCGCGGCATTCGAAGATCGGGTAGATCTGCTGGTTGCGCGGGCGGCCGCGCCACAACTCGGTGGGAGCCTTCAGCCCGACGGCGGCCTGTCCCTCGGAGCCGAAAGGCGGGTCGAGCGCCTGGACCACCGCCTCGAAGCGCGAGAAGTCGACGAACTCGCCTTTCCCGCAACGTAACCGGTCGTAGTAGGCGGCCAGAACCGCCCATGCGGCCTGCACCGCCGCTGTGGCCGAAGCCACGCCGTTCGGTGGCAACACCGGCGTGCCGGCGGTCGGCCCGGTGCGGGACAGCGCCGACGACATCGCGTAGCACACAGCGTCGGTGGCGCGCCAAGAAGCGTAGGGCCCCGACGCACCGAAATCGGTGACCGACATCGTGACCAGATGGTCGAAGCGCTGCGACAGCTCCGTGCAGGACGTGCCGAATGCCGCTGCGGTGCCAGGGTTCTGCGAATCGATCACGATATCTGCAGCGCCGGCGAGTTCGATCAGCGCTCGCCGGTCGGCGGGCACGCCCGGATCCAGCACGGTGCAGCGCTTGTTGGCGTTGTCCAGCGCGAATCCGATACCGGCCCCGGCCACCGTCGGTGCGCTGCACCGCGCCGGACTGCCGCCGGGTGGCTCGATCTTGAGCACGTCGGCACCGAGATCGGCAAGGATGCGGCCGACGGCGTCACCTGCACCCGAGCACAGGTCGAGCACCCGCAGCGATGCCAGCAACGGTTCTCCGACCATCGCCGCCTGCCCTTCTGCCGTCGTGGATGACTGCTCACGATAGCGGTGCGCGAAAGATTAACGCCCGCGCCATCGGGTACGGGTTGGAGGACACCCCGATGCGGAGTTGGATGGAGACATGACTGCCTCGACCGAGCCGAAGAACGTCGACCGGAGCCCGCTGAGCGATGAGATGGTGAGCCGACTCGACCGGTGGTGGCGCGCCGCCAATTACCTGTCGGTCGGCCAGATCTACCTGCTGGACAACCCACTGCTGCGGACTCCACTGACCCGTGACGATGTCAAACCGCGCCTGCTCGGGCACTGGGGCACCACTCCCGGCCTGAACTTTCTCTATGCCCACCTCAACCGCGCGATCAACGAGCGCGAGCAGTCGACGATCTACGTCACCGGCCCCGGCCACGGCGGACCCGGTCTGGTGGCCAACACCTACCTCGAGGGCACCTACAGCGAGATCTACCCCGACATCAGCCAGGACTCCGAAGGGCTGCGCAGGCTGTTCCGGCAGTTCTCGTTCCCCGGCGGCATCCCCTCGCATGTGGCCCCGGAGACCCCGGGTTCGATCCACGAGGGCGGCGAACTCGGCTACGCGCTGTCACACGCCTACGGCGCCGCGTTCGACAACCCGGACCTGCTGGTCGCGGCGGTGGTCGGCGACGGCGAGGCCGAAACCGGGGCGCTGGCCACCAGCTGGCACTCCAACAAGTTCGCGAACCCGAACAAGGACGGAGTTGTGCTGCCGATCCTGCACCTCAACGGCTACAAGATCGCCAACCCGACGGTGCTGGCCCGGATTCCGGCCGACGAGCTGCGCAGCCTGATGATCGGTTACGGACACAACCCGTACTTCTTCGAGGTTCCCGACGGCGCAGAGTCCGGACCGGACCATGCCGACGCCCACCGCCGGTTCGCCGCGCTGCTCGACGACGTGCTCGATGAGATCGCCGAGATCAAGGCAAGGGCGGCTGCAGGTGACGACTTCCAGCCGCGCTGGCCCATGATCGTCTTCCGGACGCCGAAAGGCTGGACGGGGCCCGACTACATCGACGGCAAGAAGACGACCGGATCCTGGCGCGCTCACCAGGTACCGCTGGGCAACGCCCGTGACACCGAGGAACACCTGACGGTGCTCGCCGACTGGCTGGCCTCTTACCGGGCCGACGAACTGTTCGACGCCGACGGCCGGTTGCTGGCCGATATCGCCGAATTGGCACCGCAGGGCCAGCTGCGGATGAGCGACAATCCCCACTCCAACGGCGGTCTGGTTCTCAAGGACCTCCGGTTGCCGAACTTTCGCGACTTCGCCGTCGACGTGCCCGAGCCGGGTGCGACCATCGCCGAGGCCACCAAGGTGCTCGGCCAGTGGCTCACCGAGGTGATCAGGCTCAACCCCGACAACTTCCGCATCTTCGGACCCGACGAGACGGCATCCAACCGGCTGCAGGCCGTGTACGACGCCACCGACAAGCAGTGGAACGCCGAGTTCTTCGGGTCCGACGTCGACGAGCACCTCGCCCGCGCGGGCAGGGTGATGGAAGTGCTCTCCGAGCATCAATGCCAGGGCTGGCTCGAGGGTTATCTCCTGACCGGCCGGCATGGCATGTTCAACTGCTACGAGGCCTTCATCCACATCATCGACTCGATGTTCAACCAGCACGCCAAGTGGCTCAAGGTCACCGACGACATCCCGTGGCGGCGCCCCATCGCAAGCCTGAATTACCTTCTGTCCAGCCACGTCTGGCGGCAGGATCACAACGGTTTCTCCCATCAGGATCCCGGCTTCATCGACCACGTCGTCAACAAGAGCGCGAACGTGGTGCGCGTCTACCTGCCGCCGGACGCCAACACCCTGCTGTCGACCTACGACCACTGCCTCAGATCGCGGCAGTACGTCAACGT
>NZ_JBAUJB010000380.1:0-4852 GCF_049683355.1 Mycobacterium sp.
TAGGTGCCCCAGTCCAACTGCTCGCCGCGGCGCGGATCGGCGTGCTCGTAGAGCGCGGTTCCGTCGAACCGGCCCAGCGCCCACGCGTCCTTCGGGAAATGGGCGGGCACCCAGTCCACGAGGACCCCGATGCCGGCCTGGTGCAGCGTGTCAACGAGATGCCGGAACTCGTCGGGTGTGCCGAACCGCGAGGACGGTGCGTAGTAGGACGTCACCTGGTAGCCCCAGGAGCCGCCGAAAGGATGCTCTGCGACGGGAAGCATCTGCACATGGGTGTAACCGTGTGCCACCACGTAGTCGGTGAGCTGGTCGGCCAGCTCGGTGTAGCTGAGTCCCGGCCGCCAGGAGCCCAGATGAACCTCATAGGTGCTCATCGGCTCGAACACCGGGTTACGCAGCGTGCGGCCGGCCATCCACTCGTCGTCGGCCCAGGTGTACTCGCTGTGGGTGACGCGCGACGCGGTCTGCGGCGGCACCTCGGTGGCGAACGCCATCGGGTCGGCGCGTTCGGTGACCACGCCGTCGGCGCCGTGCACCTTGAACTTGTAGAGTCCGCCGACCGGGAAACCAGGCCAGAACAGTTCCCACACGCCGGTGGAGCCCAGCGCGCGCATCTGCGCCTCGTTGCCGTCCCAGTGGTTGAACTCCCCGATCAGGGTGACGCCCTTGGCGTTGGGCGCCCACACCGCGAACGAGACACCCTCGACGACGCCGTCGGCAGTGGTGAAACTGCGCGGGTGCGCGCCCAGGATCTCCCACAGCCGCTCGTGGCGCCCTTCGGCGAACAGGTGCAGGTCGATCTCGCCGAGCGTGGGCAGGAAGCGGTATGCGTCGGCGACCGCGTGCACGTGCGGCTTCTCGCCGCCGTTGTCGTAGCTGATCTCCAAGCGATAGTCGATCAGATCGGTGAACGGCAGCGCGACGGCGAACAGCCCCGATTCGATGTGTTCGAAGCGGTGCCGCTGGCCCCCGATCACCGCGTCGACCGCCACGGCGTGCGGGCGGTAGACACGGATGACCGTGTGGTCGCCGTACTCGTGCGCGCCCAGCACCGAGTGCGGATCGTGGTAGTCGCCGGTCAGGAGGCGGTTGAGGGCGGTGGTGTGCGGTCGCAGATGCGGGCTCTGCACTTGGTTGGTCAGGTTGGACGCTTTGGTCATGTCGTCACTCCCTACGCAGAAGGGTCAGTCGTCGGTCGGCGGGCAGCTGGGGCATGTTGAGCACATGCGCCACCGCCCGGGCGGGTTCGAGGCGAACGTAATTGCCCTGACCCCAGTGATATTCATCTCCGGTGATTTCGTCGCGCACCCAGAAGCGGTCCTGCTGCTCCATTCCCAGCGCGTCCATGTCCAGCCACAACGTGCCCTCCTCGGGGCCGAACGGATTGAGGGTGACCACCACGAGCACCTGATCCCCGGTTTCCGGATCGAACTTGCTGTACGCCAGCAGGGCATCGTTGTCGATGTGGTGGAACGTCACGGTGCGCAGCTGCTGCAGCGCGGGGTGCAGGCGCCGGACCTCGTTGAGCCGGGTCAAAAACGGTTCGAGGGACTCGCCGTCGGCCATCGCCGCGTCGAAATCGCGGGGACGCAGTTCGTACTTCTCGGAGTTGAGATACTCCTCGCTGCCCTCACGGACCGCGCGGTGCTCGAAGAGTTCGAAGCCCGAGTACACCCCCCACGTGGGGCTCATCGTCGCCGCCAGCACCGCGCGGATCGCGAACATGCCCGGTCCGCCGTGCTGCAGGCTCTCGTGCAGGATGTCGGGCGTGTTCACCCACAGGCTCTGACGGCTGTAATCGGCGTGCTCGGCGATCGACTGGCCGAATTCGGTCAGCTCCCACTTGGCCGTGCGCCACGTGAAGTACGTGTAGGACTGGGTGAACCCGAGCTTGGCCAGCCCGAACAGCCGCGCCGGCCGGGTGAACGCCTCCGCGAGGAACAGCACGTCGGGATCTTCGTTCTTGACCTCGCCGATCAGCCACGCCCAGAAGTTCGGCGGCTTGGTGTGCGGGTTGTCGACGCGGAAGACCTTGACGCCGTGAGAGATCCAGAATCGCACCACCCGCAGTACTTCCTCGTACAACCCGGCCGGGTCGTTGTCGAAGTTCAGCGGGTAGATGTCCTGGTACTTCTTCGGCGGGTTCTCCGCATAGGCGATGGTGCCGTCCGGCAACACCGTGAACCACTCCGGGTGCTGCTGTGCCCACGGGTGGTCGGGGGCGCACTGCAGCGCCAGGTCGAGGGCCACCTCCAGGCCGTGGTCGCGGGCGGCCGCGACGAATTCGTCGAAATCCTCGATGGTGCCGAGCCCCGGGTGCACCGCATCGTGCCCGCCCTCGTCGCTGCCGATCGCCCAGGGCGAGCCGACGTCGTCAGGCGCGGCGGTGACGCTGTTGTTGCGTCCCTTGCGGTGCACCTTCCCGATCGGATGGATCGGCGGCAGGTAGGCGATGTCGAAGCCCATCCGGGCGATTCGGGGCAAGGCCTTGGTCGCGGTGGCGAACGTGCCGTGCACCGGGTTACCCGAACTGTCCCACCCACCGGTCGACCGGGGGAAGAACTCGTACCACGAACTGAACCGCGCCAACGGCCGATCCACCCACACCCCGTGCTGCTCGTCCCGCGTGATCAGCTCGCGCAACGGATACTGGTAGAGCAGGTCGGTCACGTCGGGTGCCAGGGCCGGGCCCGCGCGCCAGAACGGGTCGCCGGGTTCGCGCAGCCGCTCCGCGGCTTCGATCAGCGGGTACCGCATCTGCCGCGGCACCCCGGCCGCAGCGCGTTCCAGCAGGCGGGCTCCCACCAGCAGGTCGTTGGACAACTCGCCTTCACTCTGGCCGGCGTCCAGCTTGGCGATCACATGCTGGCGCCAGGTCGCGATCGGGTCACCCCAGCCGTCGACACGGTAGGTCCACAGGCCGACGGCGTCGGGACTGAACTGGCCGTGGAACACATCTGGGGTGCTGCCCGGCAGCATCGGCACGGTGACGGGGCGGACCCGCGGTGCGTTCACCAGTTCCTGGATCGGGACCGGCTCAGGGGCCCGCACCCGCCCGGGTGGCTCGTCGGCCAGCGGGGGATAGGTCGTCCCGTGGTAACGCACCACCAGCGTGGCGGACACTGCGTCGTGGCCTTCGCGCCACACCGTCGCCGTCACCGGCACCACCTCGCCGACGACCGCCTTGGCCGGGAACCGTCCGCCGGATACCACGGGCGCAACGTCATCGATCTCGATCCGACCGGCGGTCACTGGCCACTCCTTGCCCGTGCGGCGCGCGCCGCGCGTGTCGATGTCTGGTCTGGTTCGCTGCCTGGTTGTTCGACCCTCTGGCGCTTATACCCACCGTAGTGCGGACCTCAACCTCGCGGAGCCCGAAGCGGACGCCTACGAACTGATCTGCGCGGGCCACAACGTCAGTAAGGTTGGCTCGCGTGAAAGCTCTCCGCCGGTTCACCGTCCGCGCCCACCTCCCTGAGCGGCTCCGCGCGCTCGAACAGCTCTCCAGCAATCTGCGGTGGTCGTGGGACAAGCCGACCCAGGATCTGTTCGAAACCATGGATCCCGCGCTGTGGAAACAGGTCGGCTGCGATCCGGTGTCGATGCTCGGTCACGTCGGGCCGGAGAGAGTCGACGAGTTGGCCCGCGACGAGTCGTTCGTGCAGCGCCTCGACGCCCTGGCCGCTGATCTCGACGACTATCTGAGCAGGCCGCTGTGGTATCAGCAGCTCGCCGCCGAGACCGGCGGCGGTGCCGACGGTGCGCTGCCCAAGTGCATCGCTTACTTCTCGATGGAGTTCGGCGTCGCCGAGGTGCTTCCGAACTACTCGGGCGGCCTGGGAATCCTCGCTGGTGATCACCTCAAGTCGGCCTCGGACCTGGGCCTTCCACTGATCGCGGTGGGGCTGCACTACCGGTCGGGGTACTTCAGGCAGTCGCTGACCGCCGACGGGTGGCAGCGCGAGAGCTATCCGTCGCTCGATCCGCAGGGTCTGCCGCTGCGCCTGCTCGTCGACGCATCGGGCGAGGCGATCCTGATCGACTTGGCCCTACCCGACGATGCACAGCTCGCCGCACGTATCTGGGTCGCGCAGATAGGGCGAATTCCGTTGCTGCTGCTCGATTCCGACATCCCCGAAAACGAACACGATTTGCGCGGGGTCACCGACCGGCTCTACGGCGGCGACCAGGAGCACCGGATACGGCAGGAGATCCTCGCCGGCATCGGCGGAGTCCGGGCCATCCGGGCGTTCACCGCCGCCGAGGGTCTGCCGTCGCCCGAGGTGTTCCACATGAACGAGGGGCACGCCGGTTTCCTGGGTGCGGAACGCATTCGCGAGCTCATCGAGGCCGGGCTGGACTTCGACACCGCGCTCACCGTCGTCCGCGCGTCGACGGTGTTCACCACCCACACCCCGGTTCCGGCCGGCATCGACCGTTTTCCGGTCGAGTTGGTGGAACGCTATTTCGGGCCGGAGCCGGGGGCGGTGGGTTCGCGACTGTTGCCTGGTGTACCCGTCGACCGCATCGTCGCCTTCGGCGACGAAGACGACGCAACCAAGTTCAACATGGCCCACATGGGTCTTCGGCTGGCTCAGCGCGCCAACGGGGTGTCGCTGCTGCACGGGCAGGTCAGCCGCGGGATGTTCAACGACCTGTGGCCTGGATTCGACCAGGCGGAAGTGCCGATCGGCTCGATCACCAACGGTGTGCACGCGCCCACCTGGGCCGCGCCGCAGTGGACGGAGCTGGGCCGTGAGCTGCTGGGCAGCGACGACCTGAGCTCGCTGCGCGAACCGCAGACCTGGGAGCGGCTCAAGAAGGTCGACCCCGGACACATGTGGTGGATACG
>NZ_JBAUJB010000381.1:0-6381 GCF_049683355.1 Mycobacterium sp.
GCCGGGCCTTCACCACCGAGAAACCGCATCGGATGATCGACCAGCGGTTGGAAGGCGTTGGCGATCTGACGGGTGTTGCGCAGGTTGTGATCGAGGATCAGCGGGACCAGCGGCACCGGCGGGGATCCGTGCCGGCTGAACACCCGCTGGCCTTCATCGGTGAACAAATAGATACCACTGGTTTCGTCGTCTTTGAGCGCGGCCAGCAGCGGATCCCACCACGCGTCGGCGAAGTCCTGGGCCTCGTCGACGACGATCGCGTCGAACCTATGCCCCGGCTCGAGTTCGGCTGCCAGTTCGGCCATCTGGAGTGGCAGGTCGTGTTCCCAGAACTTGACGGTCTCCTCGTTGCGCAGCGTCTCGTCGGGGCCCTCCGGAGCACCCCAGGTCTTGCCGAGGTCGTGGAACTCGCCGACGTAGGCCGGCTGGTGCCGGCGGTTCCAGGTCGCGGTGATGCGTTCGAGGTAGGAAGCCAGACCGTGGGAGTAGCAGACCAGGGCGACGCGCCGGCCGTCGCGGGCCAGTCGCCGGGCCTGCTCCATCGCCAGGAAGGTCTTGCCGCTGCCGGCGCCGCCGCGGATCTCGACGCGGTTCAGCAACTTGACCGCATCGAGGATCACGGACTGGTGTTCGGTGAGAACATCTGCAGCGTCTTCGTTTTCGAGAGCGCGGGCGATGACACTGCGCTGCGGGAGGCCGCGGCCGCTGAGGGCCTCGTTGAGCTGGGCGATGCCGTCTCGTGTGAGCAGCGGCCGGTCGAGTTCCTGGGCGAGCACGATCTCGCGCAGCTTGGCGACCATGGTCGGCAGGTCGGTGCGGTCGATGACCTTCCAGCGAGGACACTCCGGCAGCGCGAAGTCTTCGGGCAGGTCGGTGTTGGGCAGGACGACGACGTGGTCCCAGCGCAGCCGGCCCTGGCTCCAGCGGGGGTCCTTCTCGATGAAGTCACGCAGCGCGTAGCAGGCTTCGCGGGCCTGGCGGACCGGGTCGATCTTGTGCTCGTGGCCGCGGCGCTTCTGCCACCAGGTCTCACCGTCGTGCCACAGCTCGCCGCCCTTGACCTCCACGCAGACGATGCCGGCGCCCTCGATGGCGACGAAGAAGTCGACCTCGTGGTCCTTGAGGTGGTCGGTGACCCGCTTCCCGGGGATGACGAGGTCGCCGGGCTCGAGTTGGTCGATCAACAGCTGGTAGACGCGGCGCTCGGCGCCGTTTGCCAGCCGCGGTGTCTCAACGACGGTGATGGTCATGCTGACGTCCCCCTTCGTCGCGACCGATGGTAGCGAGCGGGGCCGACGTATCTGGCCGTACCCGGACGTTGAGACTGCAGCCACGGCGGGAAAACCCTCAATAACTCCGCCGCCAGCGCAGCCTCAACGCGAGGCCGGCGGGGCTCCCCGCACCCTGACACGCCAAAGCATGTCGGGCCATAATGCGGGGATGATGCGCCGACGATCGACGCCCTGGCCCCGCCATGGATTCTGACGTTCCCGACCCGCTGTTACTCGGCCAGCGGGTGGTGGCGATTCTCGAGAGCGGGTTGCGCACTGCGACGTACAAACTCGCGACGCTGATGGCGCTCATCGAGCACTGCATCGAGAATCTGCCCGCAGAACCCGTCGACACACTGCCGGTCCCCATCCCCGACTTGGCCCATCGCGTGCTGGGGATCTACTGGCAGCAGATCCGTCCCTTCGACGGACACGAACTTCGGCAGTCGACACAATCTCGCGCGCGAATTCTTCTCGCAGCCAACATGCTGCACCAAGCGGCGACCGTCGGCCGACCACCGGCATCCCTCGAGGTCGCCAGGATGCGTGCGCCGCAGAGCTATGAGCGAGCAATCGATGAGGTCACGCTATGTCTTGCTCAGCAGCCACTGCATCGGCTCCAGCGATTGCCGGGTGCGGCCGCGAGCGACTCATTCCTTTTCGACGATTCCTTTCTGCACGACCACGTATCGCGATCCACTCTGCGTGCGCACGACGACTGCATTGTCCTGGAGCCCGGCGTCGCAGCCGGACTCGCGCGACTGGCGGGACTGCTCAAACCGGCGCTGGAGATCATGTGGGTGGATGACGTGCGGCGCATGAACAAGTTCCTCGACGCGAAGGTACCGGACGTCGCAGGTCATTTGTTCGGCCGGGAGCGCACTGCCCTCTCCGCAATTCGCCAGCCATTCAAGGACGTGTTCGGACCACACTGCTTCTACTGCGGGACGCACCTGCCGTCCGACAATCCCGTCGACCACGTTCTGCCCTGGTCGATCGTCGGCATCGATGGTCTTTCGAACCTCGTGCTGGCCTGCATTCGCTGCAACAGCGACAAAGGTGCTGCACTGCCGGCAATTTCGCTTGTTGATCGGGTGCTGGCCGATGGCCGAGCTGCTGCGCTGGATGACATCGCATCCTCCTTGGAGTGGCCGACGCAGCGGGACCGCGTCGTCGCCGTGGCCACCGGGATCTATCGAGCGCAGCCACCGGGACTGCCGACGTGGTCGGGGTATCGCCAGAGCGAGCGATTCGACATCGCCTTCCTTCCTCGCTGGGGGTGACGCACAGCGCAGCCTCAACGCGGCGCTACTCGAGCGCAGATCGCACGCCCGTATGCCCGAAGTCGTTCCCTTTCCACAGCAGCGGTTCGCGCAGATCGGTCGCGAGCGCATACGAGAGGCAATCACCAAAATTCAGTCGGGCGGGGTGCCCGCTTGCCTTGCCGAAGTCCGCATAGGCCTGGCGGGCCAGGCGGGCCTGGCGCTCAGTGACCGCCTCGACCGCCATTTTGGCTTCCTCGATCAACTCGTCCAGCGCTCTACTCACGATCGGGTCGCGCTGCGCGTCGAGCACGATGCCGCATTCGAGATAGCTGGCAGCGGACAGTCGGCACACATCAGCCGCGGCGATCGCTCTGGCGTACACCGCGGCGTCGTCTTCGTCTCGCAGGATCGCGATCAACGCTGATGTATCGGCGATCACGCCGGAAGGCCCTCGTCGTCGTAGAGCATCTCTGCGTGGTCGAGCTTCTTGGTTTCGGCTGTCATCCTTCGTCCGGTTCGGTGTCCGAGTGCCATGAGGCGCGCCGCGAGGTCATCCTGTTGGAGCTTGGCCAAGCGTTCGTTCACCGCCGTCGCCACCGCGTGGGCCTGCGACTCGCCGGTCAGCTTGGCGAGTTGCTTGACGGCTTCGTGAACCGACTCGTCTTTGATGTTCAGAGCCATTGGTACCTTTCTACCACAAGACGGTACCTTGGTGTAATGCCTGGTCAGGAGCGATCGCCGGTGGGGCGTTCCGAACGACAGCGGGGGTGTGGGCTCTTATGTGCTCGACACTCAGGCCGACCGGGCATGGGTCCCACGCAGTAGATCGCACGCGGCGACGAAGCGCGACCACTCGGCGGTCGTCGGGCGAACCGCAACGTCGGACACTGCGTCTTCGTTGACCACGAACCCGGGCGCCGTGGGCGCGAGGAGCTCCGCAAGTTTGACGATCTGCCCTGCCGGGCTGTCCTCGAAGCTCTCGTATACCCGCTCGCGAATCCACGCCTCCGCGCTGTTGACGCCGGCGACCACGTCCAGCACAGGTACCCGAAGAGCGTCGTCGCACCGCTTGACGTGTTCCTCGAAACGGTCTTCCCAAGATTCGGTCTGCCAACCGTTCCACACCTCCGGAAGTGCTGCGAAGAAACCCATTGTGTCGGCCGTCTGCCACGCCCCCAACGTCTTTCGGGGCACATCGATGTGGATGCCGCCTTCCGGGATCTTGCCGAGCGTGATGCGGCCGACACCCCGACCGGGCAACCTGTTCAACAGCGCCGGTCCGTGCCAGCCCTTGCTGAGGTGCCACCACAACGGCCAGAAGCGTAGCCGCCCCTCGGCGTCGACCACAGAGACGAGGTGACACAAGTGATTTCGTTGTCGGGCAAGCTTCAGCGTCGGCTTCCTGTCCCACGTCGACTGACGCAGCTCGGCCCCGACATAGCCTGCCAATTCAGCAGTTCCGTCGTACGCCCAGCCGATCTCGTAGCCAGACCAGACCGTGGCGAGCACCCTCATCAACGCGCGGCGCGCGTTCATCTCCACCATCAGTGACTCACCGAAGAACAGCACGCGGTGACGGTCGAAGTCCACCACCGCACCACCGTCGGCCCAATCCGGGTCGCACCACTGGTCCTTCTCGCAGTGCCGCAGCGAGGCCGCGTGCCGCAGCGCGAGGTCGGGTCCGCCGATCAACGCGTCGAGCATGCGGCAGCCGCCCCAATGTGAGTAGTACAGCTGCCAATCCTCGTCTTTGACGATGACGAAGTTCGCCCTGTTGCCCATGTCGCCCCGATCTGTGATGTCGCGGATTGCGCGCCGATTTCAGTCGAGTATCGGCGGCGGGTTTGACAGGTGGACGCGTCAGCGCAGCGGCATGGCCGTCGATTGTGGATAACGCGCAGACTGGTGATGAATCAGGGCAGATGCGCACGACCTCCACCATCGCGGGCATTCGTTTGTCGGCGGGGTCCACGAGACTCGGAAGCGATCGCTGTTGCGCGTAATCTGCATACACCGAGGTCGATGCGAAGGGAGGTGCACGATGTCCGATCTTGCACACCTGCCTCCTGGTCTGCTGACCCTTGAGCAATGGGATGCGCTCGAGCTAGACCCCGCGCGACGGTGGGAACTCAGTGAGGGGACCCTGACCGTGTCGCCGCGGCCGCAACTCTGGCATCAACGCATTTCCAGACGGCTCACCCGCCTGCTCGAGGATCATCTGCCTGACGGGTTCGAGCCGCTTCCCGAGATCGAGGTCATCACACGGGCAGCGTTCCCGCCGAGTGTGCGCGACCCCGACATCGTCGTCGTCCCGGACCGCGTGTTCGAACGGCGCCCCGCCCGGGTCCCGGCGGCCGACGTCGTGCTCGTGGTCGAAATCGTCTCGCCGGGCTCGCGGGGGACGGATCACGTCATGAAGCTGGACGAATATGCCAAGGCGGGCATCGAGCATTACTGGATCGTCGACCCCGACGCGCCGTCTGACGACCGATTCCTCGCCTACCGCCTCGACGGCGAGATCTATCGACGAGTCGATGCACTCGACCGCGGCAGGGTTCGGGTGAGCGAGCCAACAAGGATGGATTTCGCGCTCGAGGAGTTGACTGGCCGCTGACGGCCTTAGCAGGACTGCTGAGCGCGCCGTGTCAGCGGCCGGCAGGAGCTCCGTCGGGAACCGCCAGCGTGTGGATGGTCCGTTGCGACCGGAAGAACTGGCTCGGGAACGATCCGGTGTTGTACGGCAGGTCGTACTTCGCGCACAGTTCCCGCACGCGGACGCTGACCTGCGCGAGGCGGTTGCTCGGCAGGTCAGGAAACAGGTGGTGTTCGATCTGATAGCACAGGTGACCGCCGGAGAAGGCCAGCAGCGGAGACGCGGTGAAGTTCGCGGCCCCGAGCATCTGCCGCAGATACCACTCGCCTCTGGTTTCACCGTCGAGCACCGCCGGGTCGAACGTCTCGGCGCCGTCGGGGATGTGCCCGCAGATGATGTTCACGTACACCCACAGGTTCCGCAGCAGATTCGCGGTGACGTTGGCCGCAAGAGTTCGACGCCACCGTCGCAGGCTCAGCGCCGGAAGCAGCACGTAATCCTTGCTCAACTGGCGGGCGACCTTGCCGAAGAACCGGCGTTCCTCCGCAACCCTACCCGCCGGTGTGTCGACCCGGTCCCGCTCCGAGCGCAGACCGTGCAGGGCGATACCCCACTCGAAGGTCGCTGCCAGCAACAGGTTTCGCAGTGGCGTCCACAGGTGGGGCCGACGCCACGGCTGGTCTGGGGTCACCCGCAGCAGGCGGTAGCCGATGTCCTCGTCCATGCCGAGCACGTTGCTGAAGATGTGATGCCGGTAGTTGTGCGAGTACCGCCACTGCGCCGACAGCCCCGCCATGTCCCACTCCCAGCTGGTGGAGTGGATCTCCGGGTCGTTCATCCAATCCCATTGGCCGTGCGAGATGTTGTGGCCGAGTTCCATGTTCTCGATGGACTTCGCGTATGCCAACGACGCGGTTCCCAGCCACCAAACGGCCCTCGACCGGCTGCGCGCGATCACCAGACGCGCCCCTACATCGAGCGCGCGCTGGAACAGGATCGTGCGACGGATGTAGGCCGCGTCCTCGGCCCCCAGCGACTCCTCGACATCACGGCGAATCGTGTCGAGTTCGTCGGCGATCGCGTCGACGTCCTGCGTGCTCAAATGCATGTACGTGGAGACATCGGCGATCGCCATCAGGGGTGTCCTCGGGTGGGTTGCGTCAGATCGGCGCAGTCCAGCCACCGTCGGTGTCAGGACAGCAGCCTACGGCCTCGGACTTCACCGCGGGCATCCAGGTCACCTCCGCACCGA
>NZ_JBAUJB010000382.1:0-17721 GCF_049683355.1 Mycobacterium sp.
CGCCTGGGCGACGGCGATCGGCGACATCGTCGGCCGCGACCGGGCGCCGATGCGGGACGCGGCCGTCGCGCACGCCGCCGCGTTCTCGTGGGGCCACACCGTCGACGCCCTGCTGAGCAGCTACGGGCACGCGATCGGCAACCGCCGGACCGGGCAGCAGAGCCAGCCCGCCGGCCGGCGCAGCGGACGCCGGTTCTCGATGCGGCGGGGGGTGCGCGCGTGAGCGGCAGCAGTGGTATCGGGGCGGGCGATGTGCAGGACCTCATCGAGCGCACCCTCGAAGAGCACGAGCTGACCTACACCCACCACAAGGGTGCGCGCGGAGGTCTGCCCGGCCTGGTCGTCGAGCTCCCCGGGGAGCGCAGGCTCAAGACCAACACCATCCTGACCATCGGCGAGCATTCGGTGCGGGTCGAGGCGTTCGTCTGCCGCAAGCCCGACGAGAACCACGAGGGTGTCTACAAGTTCCTGCTCAAGCGCAACCGCAGGCTCTACGGCGTCGCCTACACGCTGGACAACACCGGCGACATCTACCTCGTCGGCCGGATGTCGCTGGCGGCTGTCACCGCCGACGAGATCGACCGGGTGCTCGGACAGGTGCTCGAGGCGGTCGACTCGGACTTCAACACGTTGCTGGAGTTGGGTTTTCGCACTTCCATCCAGAAGGAATGGGAGTGGCGGGTGTCGCGCGGCGAGTCGCTGAACAATCTGCGCGCCTTTGAACATCTCATCGAAGACGAGGGCGACGACTGATCTCCGCAGCCACCACGATCGTGAGAGGATCGAGAGCATGGCAGACAACGCGACGCTGATCCTGCTCCGCCACGGTGAGAGCGAGTGGAACGCGCTGAACCAGTTCACCGGATGGGTGGACGTCGACCTGACCGAGAAGGGGATGGCCGAAGCGGTCCGCGCCGGCCAGCTCCTCGCCGAACAGGACCGCCAACCCGACGTGCTGTACACCTCGCTGCTCAGGCGCGCGATCACCACCGCCAACGTGGCGTTGGACAAGGCCGACCGGCACTGGATCCCGGTGCACCGGGACTGGCGGCTCAACGAGCGTCACTACGGTGCGCTGCAGGGCCTGAACAAGGCCGAGACCAAAGCCAAGTACGGCGACGAGCAGTTCATGGCCTGGCGGCGCAGCTACGACACCCCGCCGCCGGCGATCGAGCCGGGCAGCGAGTTCAGCCAGGACAGCGACCCGCGCTACGCGGCGATCTCGGGTGGCCCGCTCACCGAATGCCTCAAAGACGTCGTCGAACGGTTCGTGCCGTACTACACCGAGGTGATCGTCCCCGACCTGCAGGCAGGCAAGACCGTGCTGATCGCGGCACACGGCAATTCACTTCGTGCCCTGGTCAAGTACCTGGACGGGATGTCCGACGACGACGTCGTGGGGCTGAACATCCCCACCGGGATCCCGCTGCGCTACGACCTGGACGGTGATCTCAGGCCGACCACGCCCGGCGGTCTGTACCTGGATCCGGACGCCGCGGCGGCCGGTGCGGCGGCGGTCGCCGCCCAGGGCGCCAAGTAGCCGGCCGACCGGCCACGCGTTCTCACCCGGCGAACAGAAGGTGAACAACGAGGGACGCAAACCCGAACTTCGGTGTTTGGGTCTGTGACTTGTCCCGAATTGGCCGCACGCTGCTGGGATGATGTTCACCGAATGCGTACGCTTTTCGCGTGAGCGTCGTATCGGCGCTGCTTCTCGCAGCGATCGTGGCACTGCTCGCATTGTCGATCGGTGTGGCGATCGGGATGGGAGTGGTTGCCCGCCGCCGCGAACGCCGGCAACGGCGCATCGCGGAACAGGCTGGCATCACCGTCCTGCAGATGCTCGAGCACGTGGTGGCGCAGGCTCCGGTGGGTCTCGTGGTCGTCGACACCTACCGTGACGTCGTCTACACCAACGAACGCGCCCGCGAGCTCGGCCTGGTGCGCGACCGGATGCTCGACGACCGCGCCTGGCTGGCCGCGCAGCGCACGCTGACCACTGGTGATGACGGAGAGGTCGACCTGTCACCGCGCAAACGCAGCCGGCCGGGACGTTCCGGGCTCTCGGTGCGTGGCCATGTGCGGTTGCTCACCGAGGACGATCGGCGCTTCGCGGTCATCTACGTCGACGACCAGTCCGAGCACGCCCGGATGGAGGCGACTCGGCGGGATTTCGTGGCCAACGTCAGCCACGAACTCAAGACGCCGGTCGGGGCGATGGGCGTGCTGGCCGAAGCGATCCTGGCCTCCGGCGACGACGGTGAGACGGTCCGGCACTTCGCCGCCAAGATGGTCACCGAGTCCAACCGGCTGGCCGACATGGTGGGCGAGTTGATCGAGCTGTCCCGGTTGCAGGGCGCCGAGCGGCTGCCCGACCTGGAGGCCGTCGACGTGGACACCGTGGTCTCCGAGGCGCTTTCGCGCCACAAGGTCTCCGCCGACAACGCCCACATCACGATCACCACCGATCCGCCGACGGGTTTTCGGGTGCTCGGCGACCAGACGCTGCTGGTGACGGCGATGGCGAATCTGGTCTCCAACGCGATCGCCTACTCGCCCGACGGATCCTCGGTGTCGGTCAGCCGGCGCAGGCGCGGCGACAACATCGAGATCGCGGTCACCGACCGCGGTATCGGCATCGCGCGCGATGACCAGGAGAGGGTGTTCGAACGATTCTTCCGCGTCGACAAGGCGCGGTCCCGGGCCACCGGCGGCACCGGGCTCGGGCTGGCGATCGTCAAACACGTGGCCGCCAACCACAACGGCTCCATCCGGCTGTGGAGCCAGCAGGGCACCGGCTCGACGTTCACGTTGTCGATCCCGGCCTACTTCAACGATTCGGACGATTCAGATGATTCAGATGATCCAGCCTCAGATGACCACGACGAACGAGAGGACTAGTACATCGATGACCAGCGTGCTGATCGTGGAGGACGAGGAGTCCCTGGCCGATCCACTGGCGTTTCTGCTCCGCAAGGAGGGTTTCGAGGCCACCGTGGTGGTCGACGGACCATCGGCCCTGGCCGAATTCGACCGCGCGGGCGCTGACATCGTGCTGCTGGATCTGATGTTGCCGGGGATGAGCGGCACCGACGTCTGCAAGCAGCTGCGGTCGCGCTCGAGCGTCCCGGTCATCATGGTGACCGCCCGGGACAGTGAGATCGACAAGGTCGTCGGCCTGGAGCTCGGCGCCGACGACTACGTCACCAAGCCGTACTCCGCGCGCGAGCTGATCGCGCGCATCCGCGCGGTGCTGCGCCGCGGCGCCGACGCCGACGAGATCGGGATCGCCGACGGGGTGCTCGAGGCCGGGCCCGTGCGAATGGATGTGGAACGCCACGTGGTCAGTGTGAACGGCGCCGCGATCACGTTGCCGCTCAAGGAGTTCGACCTGCTGGAGTACCTGATGCGCAACAGCGGCCGGGTGCTCACCCGCGGTCAGCTCATCGACCGGGTGTGGGGCGCCGACTACGTCGGCGACACCAAGACGCTCGACGTCCACGTCAAGCGGTTGCGCAGCAAGATCGAAGCGGACCCGGCCAACCCGGTGCATCTGGTCACGGTGCGCGGCCTGGGCTACAAGCTGGAGGGCTGAGCGGCCTCGGGCTCGTTCATTCGGCCGCGCGCGTCGCCGGGTGGATGGCGATGAGACCTAAACTGCTGCGGCGCTTGCACATTGCCGCCAGCTCCGCGTAGGTCTTCTCGCCGAGCAGTTCGGTGAGCTCGGGGGCGTAGGACTGCCAGACCGGCTTGGCGCCGACATGGGCGGCCGGGTCGCCGGTGCAGTACCAGTGCAGATCGGCGCCGCCCTCGCCCCAGCCGCGCCGGTCGTACTCGGTGATCCAGGTCTTGAGGATCTCGCTGCCGTCCGGGCGGATGACCCATTCCTGGGTGCGCCGGATCGGCAGCTGCCAACAGACCTCGGGCTTGAGGGTCAGCGGTTCCACGCCGATCTTGAGGGCCTTGGTGTGCAGCGCACAGCCGATACCCCCGGGCCAGCCGGGACGATTGAGGAAGATGCAGGCACCCTTGTACTTTCGGGTGCGCAGGTTCGGCTTGTCGTCGTAGGAGTCCATCTCGAGATAGCCCTTCTTGCCCAGGCCTTTCTCGCGGTACTGCCAGTCCTCGTCGGTGAGCAGTTTGACTGCGTCGTCGAGTTGGGCGCGGTCGTCGTCGTCGGACAGAAACGCGCCGTGTGAACAGCATCCGTCATCGGGTCTGCCCTCGACGGTGCCCTGGCAGGCCGGAGTGCCGAACACGCAGGTCCAGCGGGACAGCAGCCAGGTCATGTCTGCGGCAATCAGATGTTCGGGATTGTCGGGGTCGTAGAACTCCACCCACTCACGGGCGAAATCCTGCTCGACCTCTCCGGGATGCGAACCGCTCACGGTTTTCCACGGTAGACCCATTAGGTTGGGTGAGTGCGATTAGGCGTGCTCGACGTGGGCAGCAATACCGTCCATCTGTTGGTGGTGGATGCGCGCCGCGGCGGCCACCCGACCCCGATGAGTTCGACGAAGGCCTCGCTGAGGCTGGCGGAGGCCACCGACAGCTCGGGCAAGATCACCCGCCGGGGTGCGGACAAGCTGATCGGCACCATCGACGAGTTCGCCAAGATCGCTGCCAGCTCGGGATGTTCGGAGTTGATGGCGTTCGCCACCTCCGCGGTGCGTGATGCGAGGAACTCCGAGGACGTGCTGGCCCGGGTGAGGGCCGAGACCGGGGTGGCGTTGCGCGTCCTCAGCGGCGTCGACGAGTCCCGGCTGACATTCCTGGCGGTGCGCCGCTGGTACGGCTGGAGCGCCGGTCGCATCACCAACATCGACATCGGTGGGGGCTCGCTGGAACTGTCCAGCGGCGTGGACGAAGAGCCCGACGTCGCGCTGTCGCTTCCCCTCGGCGCCGGCCGGCTGACGCGGGAGTGGCTGCCCGAGGACCCGCCGGGACGCCGGAGGGTGGCCATGCTGCGCGACTGGCTGGCCAACGAGCTCTCGGAGGCCGGGGTGACGATCGCCGAGGCGGGCAGTCCTGATCTGGCCGTGGCGACCTCGAAGACGTTCCGTTCGCTGGCCCGGCTGACCGGCGCGGCCCCGTCGGGCGCCGGTCCGCGGGTCAAACGGACGCTGACCGCGCCGGGTCTTCGGCAACTCATAAATTTCATCTCTAGGATGACCGCGTCCGACCGTGCGGAACTGGAAGGGGTGAGTGCCGATCGGGCGCCGCAGATCGTCGCAGGCGCCCTGGTGGCGGAGGCGAGCATGAAGGCCTTCGGGATCGAGAGCGTCGACATCTGCCCCTGGGCGTTGCGGGAGGGACTGATTCTGCGGAAACTCGACAGCGAAGCTGACGGAACCGCTCTGGTCGGCGGCGCAGGAGAATCGGCCTCACGAGGAATGTCCTTACGTAATGCTGGACGGTGAAGCAACGAGGCTCGAAGGCGACAGGCGATGACTGGATCAGATGACAGCAACAGCGCTACCCGGCCGATCTCGGTCGCCGAGCTGTTGGCCAAGAACGGCACCATCGGCGCACCGCCGGTCGGCGGACGTCGCCGCCGACGGCGTGGCAACGCCGACGCCGTCACCGTCGCCGAGCTCACCGGCGAGATCCCCGTCATCCGGACCACCGACGACGAACCCGTCACCACCTCCAGCCCGGTAGAAGAGCAGGTCGACGACCGCACCGGGTCTCCGGAGCCTCCTGGGGCCCCTGAAGCGCAGTCGGGCAACGGCGCCGTCGACCAAACCGAAGCGGCCGAGGCTGCCGAGGCCGAGGCCGACGTCGACGATGACTATGCCGATGTGGTCGCCGAGTACTCGGCACATCTCGAGCATCGCGACGCCGACCCCGAACCGGTCGACGCCGAGCAGATGAATCCGGACCCGCTCGACGACGGTGTGCAGACCGATCTCTTCGACTCCCCGGCGGACCTCGAGTCCGGTACCGTCGAGCTCGACGACACCGACCTCGACGACGCCACGCTCGATGACGCCGCCCTGGACACAGACTCCACCCTCGACACAGACGACACCCTTGACACAGATGACGAGCTGCCGTCCTACCTGCGTTCCACCCAGGAGCCGCTGTTCGGCGGGCAGACCGTCGCCGACGACATCGCCCGCCGCGGGACCCGCCCGGTCGCCGCTGACACCGACCTCGACGAGATGGCGGACCTCGACGACGACCAGGACGAGGATTACGACGAGCCGCGCTGGATGTCGCCGTTCGTGCACGGTCTGTGGATCGTCGGGCAGAGCGTGGTCGCGGTCGTATTCGGGGCGGGCCTGTTCGTCGCCTTCGACCAGCTCTGGAAGTGGAACAACATCGTCGCCCTGGTGCTGTCCGTGCTGGTGATCCTCGGTCTGGTGGTGGGAGTGCGGGTGGTGCGCAAGACCGAGGACATCGGCAGCACGCTGATCGCGGTGGCGGTCGGAGCGCTCGTCACGCTCGGGCCGTTGGCGTTGCTGCAGTCGGGCTGACGGCCCGGCCATAGGCAGAAGATCCCGGATACAGCACTGTGCGCCCTGCCATCAAGGTCGGCCTCTCGACGGCCTCGGTCTACCCGTTGCGGACCGAGGCCGCGTTCGAGTACGCCGCCCGGCTGGGCTACGACGGTGTCGAGCTGATGGT
Source organism: Mycobacterium sp. (assembly GCF_049683355.1). Classification (GTDB taxonomy): domain Bacteria; phylum Actinomycetota; class Actinomycetes; order Mycobacteriales; family Mycobacteriaceae; genus Mycobacterium. The sequence continues at coordinate 6,631 of NZ_JBAUJB010000382.1, forward strand.
CTGGGCGGAATCGGTGAGCCAGGACATTTCGGCCATCGAGGCCATGTCGCAGCGCTACGAGGTGCCGGTGCTGTCGGTGCACGCCCCCTGTCTGCTGATCTCGCAGCGGGTGTGGGGCGCCAACCCGATCACCAAGCTGGATCGCAGCGTGCGGGCCGCAGAGCAGCTCGGCGCGCAGACCGTGGTGGTCCACCCGCCGTTCCGCTGGCAGCGCCGCTACGCCGAGGGCTTCGCCGACCAGGTCGCCGAGCTCGAGGCCGGAAGCGACGTGATGGTCGCGGTGGAGAACATGTTTCCGTTCCGCGCCGATCGGTTCTTCGGCGCGGGGCAGACATCCATCGAGCGGATGCGCAAACGGGGCGGCAACCCGGGCCCGGGCATCTCGGCGTTCGCCCCGTCCTACGACCCCCTCGACGGCGGGCACGCCCACTACACGCTGGATCTTTCGCATACCGCGACGGCCGGCACAGACGCCGTGGACATGGCCCGCCGGATGGGCGAGGGGCTGGTGCATCTGCATCTGTGCGACGGCAGCGGCGCATCGACCGACGAGCATCTGGTGCCCGGGCGCGGCACCCAGCCGACCGTCGAGATCTGCGAGACGCTGGCTGCAACCGACTTCGCCGGCCATGTCATCCTCGAGGTGACGACCTCGGGCGCGCGTACCGCCGCCGAACGTGAGGCGTTGCTTGCCGAGTCGCTGCAGTTCGCCAGGGCGCATCTGCTGCGCTGACCACCTTAGGACGCCACATGACCGGTTCCACCCTGTTCACCGATGCGATGGCGCTGAGCTCCTCGGGCGACGGCGTGTACGAGGGTGTGCTGAACGAGCACTGGACGATCGGGCCGAAGGTCCACGGCGGGGCGATGCTGGCGCTGTGCGCCAATGCGGCCCGTGCCGAGGTCACCGGAGCCGACGTGGAGCCGATCGCGGTGTCGGGGAGTTTCCTGTGGGCGCCGGATCCGGGTCCCATGCAGGTGGTCACCACGGTGCGCAAGCGCGGGCGTCGGGTCAGCCTGGTCGACGTCGAGCTGAACCAGGGCGGCCGAACCGCGCTGCGCGCCGCGATCACGATGGGTGCCCCCGAGAACAATGACGGTCAGCCGTTGCTGTCGGTGAACCCGGTGCTGCCGCTGATGACGCCGGACCCGCCCCCTGGTCTGGAACCCATCGGCCCGGGCCACCCGATGGCCGACATCGTCCACCTGGCGCACGGCTGCGATATCAGGCCATCGCTGACCACGTTCACGCCTCGGTCGGACGGTGGCCCGCCGCTCATCGAGTACTGGGTGCGGCCCAAGGGGGTAGCCCCCGACGTGTTGTTTGCGCTGCTGTGCGGCGACGTGTCGGCCCCGGTGACGTTCGGGGTCAACAGATTCGGCTGGGCGCCGACGGTCCAGCTGACGGCCTATCTGCGGGCGCGGCCGGCCGACGGCTGGCTGCGAGTGATGTGCACGACGACCCAGATCGGTCAGGACTGGTTCGACGAGGACCACATCGTCGTCGACTGCGAAGGGCGCATCGTCGTGCAGAGCCGCCAGCTGGCGCTGGTGCCCGCTCCGGAGGGCTGAGCCGAAGGGCGCACGATCCTGCCGTCGTGCGATGCTTTGCGGCATGCCCAGAATCGCGATCATCGGCGGTGGCAGTATCGGCGAGGCGCTCCTGGCGGGGCTGCTGCGGGCCGGCAAGCAGGTCAAGGACCTGGTTGTGGCGGAGCGGGACCCCGGCCGCGCGAAATTCCTGTCGGAGAAGTACACCGTGCTGGTGACGACCGTCGCCGACGCCGTCGACACCGCCACCTACGTCGTCGTCGCGGTCAAGCCCACTGATGTGGAGAATGTCATCGGCGACATCGCCGACACGGCCGCCAAGGCCGAAACCGAGGCCGCGGAGCAGGTGTTCGTCACCGTCGCCGCGGGCGTCACCACCACCTACTACGAGAACAAGCTGCCGGCCGGCTCGCCGGTGGTCCGGGTCATGCCCAACGCGCCGATGCTGGTCGGCGGCGGGGTCAGCGCGCTCGCACCGGGCCGGTTCGCGACCGCCGAGCACCTCAAGGAGGTCTCGTCGCTGTTCGACGCCGTCGGCGGGGTGCTCACGGTGGCCGAGTCGCAGCTCGACGCCGTCACCGCGGTGTCCGGTTCCGGGCCGGCGTACTTCTTCCTGATGGTCGAAGCGCTCGTCGACGCGGCAGTGGATGCGGGCCTGCCGCGGTCGGTGGCCACCGAGCTGGCGGTGCAGACGATGGCCGGTTCGGCCGCCATGCTCCTGGAACGGCTCGACGACGCCGCACCGAACCAGGATTCGGCGACCGGGGCGACGGTGAACACCTCGGCCGCTCAGCTGCGGGCCACGGTCACCTCTCCGGGCGGCACCACCGCCGCTGGGCTGCGCGAACTCGAGCGTGGTGGGTTGCGGGCGGCGGTCGCCAACGCGGTGGAAGCGGCGAAAACCCGCTCTGAACAGCTCGGAATTACACCACAGTAGTTAACCAATTTCGAATTGATTAGCCCACACCCGTCGCAGTAACCCCACCTGCCACGCTATTCTCCCAGTGGTAAGCACGGGTCGGTGCCAGCGGTGGGGAAGCCGCTGGAACTGCCTGTGCCTGATGGATTGGGTTGCGATGACGTCTATGAACGGGCCGTCGGCGCGGGATTCCGCCAGCGGGAAGGCGGCGCGCGACGCCGGGCAGACCGAAGGCCAACCGCCTCGAGCTCAATTTCTCACCGTTGCCGAGGTGGCAAGCCTGATGCGGGTCAGCAAGATGACCGTGTACCGCCTGGTGCACAACGGCGAGCTACCTGCGGTCCGCGTGGGTCGATCGTTCCGTGTGCATGCCAAGGCAGTCCACGACATGCTGGAGAGCTCCTACTTCGACGCCGGCTGAGAAGTTCGCCGCCCGTCAGGGACGCACACATCCACGTTCAGCAGGCCGGCCCCGCGCTGTCGGCAAAGGTGGATTTCACCCGCGCTGAGAGCCCGGGTAAGGTGGCCGTTCGAGACTGACATCGACCGCGTTCGATGTCGCAAGGTTCTTCAAGACAACTTTAGGTAGCGGAGTTCATGGGTTCTGTCATCAAGAAGCGGCGCAAGCGCATGTCGAAGAAGAAGCACCGCAAGCTGCTTCGTCGCACCCGGGTGCAGCGCAGAAAACTGGGCAAGTAGGTCCCCCGGTCGGTCGTTAGGCTGTCCCGATGGACTCTGCGGGTCGTTCCGGGGGCAACTCCGACGGATCGGACGCCCTGAACTATCCCAAGGTCGTGCTGGTCACCGGCGCCTGCCGGTTCCTCGGCGGCTACCTGATCGCCCGCCTTGCGCAGAACCCGCTGATCAATCATGTGATCGCCGTCGACGCGATCGCTCCGAGCAAAGATCTGCTCCGGCGGATGGGCCGGGCCGAGTTCGTCCGGGCCGACATCCGGAACCCGTTCATCGCCAAAGTCATCCGCAATGGTGACGTCGACACCGTGGTGCACGCCGCCGCCGCGTCCTACTCGCCGCGTTCGGGCGGTAGGGCCACGCTCAAGGAACTGAACGTGATGGGCGCGATCCAGCTGTTCGCGGCCTGCCAGAAGGCGCCCTCGGTGCGCCGGGTCATCCTCAAGTCGACGTCGGAGGTGTACGGCTCCAGCGCCCGGGATCCGGTGTTCTTCACCGAAAGCAGCAGCCGGCGCAGGCCGCCGGGTGAAGGCTTCGCCCGCGACAGCATCGACATCGAGGGCTACGCGCGGGGGCTCGGGCGGCGCAGACCCGACATCGCGGTGAGCATTCTGCGGCTCGCCAACATGATCGGTCCGGCCATGGACACGGCGCTGTCGCGGTATCTCGCGGGTCCGGTGGTGCCCACCGTCATCGGCCACGACTCCCGGCTGCAACTGCTGCACGAACAGGACGCGCTCGGCGCCCTCGAGCGGGCAACCGTGGCCGGCAAAGCGGGCACCTTCAACATCGGCGCCTCGGGCATCATCATGATGAGCCAGGCCATCCGCAGGTCGGGGCGCCTGGCGCTGCCCGTCCCGCGTCCGGCTCTGGTGGCCGTGGATTCGCTGTGGCTCGCTGCCCGCAACACGGAACTGGATCGCGAGCAACTCGATTACCTGAGCTACGGCCGGGTCATGGACACCACCAGGATGCGTAGCGAACTCGGTTACACCACCAAGTGGACGACGGCCGAGGCGTTCGACGATTATGTGCGGGGCCGGGGGCTGACACCCATCGTCGATCCCCGCTGGGTGCGGTCGGTCGAGGATCGCGCGGTGGCGGCGGCGCAGCGCTGGGGGCGCTAGACTTCACTACTTAGAGCAGGGTGGGGAGAGGATATGCCGGTGGCGGGCGAGCCAAAAGCGAAAGTGATTCCGCTGCATTCGAGTCCGGGACGCAGCGCGGCTGCGCGCCGTGCTGCCGCCGAGCGGGTCGACAGTTCGCGCCGCCATCCCTCGCTGATGTCCGAACCGGGCAACCGCGCTTCGGCCGAACAGATCGCGGCCGTGGTGCGCGAGATCGACCAGCGGCGAGGTGCCGCGGCGGGGTCGGCGGGGTCTTCGGCGGACGACGGGACGCCCAACGAGCTCGCCAAGCGCATCGCCGCCGTCGGGGATTTTGTCCGCAGGCGGATGACGGGTGACTACGACGTCGACGAGTTCGGCTTCGATCCCCACCTCAACGACGCTATCGTGCTGCCTTTGCTGAGGGTGTTCTTCAACTCGTGGTTCCGCGTCGAGGTCAGCGGTATCGAGAACCTGCCGGAGTCCGGGGCGGCACTGGTGGTGGTCAACCACGCCGGCGTGCTGCCGTTCGACGGGTTGATGACATCGGTGGCGGTGCGCGACCAGCACCCCGCGCACCGGGATCTGCGCCTGCTGGCCGCCGACATGGTCTTCGACATGCCGATGGTCGGTCAGGCCGCCCGCAAGGCCGGCCACACGATGGCCTGCACGGACGACGCACACCGACTGCTGGCCGCCGGCGAGCTCACCGCGGTCTTCCCCGAGGGCTACAAGGGCCTGGGCAAGCACTTCAAGGACCGCTACAAGCTGCAGCGATTCGGCCGTGGCGGTTTCGTCTCCGCGGCGCTGCGGACCAAGGCGCCGATCGTTCCCTGCTCGATCGTCGGCTCCGAGGAGATCTACCCGATGGTCGCCGACGTCAAGCTGTTGGCGCGGCTGCTGGGCCTGCCGTACTTCCCGATCACCCCGCTGTTCCCGCTGGCCGGGCCGCTGGGCGTGGTGCCGTTGCCGTCGAAGTGGTACATCCAGTTCGGCGAGCCCATCAACACCGCGGACTACGACGAGTCGGCCGCCGACGATCCGATGGTCACCTTCGAGCTGACCGACCAGGTACGCGAGACCATTCAGCAGACGCTGTATCAGCTGCTGGCGAATCGCCGCAACATGTTCCTGGGGTAGCCGGCGCTACTTTTGCCCAGCAACGAACTTCGACAGGGCCGCCTCGCGTCCGGCGGTGACCTTCGCGGTGATCTCGTCGGCCTCGTCGTCATGGGCGGCCTCACCCATGACCGTGACGATGCTGGTGACCACGGGGTTCCCGTCGTCGTCGGTCACCTCCCCGCGGATCTCGGTGAGCACCGCGCCGTGCGATTCGGTCACCGAGTCCAGATATGAGTCGAACCACAGCTTGTCGCCGGCCAGGATGGGCCGGTGGAAGATCAACTTCTGATCGCGGTGTAGCACCCGCTGCATGTTGATCGGCAGGTCGAACTGGTTGAAGATCTCCTGCTGGACACGCCGGCCGGCGACCGCCATGAACGTCAGCGAGGCGACCAGCGCGTCGTAGCCGCAGTCCTTGGCCGCCTCCTCGTCGAAGTGCGCGGGATGGTCGTCCTTCACCGCGCGGGCGAACTCACGGACCTTCTCGCGGTTCACCTCGAAATAGTCCGGATACCGGTAGTGGGTTCCGATGATGCTCTCAGCGATACTCATGCGCCATCCGCTTCGCTCCTCGCTTGGACTCATGCGCCATCCGCTTCGTTCCTCACGTTGCTCGGGTGGCGGCGCGAGCCTATCAGCGTGCGCTGCACGGCCCTCATACCTTGTCGCGGCGCGACACGGCCGCCGCCAGCGCACCCCCGACGGCGCCCAGCGCCAGCGCCGAGGGCACCCCGATCCGCGCCGCCTTTCGGGCAGTGCGGAAATCGCGGATCTCCCAACCCCGCTGGCGGGCCAGGTCCCGCAGGTCGGCGTCCGGGTTGATCGCCACCGCCGTCCCGACCAGCGACAGCATCGGCACATCGTTGAAGCTGTCCGAGTACGCGGTACAGCGCCGCAGGTTGAGGCCTTCGCGAATGGCCAGCGACCGCACCGCGTGCGCCTTGCCGGTCCCGTGCAGGATGTCGCCGACCAGCCGACCGGTGAACACACCGTCGACGGATTCGGCGACGGTTCCCAGTGCGCCGGTCAGGCCGAGCCGCCGGGCGATGGTCGACGCCAGCTCGTACGGCGTCGCGGTGACCAGCCAGACCTGCTGGCCCGCGTCGAGGTGCATCTGTGCCAGCGCCCGGGTTCCCGGCCAGATCTTGTCGGCGATGATCTCGTCGTAGATGTCCTCGCCGAGGGCGACCAACTCGGCGGTGGAACGGCCCTCGATGAAGGCCAGCGCCTTGCGCCGGCCCGCGGCGACATCTTCGCTGCTCTCCCGACCGGTCAGCTGGAACTTTGCCTGCGCCAGCGCGAACCGCGCCAGGTCGGAGTAGGTGAAGTACTCCCGAGCGGCCAGCCCACGGGCGAAGTGCACCAGCGACGAGCCGTGCACCAGCGTGTTGTCGACGTCGAAGAACGCCGCGGCGGTCAGGTCCGGTGGCGGCGGGGGAGGGCTCGGCGTGACGTCCGGCTCGAGCAGCCCGTCCGCGGCGACCGCGGCGCTGGCCTGGCCCGCGAGTTGCTGTTCGGGGCTGTCGAACCCGAAATCAGATCCCCCGGTACCGGACACGGTTACCAGATTAGGACACCCGGCGGCGATACTGGCGTGGTGGACCGGCAGGTGGAGTTGCTGACCCGTCAGGGTTGCCCGATGTGCGCGGCCGCGGCGGCGCAGCTGGCGCAGCTGGCCGGCGAATTGGGCTTCGTGCTCGCCGTGACCGATGTCGATGTGGCCGCGACCGCCGGGGACACCGCGTTGCGGGCCGAGTTCGGCGACCGGCTGCCGGTGGTGCTGCTTGACGGGACCGAACACAGCTACTGGGAAGTCGACGAGACCAGGCTGCGGGCCGACTTGGTGCGGTGAGTCGGGCGCCCGGAGACGGATCGGGCAAATTTGGTAGGCCAGCTGGTTAACGACTACCGTGGAGACGTGGTGAAGAGGCAATGAGCGTATTGCTTTTCGGGGTTTCGCACCGCAGCGCGCCGGTGTCGGTCCTCGAGCAACTGAGCACCGACGAGTCCGATCAGGCCAAGATCGTCGACCAGGTGCTCCAATCCTCGCTGGTCACCGAAGCCATGGTGCTCTCCACCTGCAACCGCGTCGAGGTCTACGCCGTGGTCGACGCCTTCCACGGCGGGCTCTCCGCGATCGGGCAGGTGCTCTCCGACCACTCCGGGATGTCCCTTCAGGATCTGACGAAGTACGCCTACGTCCGTTACGCCGAAGCCGCCGTCGAGCACCTGTTCGCCGTGGCCAGCGGTTTGGACTCCGCGGTCATCGGCGAGCAGCAGGTCCTCGGCCAGGTCCGGCGGGCCTATGCCTCGGCCGAGGCCAACCACACCGTCGGCCGCACCCTGCACGAGCTGTCGCAGCGGGCACTGTCGGTGGGCAAACGGGTGCACTCCGAGACCGGTATCGACGCGGCGGGGGCGTCGGTGGTCTCCGTGGCGCTCGATCTGGCGGATGCAAAACTCCCCGGTGGCCTGGTCGGGCGGTCCGCGACCGTGATCGGCGCCGGGTCCATGGGCGCGTTGTCCGCAGCGCACCTGGTCCGGGCCGGCATCGGCCGGGTCCACGTGGTGAACCGCACGCTGCCGCGGGCGGAGCGGCTGGTGCAGAACCTGCGCGAACAGGGCATCGACGCCCACGCGTTCCCGTTCGACCATCTGGCGCCGCTGCTCGCGGACGCCGACGTCGTCGTATCCTGCACCGGCGCTGTGCGACCCGTGGTCTCGCTGGCCGACGTGCACCGCGGCCTGGCCCACGGCCAGGAACGCAAGCAACTGGTGGTCTGTGACCTCGGGATGCCGCGTGACGTCGACCCGGCGGTCGCCGGGTTGCCGGGCGTCTCGCTGGTCGACATGGACCGGATCCAGCGGGAGCCGTCGGCCCGCGCTGCCGCCTCCGACGCCGAGGCGGCCCGCACCATCGTCGCCGCCGAGGTAGCCAACTATCTGGCCGGACAGCGGATGGCCGAAGTGACTCCCACCGTCACGGCGCTGCGGCAGCGGGCCGCGGACGTGGTCGAGGCGGAGCTGCTGAGGCTGGACAACCGGTTGCCAGGGTTGGACTCGGCCCACCGCGACGAGGTCGCCAGGACGGTACGCCGCGTCGTCGACAAGCTCCTGCACGCACCGACGGTGCGGGTAAAGCAGTTGGCCAGCGCCCCGGGCGGGGACAGTTATGCCGAGGCGCTGCGCGAACTGTTCGAACTCGACCAGCAGGCCGTCGACGCGGTCGCCGCCGGAGAGCTGCCCCTGGTGGGCGGCGGAACCGATTTCGCACCGCTCACCAGCAGCGAATTCGACACTGCAACAACCGATCTCGACCAGACCGAGTAACACTCCTGCACCCCGAAAGCCACTAAGTGATCCGTATAGGGACCCGGGGCAGCCTTCTGGCGACTACCCAGGCCGGTGTCGTCCGAGACGCGCTGATCGACCGCGGCCATTCCGCCGAGTTGGTCATCGTGTCCACCGCAGGCGACCGATCCGCCGCACCGATCGCCGACATCGGCGTCGGGGTGTTCACCGCTGCGCTGCGAGAGGCCATCGCCGACAACACCGTCGACATCGCCGTGCACTCCTACAAAGATTTGCCCACGGCCACCGATCCGCGTTTCGTGATCCCGGCGGTTCCGGTGCGCGCGGACGCCCGTGACGCCTTGGTGGCGCGCGACGGGATGGTGCTCGGAGAGTTGCCGGCCGGGTCGGTGATCGGGACATCAGCCCCTCGGCGGGCCGCGCAGCTTAGAGCACTGGGTCTCGGTTTGGAAATCCGCCCCCTACGAGGCAACCTAGATACCAGGTTGAACAGGGTAAGCAGCGGTGATCTCGACGCCGTCGTCGTGGCCCGGGCGGGATTGGCCCGCATCGGTCGCCTCGACGCTGTCACCGAGACGCTGGAACCGGTACAGATGTTGCCGGCGCCGGCTCAGGGTGCATTGGCAGTCGAGTGCCGTGCCGGTGACACGGCGCTTGCGGAACTGTTGGCAGAGCTGGACGACGCCGACACCCGGGCATCGGTCACCGCAGAGCGAGCCCTGCTGGCCGAACTGGAGGCGGGGTGCTCCGCACCGGTGGGCGCGATCGCAGAAGTGGTCGAGTCGATCGATGAGGACGGCCGAGTCTTCGAAGAGCTGTCGCTGCGCGGCTGCGTGGCGACGCTGAACGGATCCGACGTGATCCGTGCGTCCGGTATCGGGACACCCGGTCGGGCACGAGAGCTTGGGCTCTCGGTGGCCGCGGAGTTGTTCGAGCTGGGAGCACGCGATCTGTTGGACGAACGCGGGAGAGAAGGATGACTCGCCAGATGAGCCTGCGAGGGCGCAAGGGCAAGCCCGGCCGTATCACGTTCGTCGGCTCTGGGCCCGGGGACCCGGGTCTGCTGACGGCACGTGCCCGCACCGTGTTGGCCAACGCCGCCCTGGTGTTCACCGACCCAGACGTGCCCGAGGCGGTGCTCGCCCTCGTCGGGTGCGAGCTGCCGCCGCCGTCGGGACCGCTGCCGGCCGCGACGGAGCAGCCTGCCAAGGCATCAGGGGCGTCCGGCACCGCCGACACGTCCGGTGACGCCGGCAAACCGTCCGCCGAGCCGGACCCGTCCCCGGTGATCCCGGGGGGCCCCGACGTCCGGCCCGCACTCGGTGACCCGGCCGAGGTCGCCAAGACCCTGGCCACCGAGGCCCGCACCGGCGTGGACGTAGTGCGGTTGGTGGCCGGCGATCCGCTGTCGATCGACGCGGTGATCACCGAGGTGAACGCGCTCGCGCGCACCCAGCTGACCTTCGAGATCGTCCCCGGACTGCCCGACACCACGGCGGTGCCCACCTATGCGGGGCTGCCGCTGGGCTCGGCGCACACGGTGGCCGACGTGCGCGGCGACGTCGACTGGGCGGCGCTGGCCGCCGCGCCGGGACCGCTGATCCTGCACGCGACGGCCTCTCATCTGCCCGAGGCGGCTCGCACGCTGATCGAGTACGGCCTCGCCGACAACACCCCGACCGTGGTGACCGCCAACGGCACCACCTGCCAGCAGCGTTCCGTCGAGACCACGCTGGCGGACCTGATGGATAAGGCCGTGTTGGCCGGCGCCGGTCCCGACGGGCTCCCCGCGGCCACCGCGGGCGCCCTTGTCGTGACGATCGGGCGGACGGTCGCCAACCGCGCCAAGCTGAACTGGTGGGAGAGCCGGGCCCTCTACGGGTGGACCGTGCTGGTGCCCCGCACCAAGGACCAGGCCGGCGAGATGAGCGACCGGCTCGTCGGACACGGGGCGCTGCCCATCGAGGTGCCGACGATCGCGGTCGAGCCGCCGCGCAGCCCGGCCCAGATGGAAAGGGCCGTCAAGGGCTTGGTGGACGGCCGCTTCCAGTGGGTGGTGTTCACCTCCACCAACGCGGTGCGCGCGGTGTGGGAGAAGTTCAACGAGTTCGGTCTGGACGCCCGCGCGTTCTCCGGGGTGAAGATCGCCTGCGTCGGGCAGGCCACCGCCGACCGGGTACGCGCCTTCGGTATCAACCCCGAGTTGGTTCCGACCGGGGAACAATCGTCACTCGGCCTGCTCGACGAGTTCCCGCCCTACGACGACGTTTTCGACCCGGTCAACCGTGTGCTGCTGCCCCGCGCCGACATCGCCACCGAGACGCTGGCCGAGGGGCTGCGCGAACGCGGCTGGGAGATCGAGGATGTCACCGCATACCGCACGGTGCG
>NZ_JBAUJB010000383.1:0-18349 GCF_049683355.1 Mycobacterium sp.
GGTGCGGCCGCCGGGGCCGGCGCGGGACCGGGTAGCGGGCCGAGGGACTGTCCGGGCGCGAACCCCGGCAGGTTGGTCGAGATCTGGCGGGCCGCATCGGTCCGCTCCATCAGCGGCAGCAGCGACAGCGGGTCGTTGGCCGGCAGGCCGGTGGCGTTCATCGGCAGCCCCGGCCCGATTCCCTGCGTGCGCTCGAGGTGGGTGTCGGCGGCGGTGCCCGCGGTGTAGTCACCCAGCGACGGGACCGACCCGTTGATCGGCGGCAGGTCGACGGGGACGACGCCCGTTGCGTAGGACGCCGCCCAGCTCAGCACGTTGCGGGCATAGGCCATCGAGTTGTTGTAGCGCAGGATCGCGGCCATCACGTCGGACTGGTTGCGCAGGTTCATCCCGCCGCTGCACAGGTAGCGGGCCGCCGCCAGCGACGCGTCGTAGACGTTCTGCACATCTGCCTTGCCGTCGCCGTCGCCGTCGGAGGCGTAGCGCGACCAGGTTCCCGGCAGGAACTGCATCGGACCCATCGCCCGGGCATAGGTCACCCGGTCGGCGCTGCGGCTCTGCACGATGACCTCGTTGCCGGGCAGCGTGCCGTCCAGTGTGGGTCCGTAGATCGGACGCACCGCGGTGCCGCGGGCGTCGGTCGCGCCGCCATAGGCGTGCATCGACTCGATCCGGCCGATCCCGGCCAGCAGGTTCCAACTCACCCCGCAGCCGGGGTAGGCCGCGGTCATCATGCTCTCGGCGTTGCGGTAAGCCGCCAGCGCCATCGACGGAATACGCAGCGCTCCAGGAGAATTCACCACGGCGGCAGGTGGTGGTGCAGACGAGTTGCTGGCGGCGATGCGCACCGGGGACGGCGTCTTGGTCACCGCAACCACCGACGCGCCGGAACGGTCATCGGGCGAGAGTTCGACGGCGGCGAGCGGCATCACCGCCGAATCGCGGGTCGGCAGGTTGGCCGACGGCGCGGACGCACCGACGGCACCGGCGAGCACAAGTGGGGCGAGCACCGCGGCGACACCAAAGGCCGGCATGTGAACCACTCGACCAACCTGCCGCTTCGCCGTCCCTGCGGAGGCTTTTCGCCCGATGTGCACTCAACCGTCCTAGTCGTGTGGTTGCCTGTGAATCACAGTCACCATACCGACTCGGCAACGCTGGTGTAACAGCAATCGCCCTAGCTGTTTCACCCGTTCTTCTTCGACCGCCGCTCGGTGTCGTGTTTGCTCGGCTCCTCGCTGCCGTCCTCGGCCGGTGGGCGCAGCGTCGCGATCAGCTCCCGGACCTCCTCCAACTCGCGGCGCAGATAGTCGCGGGTGGTGACCTCGCCGACCGCCAGACGCAGCGCAGCCAGCTCGCGCGCGAGGTACTCGGTGTCGGCCTTGGTCTGCTCTGCGCGCCTGCGGTCTTCTTCCAGCGAGACCCGGTCGCGGTTCTCCTGCCTGTTCTGGGCGAGCAGGATCAACGGCGCCGCGTACGCCGCCTGGGTGGAGAACGCCAGGTTGAGCAGGATGAACGGATACGGGTCCCACTGCCAGGCGAAGGCTCCGACGTTCAGCAGGATCCACGCGATCACTGCGACGGTCTGGATCGCCAGGTACCGACCGGTGCCGAGGAACCGGGCGAACCGTTCGCTGACCCGGCCGACGGCCTCCACGTCCAGCCGGGGGGTCAGGGACCGGGAGACCCGGGGGGTGTCGAGACGCTGCCGGGCGGAGCTCTCGCTCATCGCGTGCCCTCCACGGTGAAGATCTCGGGTTCGGCCTCACGTTCACGCCAGTCGTCGGGCAACAGGTGGTCGAGCACGTCGTCGACGGACACGGCGCCGACGAGGTGGCTCTCGTCGTCCACCACCGGCCCGCACACCAGGTTGTAGGCGGCGAAATAGCGGGTGAGCGCGCCCAGCGAATCCTCCGGCCGCAGGTAGGGCAGGTCGCTGTCGACGATTCCGCTGACCAGCTCGGCGGGTGGTTCGCGCAGCAGACGCTGCAGATGCACACAACCGAGGTAGCGGCCGGTGGGTGTGGAGGTGGGCGGACGAACGACGAAGACCACCGACGCCAGCGCGGGTGTCAGGTCCGGATCCCGCACCCGGGCAAGGGCTTCGGCGACGGTGGTGTCGGGGGCCAGCACCACCGGCTCCGAGGTCATCAGACCGCCTGCGGTGTTCGGTGAATGGCTGAGCAGGCGGCGCACGTCCTCGGAGTCCTCCGGGTCCATGCGACGCAGGAACTGCTCGGCGTCCGCCGGCGTCATCGTCCCGAGAAGGTCTGCGGCGTCGTCGGGGTCCATCGCCTCGAGCACGTCGGCGGCCCGGTCGGTCTTCAGCTGCCGCAGCACCGCGAGCTGCTGGTCTTCCGGCAGCTCCTGCAGGACATCGGCGAGCCGCTCGTCATCGAGCGCGTTGACCACCTCGTAGCGGCGCTTGTTGGGCAGTTCGCGGATGGCGTCGGCCACCTCGACGGCCCGCTGACCCTGGAACTGCTCGAGCAACTGGGCCACGCCCTGATCGGGCATCGCCAGGCCGGACGGCGTCAGGCCGTGGACGTGCTGCCAGTCGACGGCGTGCACATTGCTGCGCCGTCCGAGGCGGCGTTGCGGACGCACCGCTACCTTGGTGACCACCCAATCGCGGGTCCGGGTCTGCTCGATGCCGAGATCCACGACCACCACGTCCAGTCCCGCGAGCTGCTCCAGATCCGGGTCGTCGACGCGGACGCGGGTCTCGATGACCTGCCCCAGCACCAGAACCTCGCCGGGACGTTGGGAGAAACGCCGCAGCGACACGTTGCCGGTGGACAAGGTGACCGCGCCGGGCTCGATCGCCGTGACCCGCAGGATCGGCACGAAAATTCTTCTACGGCTGAGCAACTCGCAGACGAGACCGAGGACGCGCGGTTGTTGTCGCACCAGGCTGATGCCGATGACCACATCACGGACGCGGCCGATGGACTCGCCGTCGGGGCCGAGCACCACCATTCCCGCAAGTCGGGCCGCATAGACCCTGTTGACCGACGCCATGGTCGTCAAGGGTAGAGAGAATGTTGTGGAAAACCGGTATCGACCCCGGCGGACGTGCCTGTCCGTGCCGGGCTCCAGCGCCAAGATGATCCAGAAGGCCAAGACACTGCCGGCCGACGAGGTGTTTCTCGACCTCGAAGACGCCGTCGCCCCCGACGCGAAGAGCGAAGCGCGGGCACGCGTCGCCGTCGCCCTCGGTGAGCCCGGTTGGGGCGGTCAGCTGCGCGGCGTCCGCGTCAACGACTGGACGACGCCGTGGACCCACGCCGACATCATCGAGGTGGTCGCCGGTGCGGGCGCGGCACTCGACGTCGTGGTGTTGCCCAAGGTGGTCGATGTGTCACACATCCACGCGCTGGATCTGCTGCTGGGGCAATTGGAGGCCACCCACGGACTGCCGGCCGGGAAGATCGGTATCGAAGCGCAGATCGAGGACGCCCGGGGACTGACCGACATCGACGCGATCGCGGCCGCTCCCCGCGTCCAGGCGCTCGTGCTCGGCCCCGCTGATCTGATGGCGAGCCTGAACATGCGCACGCTGGTGGTGGGCGAGCAGCCTGAGGGATACGACGTCGGTGACGCCTACCACCACATTCTGATGCGGATACTGGTGGCCGCACGCGCCCACGGCATCGCCGCCGTCGACGGGCCCTATCTCAAGGTCCGCGACACCGACGCGTTCCGGGTGGTGGCGGGCCGCTCCGCGGCATTGGGTTACGACGGCAAGTGGGTGCTGCACCCCGACCAGATCGCCGCGGGCAACGAGATCTTCAGCCCGCGACAAGACGCCTACGACCACGCCGAACTGATTCTCGAGGCCTATGAATGGCACACCTCCCGCGCCGGCGGCGCGCGGGGCGCGGTGATGCTCGGCGACGAGATGATCGACGAGGCGAGCCGCAAGATGGCGCTCGTCATCGCCGGCAAGGGTCGTGCGGCGGGCATGCAGCGCACCGGAGAACCGTTCCGGCCCCCCGAGTGACCGCCGAATCGGTCACCCGAGGTTGAGCAGGATCGCCACCGACAGGTAGAGGAAGTAGCCGACGAGGACGACCGTGCTGACGACGACGGCGGCCACGGCCAGCGCGTGTCCATCCTGCCCGGTCCGCTTGGTCTCGCGCATCGCGACGATCCCCAGCACCAGACCGACGACGGCGGGCAGGCCACAGCAGACCATGCCGCCCAGCGATGTCACCAGCGCGGCGACCGCCTTGCCGTTGGTGCCCGGTGGCTTCAGCGGCCAGGCCGGGGGGTAGCCCGGCGGGGTCGGATAAGGCTGGTAGTAGCCCGGGTACGGCGGCGGGTACAGCGGCGGCGGCAGCCCAGCGTCGGCCGGGTAGTCCCACAGCGGTCCGATACCTCGACCGGGCTCTTCGGGTCCGCTGGTGGTCATGCGGGGGCTACCCGGTCAGGCGGCCAGCATCGCAATGGTCCAGCCGAAGCTGATCAGCAGCGTCACCACACCGACGACGATGCCTGCGATCGCCAGCCCGCTGCCTGCCTGCCGGGTCTGCTTCATCTGGCTGAGCGCCATGAAGCCGAGCACGATGCCGACGATCGAGCCCAGGCCGCAGCACACCCCGAGAATCGACGCGACCAGCGACCAGATCGCAAGACTGTTGGTGCCCTGCTGAACCGGAGCGCCGTAGCCGTAATCCGATCCGGGATAGCCGTAGTCGGCGCCGGGGTAGCCGGCGGGCGGCGGTGGGTAGCCGCCGTACTGCGGCGGCGGTGGGTACGCCGGTGCGCCGTATCCCGAATTCGGGTACTGCGCCGTTCCCCGGTCGGGGTATGGGGGCGGGTAACCGGAGGGCGGTGGCGGATAGCCGCCGGAGGGCGGGTAACCGCCGAGCGGCTGGTAGCCACCGGGCGGCGGGAAGCCGGTGGCCGGGGTGTCGAACCCGGAATCCGGCGGAGTGGGCTGCTGGCCGTACGCGGGATAGTCCGACGACGGCGCGGGCGAAGAGCCCTGCGACGGCGTCGACGGCCCGTTTCGCTCGGTCGGGGGCGCCTCGTGGCCGGCGGGGGACGGCTCGGACCCGCCGCCGGTGGAATCGGAAGATTCGATTCGGCCTGACTCGTCGTCCGAATTTGTCATGCTGATCAACCTAGCGCAACCGAAGGTGACCCGAGGTGAGCCCAAGTCGGGCACCTTTGGCGGGCCGGGATCGTTGACGGCACACTAGCCTTGCACGTCGCGCAATCGAAGGAGTTCACGACGATGACCAGCCCGTTCCAGCCTGGACAGAATCCCGGTGGGGCATCCGGCGTCCCCGCATCGGGACGAGGCCGTCCGGTCGGCCTGCCCACCCCTCCCAAAGGGTGGCCGATCGGGTCGTATCCGACGTACGCGGAAGCCCAACGTGCCGTGGACTACCTCACCGACCAGCAGTTTCCTGTTGAACACGTGACCATCGTCGGCGTCGACCTGATGCAGGTCGAGCGGGTCACCGGGAAACTGACCTGGCCCAAGGTGCTCGGCGGCGGTGTCCTCACGGGCGCCTGGTTGGGGTTGTTCATCGGCCTCATCCTGGGTTTCTTCAGCCCCAACCCGTGGAGCGCGCTGATCACCGGTCTGGTCGCCGGTGTGTTCTTCGGTCTGATCACCTCGGCGATCCCGTACGCGATGGCCCGGGGCACAAGGGATTTCAGCTCGACGCTGCAACTCGTCGCCGGCCGCTACGACGTGTTGTGTGATCCGCAGAGCGCCGAGCGGGGCCGGGACCTGCTGGCACGTCTGACGATCTGATTTCCGGATGGCTTCGATCACCGAGTCGATCACCGGGACCCGATGAGCGACGTCCTCGCTCGCGTACGCGCTCACCTGGCCGACCACTTCACGCGGATCGGCGTCACCGCGGAGCCCGTCGAGGCAAGCGTCACGTTCCTCGGTGCGGACCCGATCGACGTCGTCCGGTTCGGGGTGCCCGACGGCGGCGATGGCACTGCAGTGTACTACGTGTCGGTCGGTTGTTCACGCCACCCGATGGTCGACCCGGCTGAGCTGCTCGCCGATCCTGTCCGGGGGCCGCGCGCCGAGGTCGCGATCGCACTGCGCGGACCGTCACCCGCCGGGCTGGCGCGGTCGCTCGCAGTGGTCGCCGCGGCGCCTGCGGTCGAAGGGTTGATCCTGGAACCCGACGCGCTCGTCGATCTGGAGACACCGCTTTGGCGGGGTGCACCCTTCACGGCATACCTGTTGGCGCCCAGCACCATCGACGAGGTCGTGCTGCCCGAACCACTGTCGCCGGTCTCGGTGTTGTCGGCGGTGCCGATCACGGCGACCGAGGCGGCGTGGGTGCGGCTCAAGGGCGCCGAGGCGATGCGGGAGGCGTGGGTGCAGGACGGGGTCGATCCGACGGACCCACGGCGGCGGGCCGCCAGTCCGAAGTGAGCGGCGGGCCGCCAGTCCGAAGTGAGCGGCGGGCCACCAGTCCGAAGTGAGCGGCCGGCCACCACTCCCTACGCCGGAACTGTATTCCGGCAGTAGAACTTCGAGATTTGGCCTGCCGGAATACACTTCCGGCGGGTCAGAGCCAGTTGTTGTGCCGGAATGTGCGGTACAACATCACGCACACGGCCGCCATCAGCAACAGCACCGCAGGGTAACCCCAGGTCCATTCCAGCTCGGGCATGTGCTCGAAGTTCATCCCGTAGATGCCCGCCAACGCGGTGGGCACGGCCGCGATGGCCACCCACGCGGAGATCTTGCGCATGTCAACGTTCTGCTGCATGGCGACCTTGCCGAGCGCGGCCTGCACCAGCGAGCTGAGCAGTTCGTCGTAGCTGGCGATGCGTTCGGAGGCCTTGATGGTGTGGTCGAGGACGTCGCGCATGTAGCGGCGGATCTCGACGTTGATCAGGTCTTCGTGATCGGTGCCGATGCGCTCGAGGTCGGTCACCAACGGGGCGACGGCGCGGCGCAGTTCGACGACCTCGCGCTTGAGCAGGTAGATGGAGGCCATGTTGGTCTGCGACTGCGGTGAGAAGATGTTCTCCTCCATGGCATCGATGTCGGTCTCGATGGATTCGGTGACCTCGAGGTAGGTGTCCACGACGCTGTCGGCGATCGCGTGCATGACCGAGTACGGACCGAGTTCGAGGGTGGCCGGCGAAGCTTCCAGGTGTCGTCGCACCCCGGCCAGCCCGCCGTGTTCACCGTGACGGACGGTGACGACGAAGTCGGGGCCGACGAAGATCATCACCTCGCCGGTCTCCACGATCTCGCGTGCGTTGGCCATCGATTCGTGGTCGACGTATGTGACGGTCTTGAGCACCAGGAACAGCGTCTTGTCGTAGCGCTCGAGTTTGGGTCGCTGATGGGCGTGCACGGCGTCCTCGACCGCGAGTTCGTGCAGGCGGAAAACGTCGGCCACGGTCTGCATCTGATGCTCGTCGGGTTCGTGCAGCCCGACCCAGACGAAGGCATCCCTGCCTTCGGCCTCGATCTCGTGCACCTTGCGCAGCGCGGCGGCGTGGGTGTACTTGCCCGGCAGTCGGGCGCCGTCACTGTAGACGCCGCAGTCGACCATCGCCCGGGCCACGGGTACATGGATGCTCGAGGCGTCCGGCCCGTCGGTCGGGGTGCGGGGCTGGCGTAGTCGCGACGGCGGCAACGCGCGAAACGACGGCATGCGCGGGCCTCCCTCCGACATGAGGTGTCCCGATCGAGTGCCCTGACCGGTAGCAGGGATGCTACGCGTCGCGCCGGTGGCGATCTGCTCACGAAGGGGGAACCCATCTCTGTGAGCTCGCGCCGTCGGTTACCCTGACGGCCGTGTCGGAAAGTGTTGTCGGTTCCTCGTGCGGGTCGCAGACCCGCACGCCCCAGGTTGTCATCGAGGACAACGAGATCTTCGAGGCGCACGAGGGAGGCAAGCTCACCGTCGAACTGAAATCGCCACTGGACACCCAGCGGGCACTGTCGATCGCCTACACCCCCGGGGTGGCGCAGGTCAGCCGTGCGATCGCTGCGGACGCCACCCTCGCCAAGCGCTACACCTGGGCGAACCGGCTGGTGGCGGTCATCAGCGACGGCAGCGCGGTACTCGGGCTCGGCGACATCGGACCGGCGGCCTCGCTGCCGGTGATGGAGGGCAAGAGCGCGCTGTTCAAGACGTTCGGCGGGCTGGACTCCATCCCGATCGTGCTGGACACCAAGGATCCCGACGAGATCGTCGAGACGATCATCCGGCTGCGTCCCACGTTCGGGGCGGTCAACCTCGAAGACATCTCGGCGCCGCGCTGCTTCGAGATCGAGCGCCGCGTCACCGAGGCGCTGGACTGCCCGGTCATGCATGACGATCAGCACGGCACCGCCATCGTCGTGCTCGCCGCGCTGCTGGGCGCCAGCAGGGTGCTCGACCGCGACATGCACACGATGAAGGTCGTCATCTCCGGTGCCGGTGCCGCCGGCATCGCCTGCGCGAACATCTTGTTGGCCAAGGGCATCGGTGATGTCACGGTGCTCGACAGCAAGGGTGTCGTGCACACCGAGCGCGACGATCTCAACCCGTTCAAGGCCGAGTTGGCGTCCCGGTCCAACCCGCGCGGTCTCCGCGGCGGCATCGCCGAGGCGCTCGACGGCGCCGATGTGTTCATGGGTGTGTCGGCCGGGCTGGTGCCGGAGGAGTTGATCGCGACGATGACGCCGGGCGGCATCGTGTTCGCGATGTCGAACCCCGATCCGGAGATCCACCCCGACGTGGCCCGCAAGTACGCGGCCGTCGTGGCCACCGGGCGCAGCGACTTCCCGAACCAGATCAACAACGTGCTGGCGTTCCCGGGTGTCTTCCGCGGTGCGCTGGACGCGGGGGCGCGCCGCATCACCGAGAACATGAAGGTGGCCGCCGCCGAGGCGATCTTCTCCGTGGTGGGTGACGACCTGGCAGTCGACCACATCGTGCCCAGCGCCCTGGACCCGCGGGTGGGTCCCGCGGTGGCCGCCGCGGTCGCTGCCGCGTCCGAGGATGCGGTCGGCTGAGCCGCGGGCGCATCGCGAGTCGACTGGCGTCTGTGCTGGTCGTCTCTTTGGTGGCCGCGGGCTGCGGCGGTACGCAACCGCCGTCGATTCCGGTGGGGGCGACCTCGGATCCGGAAGCCGAACTGGTGGCCCACCTCTACGCCGCCGCGCTGCGCTACTACGGCAACGCCGCACACGTCGAGGTCGAGCAGGATCCACTCGATCGGTTGGACTCGGGACAGATCCGCGTCGCGCCGGGGTTCACCGGGCGGCTGCTGCAACGGTTCGACCCGGACGCCCCCGCACGGTCCGACGTGCAGGTGTACCGAATGCTGGTCGCGGCGTTGCCCGAGGGCATCGCCGCCGGTGACTACACCACCTCGGCACAGGACAAACCCGCCGTCGCGGTGACCGAGAAGACCTCCGAGGACTGGGACGTCAGTGATGTGTCGGCGCTGGCCCGCCGGTGTGGGGACGTGTCGGTGGGCGCGGTGAGCGGTGCAGCGCGGCCGTCGTCGCTGGGCACCTGCGACCTGCCGCGGGCGCGCGAATTCCCGGACGACGAAGCGATGTTCGCGTCGCTTCGGGCCGGTCAGATCGATGCGGCGTGGACGACGACCGCCGCCGGGGACGTACCGCCGGAGGTGGTGGTGCTGTCCGACGAGACGTCGCTCATCCGTGCGGAGAACGTGGTGCCGTTGTACCGGCGCAACGAATTGACCGAGTCCCAGGTGCTCGCGCTCAACGAGCTCGCCGGGGTGCTGGAGACCGGCTCGCTGGCCGAGATGCGCCGCCGCGTGGCCGAGGGCGCCGATGCGGGCCTGGTGGCCGGGCAGTGGCTCGACGCACACCCGCTCGGCATCGGTCACTGACCGTGCGTGAGCGCGCTCAGTGCGCCGGCGGCGTGAGCCGCGAGACGACCTTGGGGAACAGGGTCTGGTAGCGCGCGCCGACGGCCCGGATGACGATGTCGAACATCTTCGCGTCATTGCCCACCAGGACCCGCGCCTTGTTCTTGCGCACCCCGTCCAGGATGATCTGGGCAGCCTTCTCGGGACTCGTGCTGGCGAGTTTCTTGTCGAAGGTCTGGGCGAGTTCTTCGGGGTCCAGGCCTTCGGCGGCGGTGGCGTTGCGGGCGATGGCGGTCTTGATGCCACCGGGGTGCACACAGGTGACCTTGACGGGGTGGTTGGCCAGCGCCATCTCCTGGCGCAGCGCTTCGGTGAAGCCACGCACCGCGAACTTCGCCGCGTTGTAGGCACCCTGGCCGGGCACCGCGAACAGGCCGAAGACGCTGGAGACGTTGACGACGTGTCCGTCGCCGGAGGCGATGAGGTGCGGCAGGAAGGACTTGGTGCCGTTGACCACGCCCCAGAAGTCGACGTCCATCACCCGTTCGATGTCCTTGTACTGGCTGATCTCGATGTCGCCGGTGAAGGCGATGCCGGCGTTGTTGTAGATCTGGTTGACCTTGCCGAAGTGCTCGGCGACGCCGTCGGCGTAGGACTGGAAGGCCTCCCGCTCGGTGACGTTGAGGCGGTCGGACTTCACCTGGGTGCCGATGGCCTTGAGGCGCTCCTCGGTGACGGCCAGACCCTCGGTGTCGATGTCGCTGATCGCCACGTGGGCGCCGGAGCGGCCCAATTCGATCGCCAGCGCCTGACCGATGCCCGAGCCGGCGCCGGTCACGACGGCCACCTTTCCGGCGAAGCCCTGCATATCCACTCCCTCGTGTTGTTCTACGCGTGTTGAGTGCCTGTCAGCCTACCCGGTACCGCGGGTACCGACCCTGTTCGGGTGGCGCCGGCGTAATGCCCAGCGCGTCCGCGACGACAGTAGAGTGTAGAGGCATGACCAACAGGTACCGGGCCGCCGCAACCCTCGTCGCGTCGGCCGCCGTGGTGGCAGCGACGATGTCCGCGGCACCGGCGCACGCAGATACCGAGACCGACGTCTTCCTCGGGGCGCTCGACCACTACCGCATCGGCGACATCGACCCGGCGACCGCGGTCCGTGTCGGGGAGTCCATCTGCCCGATGCTGGCCGATCCCGGACAGGACGCCGCCGACGTCGCCGCCCGGGTCGCCGACGAACTCGGTCGACCGCTAGGCCCGGCGACGATGTTCACCGGACTGGCGATCCAGATCTTCTGCCCACGCGCAGTCGTCGCCCTCACCGACGGCGTGCCGTTCTCGCTGTTCGGCTAGGTGTTGTCGGCCAGAAGGGTCGGGCGGCCAACGCGTTGATTTTTGACGCGTCAGTTCCAGATGCCCTCAGGCAACGGCGTCGCGTAGCTGTCGCACGAGGTCGATGAACAAGTGTGGGTTCTCGTCGTGGAAGCCGTGGCCGGTGTCGACGCGTTCGATGCGGCAGTCTGGCAGTGCGGCGCAGGCGCGTGACGCATCGTCGTCGGTCATGGCGCCTTCGAGGATGTCGCGGTCGGTGATCCTCCAGTTGGCGTGGACGAGGATCGACGGTGCCTGTACTGCCTCGAGCGTCGCCTGCTGGTCGAAGTCTCGTTGCCAGTCGAACGTGTAGAACGCATCGGCAAAGGCAGGGTCGAACTCGTGCATGAACTGGAACGCCTTGTTCACGGATGGCGGAAGGAACCAGATGTTCAGTGCTTTTTCGGGATGGGAATTTCGATACTTGCGCGCGAACTTGGCGATTCCCTCGCGGCCGCTTCCAAAGTAGCGGATCCACGCATTGTGATCGACGTACCAGGTCGCGAAGTCGCTCTCGACATCTTGCTGGAGAAACTCGTGGGCAGGGGTCGCCAGATCAATGAAGTTGAACTGCTGCGGCATCCGGTCTGCTTCGGTGGAGAAGAACGGCGGATCCTCGAATAACACTGCGGCGACCTGCGCCGGCTCGTTCGCCGCGACCCGCGCAGCGATGAGTCCGCCCGAGGAGTGACCCGACAGGATCACCGGCCCGCCGATCACCTCCTCGACGAATATGGCGATGTCCGTTCCGATGGTGTGCACGTCGTAACCGCCCGGGGTGCGGCTGGACGACCCGTGGCCGGCAACGTCGACTGCGAAGACATGGAACTCCTGTGCGAGTCGGGGTAACACAGGTGCATAGCTCTCCCAGGCTCCGCCCTGGCCGTGTATGAGCAGGACCGCGGGTCCATTCGCGGGGCCTTCGGCGTAGTTCAGCCGTGTGCCGCTCGGCAGCGTATGCCCATGCTCGGTGAAGCCAGCTTTTGTCACGGCTTTGAAATCGCGGACAGCGTAGGTGGCGTTGTTCCGGGCATAGAAGCCGACTGCGGCACCGCCGACGACGACAGCGGTTCCGGACACGGCACTGGTGACTACGGACATGCGTCGAGTTCGCCTCCGTCGACGTCTTGTCAGCGCGCGATGATCGACGTGAATCCCGGCAAGGCTAGGCGAACGCCTCGTCGATGATCTCCTGCTGCTCGACGGCGTGCACCTTCGACGAACCCGAGGACGGCGCCGACATCGCCCGACGGGAGATGCGCTTGATGCCGGTGAGCTTGTCCGGCAGCACCTCGGGCAGCGTCAGCCCCATCGTCGGCCACGCACCCTGGTTCGCAGGCTCCTCCTGCACCCAGAAGTACTCGGCGGCGTTGGGGTACTGGTCGAGCGTCTCGGCGAGTCGGCGCCTCGGCAACGGCGCGAGCTGCTCGATGCGGACGATCGCCACGTCGTCACGCTGTTCCTTGTTCTTGCGCGCGGCCAACTCGTAGTACAGCTTGCCACTGGTCAACAGGATCCGCTTGGCCTTGGAGCGGTCACCCTCCCCGTCGGTGTAGGTGGGCTCCTCGAGCACCGAGCGGAACTTCATCTCGGTGAAGTCGCGGATGTCGCTGACGGCCGCCTTGTTGCGCAGCATCGACTTCGGCGTGAAGACGATCAGCGGTCGGTGGATCCCGTCGAGGCCGTGACGGCGTAGCAGGTGGAAGTAGTTCGCCGGCGTCGACGGCATCGCGATCGTCATCGACCCCTCCGCCCACAACAGCAGGAACCGCTCGATGCGGCCCGAGGTGTGGTCGGGTCCCTGGCCCTCGTGGCCGTGCGGCAGCAGCAGCACCACATCGGAGAGCTGGCCCCACTTGGCCTCGCCGGAGCTGATGAACTCGTCGATGATCGACTGCGCCCCGTTGACGAAGTCACCGAACTGGGCCTCCCACAGCACCAGCGCGTCTGGGTTGCCGACCGAGTAGCCGTACTCGAAGCCCACCGCGGCGAACTCCGACAGCGCGGAGTCGTAGACCATGAACCTGCCGCCGGTCGGGTTGCCGTCGGTGTCGACCGTCAACAGGTCCAGGGGCGTGAACTCCTTGCCCGTCTTGCGGTCGATGATCACCGAATGGCGCTGGGTGAAGGTGCCGCGCCGGGTGTCCTGCCCGGTCAACCGGATCGTCTTGCCCTCCGCCAGGAACGAGCCCAGTGCCAGCAGCTCGGCGAACGCCCAGTCGACCTTGCCCTCGTAGGCCATCTCGCGGCGCTTCTCCAGCACCGGTTTCACCCGCGGATGGACGTTGAACTCCTCGACGACCGCCAGGTGGGCGTCGCCGATGCGCGCCAGCAGCGCCTTGTCCACCGCGGTGTTCATCCCCGCCGGAACCATCTGGTCGGACTCCACCGAGGCGCTGGGCTCGATCTCGTGCTTCTCGAGATCGCGCACCTCGTTGAAGACCCGTTCGAGCTGGCCCTGGTAGTCGCGGAGGGCGTCCTCGGCTTCCTTCATCGAGATGTCACCGCGGCCGATCAACGCCTCGGTGTAGGTCTTGCGCACGCCGCGCTTGGTGTCGATGACGTCGTACATGTTGGGCTGCGTCATCGACGGGTCGTCGCCCTCGTTGTGCCCGCGCCGCCGGTAGCACAGCATGTCGATGACGACGTCCTTGTTGAACTGCTGCCGGAAGTCGACGGCCAGCTTGGCCACCCACACCGCGGCCTCCGGATCGTCGCCGTTGACGTGGAAGATCGGCGCGCCGATCATCTTGGCGACGTCGGTGCAGTACTCCGAGGAGCGGGAGTCACCCGGGGAGGTGGTGAACCCGATCTGGTTGTTGACGATGATGTGGATGGTCCCGCCGGTGCGGTAGCCGGGCAGCAGGGCCAGGTTCAGCGTCTCGGCCACCACCCCCTGCCCGGCGAACGCGGCGTCGCCGTGCAGCATCATCGGCACGACCGTGAACTGGTTGGACCCGTCGACCTCTTCCCCGACGCCCAACATGTCCTGCTTGGCGCGCACGATGCCCTCGAGCACCGGGTCGACCGCCTCGAGGTGGCTGGGATTGGCGACCAGCGACACGGCGATGTCGTTCTCACCGAACATCTGGATGTAGGTACCCGTCGCGCCGAGGTGGTACTTGACGTCCCCGGAACCGTGCGCCTGTGACGGGTTGAGGTTGCCCTCGAACTCGGTGAAGATCTGCGAATACGGTTTGCCGACGATGTTGGCCAGCACGTTGAGACGGCCCCGGTGCGGCATGCCGACGACGACCTCGTCGAGGCCGTGTTCGGCGGCCTGGTCGATCGCGGCATCCATCATCGGGATTACGGTCTCGGCCCCTTCGAGCGAGAATCGCTTCTGGCCAACGTATTTGGTCGCAAGGAAGGTTTCGAACGCCTCGGCCGCGTTGAGCTTGCTCAGGATGTACTTCTGCTCGGCGACGGTCGGCTTCTCGTGCTTGATCTCGATGCGCTGCTGCAGCCACTCCTGCTGGTCGGGCTCGAGGATGTGGGTGTACTCCACCCCGACGTGGCGGCAGTACGCGTCACGCAGCAGGCCCAACACGTCGCGCAGCTTCTTGTTGGTCTTGCCGGCGAACCCGTTGACCTTGAACTCCCGGTCCAGATCCCACAGCGTCAGACCGTGGGTGTTGACGTCGAGGTCGGGGTGGCTGCGGAAGCGGGTGTTGTCCAGCCGCAGCGGGTCGATGTCGGCCATCAGGTGGCCGCGATTGCGGTAGGCCGCGATCAGCTCGATGACCCGGGCGTTCTTGTCCTCGATGGAATCGGGGTTGTCGATCCGCCAGCGAACCGGCTCGTAGGGGATGCCGAGCTCGCGGAAGATCTCGTCGTAGAACTCGTCGTCGAGCAACAACTGGTGGATCGTGCGCAGGAAGTCGCCGGACTCGGCGCCCTGGATGATGCGGTGGTCGTAGGTCGACGTCAGCGTGATGAGCTTGCCGACACCGAGTTCACCGATGCGCTCGTCGCTGGCGCCCTGGAACTCTGCCGGGTATTCCATGGCACCGGCACCGACGATCGCACCCTGGCCCCGCATCAGCCGCGGCACCGAGTGCACGGTGCCGATGGTGCCGGGGTTGGTCAACGAAATCGTCACGCCGCCAAAGTCTTCGGCGGTCAGTTTGCCGTCGCGGGCGCGGCGCACGATGTCTTCGTAGGCGGCGATGAACTGACCGAACCGCATCGTCTCGCAGTTCTTGATCGCCGCGACGACGAGTTGGCGGCTGCCGTTCTTGCCCTGCAGATCGATCGCCAGGCCGAGGTTGGTGTGCGCGGGGGTGACCGCGTTCGGCTTGCCGTCGACCTCGGCGAAGTGGCGATTCATGTTCGGGAACTTCTTGACCGCCTGCACGATCGCGTAGCCCAGCAGATGGGTGAACGAGATCTTGCCGCCCCGGGTGCGCTTGAGGTGGTTGTTGATGACGATCCGGTTGTCGATCATCGCCTTGGCCGGGATGGCGCGCACGCTGGTGGCCGTCGGCACGTCCAGCGACGCGGACATGTTCTTCACCACGGCCGCTGCGGCGCCACGCAGCACCTGGGTCTCGTCTTCCTGGGCGGCCGGCTTGCTCTTCTCCGGAGCCTCGGGCGTTTTCGCCTCCGACTTCTTGGACTCTCTCTTCTTGGCTTCGGGCTTGTCCTGGGCGGGCTTGTCGGTGGTCTTGTCGGCGGTCTTCTCAGAGGTGGCCGGCTTCGGCGAGGGCTTGTCCGCCTTGGTCTCGCCGTTGCTGCTCGCTGATTTCGGTGCCGGTGCCGGTGCGGGTTCGGGTGCGGTGGTCGGGCCTGCGGCGGATTTTCCGTTGGCCCTGGGGGCGGTGTCGTTGGTGGGTTCGGGGGAGTAGTCGACGAGGAACTCGTGCCAACTGGGGTCGACCGACGAAGGATCCTCCCGGAACTTGCGGTACATCTCTTCGACCAACCACTCGTTCTGACCGAATGGTGAAGGTGAATTCACGGCTGCTGTTCGCCTCAATTCTTCGCTTCGAGCCGGCGCCGAACGACAGCCGGCCACCCAATCCAACCCCGGTGTGCGGTCTCCCGCATTTCCGCCCTATAAAGGCTAGCGCTTCTGCCGCGGGCCGGACCAGGCAACGTGGTTATGGTCATTGCGGACATGAACATCCGGGTAGCCGAACGGTCGATCCCCGCCGTCGAGTGGACGCATCGGCGCGGTCAAGGGCGGGGCGCGGGCAGCAGTCGCAGCGCCGCGGGCCAGCGCGCCGGCGGGGTGCCGAAGGCCTTGTGCGCATGGGCGACGATCTTCTTGGCCATCATCCGGTTGCCCACCCCGCCGACCACCGCACCGAGACCGACCGGGAGCAGTTTGCCGAACGCGATCGCGCCGCGCTTGAGGGTGTAGCGCTTGACGAAGTAGCGCAGCAGCCGCGAGTTCAGCTGGGACACCGCCGGTAGCGGCAGTGTCGCGGCCCCATCGGACAGCAACGCCCCGCTGGTGCGGCCCGGGCCGAGGAGGTCGGCCACCGCGCGCTTGCTGTCGTCGCCGACCAGCACGGCCAGCACCAGGGCGCGACGGCGTTCGCGGTGTTCGGCGGGGATGCCGTGCACCTCGGCCACCGCGAGCACGTACACCGCTGTGGCCTCGAGGAATACCACGGTCTCGCCGGCGACCGCCGACATCGCGACCAGTGTGCCGATACCGGGGAACGCCGCAGCCGAACCGACGGCCGCGCCGCTGGCCATCACCGCCGCCATGTAGTGCTTGTCCAGCTTCTCGACGATGTCGGCGGGGCTCGCCTCGGGATTGTGTTCGCGCAGCCGTTCGACGTAGGCCTTCACCGCCGGCGCCTGGACGCGGGCGCCGCGTTCGATGACCTGGGACAGCACCTTGGCCGCGGTGCTCGGATCCTCGTCCCCGACGGCGGGCAACTGGTTCTTGGTGTGCGACCGGGCGCGCATGCGGTGGTCCCTCCCTGTGCGTCCCCTCAGGCTAGTGCTTGTCAAACGAACGGCGGCCTACATCCGGTGCCCGGACGTGATTGCGGTCACTGTCCGCGATCTGGGGAAGAAAATAATGGGAAGCGACACTAACCATTCTCATGGCAGTATCCGTGGACGTGGATGTCAGCGCGCCGAGCCGCACCCGGATGATCGTGGTCCTGGGCCTGTTGGTGGCGCTGGGTCCGTTGACCATCGACATGTACCTGCCCGCTCTGCCGAAGATCGCCGATGACATGTCGGTGTCGTCGTCGGTGGTGCAGCTGACGCTGACCGGGACGCTGGCCGGGCTGGCATTGGGCCAGCTGGTCGTCGGCCCGCTGTCGGATTCGCTGGGCCGCCGCAAACCGATGGTCGCCGGGATCGTGCTGCACATGGTGGCCTCGCTGCTGTGCATGTTGGCGCCGTCGATCGCGGTGCTGGGTGTCGCCCGCGGACTGCAGGGGTTCGGCGCGGCGGCGGCGATGGTGGTCGCCATCGCGGTGGTCGGCGACCTGTTCAAGGACAACGTCGCCGCGACGGTGATGTCGCGGCTGATGCTGGTGCTCGGTGTGGCACCGGTGCTCGCCCCGTCGCTCGGTGCCGCGGTGCTGCTGCACGCGTCCTGGCACTGGGTGTTCGCCGCGCTGGTCGTGCTGGCCGGGGCGCTGCTGGTGATGGCGGCGCTGGCGCTGCCCGAGACGCTGCCCGCGAGCCACCGGCGCCCGCTGAAGGTGCGCGGGATCGGTGCGACCTACCTGGAACTGCTACGTGACCTGCGGTTTGTCATGCTGGTGCTGATCGCGGCGCTGGGCATGTCCGGCCTGTTCGCCTATATCGCGGGGGCGTCGTTCGTGCTGCAGGGCCGCTACGGGCTCGATCAGACCGCCTTCGCGCTGGTGTTCGGTGCGGGGGCGATCGCGTTGATCGCCTCCACCCAGTGCAACGTGGTGTTGCTGCGGCGCTTCTCGCCCCAGCAGATCATGGTGTGGGCGCTGGTCGCAGCGTCGGTGTCCGGTGCTGTTTTCGTGGCCCTGGCCGCGGCCCACGTCGGCGGCCTGGTCGGCTTCGTGGTGCCGGTGTGGGGCATCCTCGCCGCGATGGGACTGGTGATCCCGAACGCTCCGGCGGTCGCGCTGACCCGTCATCCCGACGCCGCGGGCACCGCGGCCGCCTTGCTGGGCGCCGCCCAGTTCGGGCT